>JBFLKI010000129.1:0-14829 GCA_040883135.1 Desulfotignum sp. | reverse complement strand
CGGTGATCAGATCACGTATTGGCTTTTACTTACCTCAACCATGTGACCTGACTCCGTGAACCTGGAAACGCTTAATAACGCCTGGAGGGGCTCCTGGTTCCCGGCCAACACCCCGAATCCAAGGAGACAAAATGAAACCGTCATTTTCAGATACGGCCATCGTGGCATGCGGCACCCTAATTCACGTCTGGTACAAAATAATTTGCAATACCTGTGATTCTGATTATAGTAAGCGCTAATGTGAGAGTTGAATACACCTGATATCCTGCTGAAAAGGGAGTGATGCCAATGACTATGGAAATTTTTTTTCCCGGCAATAAAAAAGTCAACGCCCATTACAATGGGTTTACCATTGAAACAGACCAAGCCAAAGCGGAAGGGGGAGACGGCAGTGCGCCCGAGCCTTTTGATCTGTTTCTCTCATCCATGGGAACCTGTGCCGGAATTTATGTGGTTTACTTTTGTGAAGAAAGAAACATCGATACCACGGGCATGAAAATGTCTTTGACTTTTGACAGAAACGAACAGACCCATTTGGTCGAAAAAGTGAATATCCAGATCAGCCTGCCGCCGGGGTTTCCCGAAAAATACAAATCCGCAGTTGTCAAAACCGCCGGCCTGTGCACGGTGAAGCGTAATATTCTCAAGGCGCCCGAGTTTCAGGTTACTGCAGAGATCCAGGAGCGGTAATCTGCTGGATCATCCTCTGAACTGAAATTCTGTGATATCAATCGTCAACAATGCGGTAGTGCTCTGATGAGTTGTCCTGGTACCGCATGATATGAAGAGACAGAATCCGGCTTTCATAATTTTCAACCCGGGTTTTGAGCGCTTCCTTGGCCTGACGGAATTTGACACTCTGCAGGCCTGAAATCAACGTTTCCGCATCCTTGACCCGTCCTTCGCAGATCGTTCTGGGCCCGTCTCCGATGAGCACTTCCCATTCTTCGGCAACATGAACACCGATCTGTTCGAGAACCGGGTAATATTCCGAAAGAACAAATTGCCGGTATTTTTTGAAATCATCCTTTTCCCGGGTGATGATATCCCATACCTGGTTGAATTTGACTGTTTTTTCGCCGAAATCCATGGAATATGCCGGTTCTTTTTTCAGGGGAACCAAGACCTTGGTTTTGTAATGTTTGATGTAATTGAGCAGGTCGGATTTCAGGTGGCGGTATTCCGTGCTTTTCAGGGCCAGTTCCAGCTGATCCAGGTCATTGCTGACCGTTTCCACGATCACCTCACTGTATGATCCCACCAGGACGGACCACCCGGCCACTGTGTGTACCCCTAAGCTGTTGATGCCGGGAATGAATCTGTTGACGACGAATTCAGCGTATTCGTCAGCCTTTGAGGGGGTGATTGTCCAGTAGTGCATCAGTTTGACGGTCATTGGTGCTCTCCTGTCAGGTTTTGATTGATATCTTCAATTTCTGACTTAGAATACGCGCTTTCATTTGTCAACCAAAATCCCCGGGGAATGCGAAAAAAGCCCCGGAAAAATTATTCTCTGTGTCATGATATCACCATCGGGTCCAAGCTTTTTCATTGATGAAGCCCGTTTTTCATGATAAGACATTCAAAAAAAGGGTCATGTTCCTGTCATCGGAAAGAGTCTGCGAACTGGTTTGGCGTTACCCGAAGCCGCCGGCATTGGCTGGCCGAGGAGGAATACCGACAGAAATGGACACTTCTACGAAATTCTCAAAGACGGTGATGTTAAAACGAGTTTTGGGATGGCAAGGGGAGTAGGGACCATGCCGCCTGTATTCACTTTTTTCGTCATGCTTGCCTTCTGGACGGCATTGTCCGGAAGATTTGATCTGTTTCACCTGGGCATGGGGGTGTTTTCCAGCGGACTGGTGGCCTGGCTGTCCCATGACCTTTTATTTGAGGGGCACACCAAAAAACTGGGTGCCACCCTGATAGAAATCGCCTGCTTTCTCAGATACCTGTTGTGGCTTTTCGGACAGATTGTGCTGGCCAATTTCCATATCGCGGGGCTATCACTCTCATTGTATCCTAAAAAACATCTGAATCCTCATATCATCAAATTCCGGACATCATTGAAAACCGATTTCGCAAGGTTCGTTCTGGCCAATTCCATCACCCTGACCCCGGGTACGGTGAGTGTCAGAATCGAAGACGATATCTTTTATGTGCATGCCATCACCCGGCGTTCTTCCGCCGATCTGGCCGGACCGGGGCCCGGCGAGATGGAGCGCTGGGTGGCCTGGGTGTTTGAGGGGGGGGCTCGATGAACCTGGAACCGTTCTTTATCGCCATGACCGTAGCCATCCTTTTTTTGATGCTGTGCAACCTCTATCGGGTGGTGGCCGGCCCCACGGTTATCGATCGGATGCTGGGGATGAACGTCATCGGGACCAAGACAACGGTCCTGATCGTGCTTATCGGGATCATCGACGGCCGGGTGGACCTGTTCATCGACATCACCCTGGCCTATGCCCTGCTCAATTTCATTACCACCATTGCTGCGGCCCGGTTTTACCAGCGTCTGGCCCAGCCGGCCCCGCCCGAACCCAGAGAATCGCTGGTGGCACCGTCCGCCGGCCCCGAGGTGGAAGATGTGGATACCTATGGGGCTAAGGATTCGGACCGAAAGGAAACCCCATGATTTTGGATTTTCTGATCATTATTTCGATGCTCGCCGGCCTGTTGTTCTTTGTGGCCACCACCGTGGGAATCATCCGGTTCCCAGATTTCTACTCCAGGGTCCATGCCGCGGGCAAGGGAGACACCCTTTCCACCACCCTGTTTCTGGGGGGGGGGATTCTGTTTCTTTTGAGGGATTTAGACGGGGGCACCCTGCTGACCGCCGGCAAGCTGATGCTGATTGTTTTTTACATCTTCATTGCCAGTCCCACGGCCACCCATGCCATCATCGACGCCGGATACGAGTTCCGGGTGCCATACTGGACACGATCGTCAAAGGACAAAGGCAAGGAAGGGGATGACGAAAATATAGACAACGGTTTTTACCCGGAAGATCTGAAAGGATAGGAAAAATGACCTGGGATGCCAGCCTGCTGTGGCAGTTCGATATTCTGGTGCTGCTGATGATGGTGATCTGCGCCGTCACGGCCCTGGCCCTGGAAGGCTTGATCAGCAGTGCCATTGTGACCGGGGTGTATAGTTTTCTCATCTGCCTGATGTGGACCCATATGATGGCCGTGGACGTGGCGTTCACCGAAGCGGCGGTGGGGGCGGCCATCAGCACCGTGATTTTTCTGGGCACAGCCCAGTATATTAACCGGTGGATCAAGAAAGACCGCCCCAAAGAGCAGGGAATCAAACAGCTTACCATTGTCATTGCAGTGATCTGCGCCGCAATGATGCTTAGCGCCACCCGGGATCTGCCGGACTGGGCCGATCCGGTCTCCCCGGCCAGTACCCATTTGTCCCCGGGATATATCGAACAGGGGTACCATGAAACCGCCACCCCCAATGTGGTGACCGCGGTGCTGGCGGATTTCCGTAGTTATGATACCCTGTTCGAGGCCGTGGTGGTGTTTGCCGCGGCCCTGGTTATCATGGTGGTGCTGCGCCGCACCTCGCACAAGCACCGGAAGGTGCTGCGGCTGAGGCCCAAAAGGGAAGGGAGGGATACGGTGCTCCGGGGCGCGGCCCAGTCGATTATTCCGGTGATGCAGATTTTTGCCCTGTATGTTCTGGTTCACGGCCATTACAGCCCAGGAGGCGGGTTCCAGGGCGGGGTGATTTTCGGAGCCAGTTTTATCCTGCTGGCTCTGTGCTACAACCTGAAGTTCTCCATGAACCGGTTCCGGGAACATGCAGTTCTGTGGTGCTGTGCCGCAGGCGTCCTGCTATATACCGGCATCGGTGCCGCCTGCCTAGCCATGGGAAGGAATTTTCTGGGATATGCGGCCCTGGCCCAGGTTCTGGGTGTGACGGAAGTGATGGCCCGGTCCCATGGGATCCTGGCCGTGGAGGTCGGAGTGGGGATCACTGTGATGGCGGTGATGGTTTCTTTGTATAACGATCTCGCCTCTGGCGGCGATCTGGAAGAGGGTTTGTAGCGCCATGGATGAGCTGTTTTATTTCATCATCGCCAAATACAATTACTGGGCCGCCATCGTGTTGCTCTTTATCGGTCTTTACGGCATGATTGTCCGCAACAACCTGATGAAAAAGATCATCGGCATGGTGATCTTTCAGACCGCCATTCTGTTGTTTATCGTGTCCATCGGGGTCAAGCGCGGGGCCACGGTGCCTATTCTGAAGTTTTTACCGGACGGCCAGCCTCTGCTGGATGCCACGGCCTATGCCAATCCCCTTCCCCATGTGCTGATTCTCACCGCCATCGTGGTGGGGGTGGCTGTGCTGGGGGTTGCCCTGGCCCTGCTGCAGAAGATTCAGCGGGTCCACGGGACCATTGAGGAAGATGAGATTCTTGAGGATATGCGCAAATGATGGATCAGATTCCTGCTCTCATGATTGTGCTGCCGGTGTTCGCCTCCCTGGTGCTGACCCTGATCGGCCCTCTGGGCCACCGGACAGCCTACGGTCTGCTGATCTTCTCCACCGCCGGGTCCCTGGCAGCGGCATTGACCACCATGATCCAGGTGTTGCATGAGGGCAGGGCCATCCACTACCGCATGGGAGACTGGATCCCGCCCATAGGCATCGAGCTGGTGATCGACCACCTGAGTGCCTTGGTCCTGGTGATGATCAGCGGATGTGCCCTGCTCACCGCCGTCTATTCCATGCATACAGCAAGACAGGACAATCCGGATCGGGTGCATCACTATTATGCCCTGTTCGCTCTTCTGGTGGCCGGCCTGATGGGCATGACCGCCACCGGGGATGCGTTCAATCTGTATGTCCTGCTGGAGATTTCCGCGCTGTCCAGTTACGGCCTGCTGGCCCGGGGCAAGGGAAAAGCATATTACGCCACCTTCCGGTACCTGATGATGGGCACCATCGGGGCCAGTTTCTACCTGCTGGGCGTGGGGTATCTCTATATCATGACCGGCACCCTGAACATGGCCGACCTGGCCAAAATCCTCAGCCGGCCGGAACTTGAAGGATCGGTCAATGTGCGGATCGGCTTCACCCTGATCATTCTGGGGGTATGGACCAAGATGGCGTTGTTTCCCCTTCATGCCTGGCTGCCCAATGCCTATAGCCGGGCCGGTACCACCACCGCCTGCCTCATCGCCCCTCTCATGACCAAGGTCAGTGTGTATGTGATGCTCCGGATTATGTTCACGGTGTTTTCGGCGGGCTATGTTTTCCAGCAGATCGCCTGGAGTCAGCTGGTGATCTATCTGGCATCCGCCGCCGCCGTGCTGGGCATGATCACGGCCCTGGCCCAGCGGGACCTGCGCAAGATGCTGACCTATATCATCGTGGCGGAGATCGGATATCTCACGGGCGGGGCTTGGCTGGCCAACACCGCCGGCTATACCGGGGCCGTGTATCATATTCTGGCGGACGGGCTCATGACCCTGTGCCTGTTCATGGCAGTGGGGGCCATTATCTATCGGACCGGAGAAAGCACTGCCGCTGCCATGCAGGGGATTTTTCAGCGCATGCCGGTGACAGCCGGTGTGTTTCTGGTCGCTGCGGCATCAGTTGTGGGCATACCGCCCACCTGCGGTTTTTTTTCCAAATGGTACCTGCTCCAGGGGGCAGTGGCAGCTGGCGAATGGGTTTTTGTGGCAGCCCTGATCATGGCCGGACTGGTGGCGGCAATCCTTTTTTTCAGGTTGATAGAGAGGGCTTTTTTCGTCCGCCTGGATGACACAGCGATTGAAAAAAGCAGTGAAAAAATCCATGCTGCAGCCCTGGAAATTCCTATGCAGGAAGCGCCTCTGACCATGCTGCTGCCCCTGGTTCTGACCGGGGCAGCCCTGTTCGGTTTAGGGATATACACCAACGAAGTGGTCGACTACCTGATCCGCTGGACTGTGCCGACCGGGATGTAGAAAGGAGATCTCAGACAGGTCATGTTTTCCTCCGCTTTTTATCAGGCCGCCCCGGTGATCGCCCTGTGCGCGTCCCTGGGGGCCGTACCCTTGATCGCACTGAGCTGCGGGCACCCCAACCTGAGGGAGTTCTGGACCTTTGCGGCGGCGGTCCTGAAATTCAGCATGGTGCTGCTGCTGGCCGACTGGGTCCTGACCGGCAACGTGGTGGAGGTGACCCTGATCCAGGTGCTCCCGGAGCTTGGCATCCGGTTCAAGGTGGATGCCTTCGGTATCGTGTTCGCCTTGGTGTCCTCGTTTCTGTGGATTGTGGCGGCCGCCTACACCGTCGGATATATGCGGGGGCTATCCGAACATGCCCAGACCCGGTTTTTCATCTGCTTTGCCCTGGCCCTGTGTGCCGCCGTCGGGGTGGCGTTTTCCGGGAACCTGCTGACTCTGTATCTGTTCTATGAGATGCTGTCATTGTCCACATATCCTCTGGTGGCCCATCATCAGGACATAGAAGCCCGCAGCGGGGCCCGAAAATACCTGACCTTTCTGCTGGGAGGGTCCGTGGGACTGGTACTGCCGGCCATGATCATTTTGTTTGCCCTGGGGGGGAACCTGACCTTTGCCGACAATATTCATACCGGCATCATTCCCCCCGGCACCGGGAAGACCCTGGTGTTCTGTCTGTTTTTTGCGTTTCTGTTCGGGTTTGCCAAAAACGGGGTGATGCCCATGCATGCCTGGCTGCCCGGCGCCATGGTGGCTCCGACCCCGGTGTCGGCCCTGCTTCATGCGGTGGCCGTGGTCAAGGTGGGGGTGTTCTGCACCACCCGGGTCATGCTTTACGTGTTCGGCATCGACCTGATGGATGCCCTCAACCTGGGAGTTCTGACCGCCTATGTGGTATCCTTCACCATTGTGACCGCGTCGATCATCGCCATGACCAAAGACAATCTCAAGGCCCGACTGGCCTATTCCACCATCAGCCAGCTCTCGTATATCATTTTAGGGGTGGCCCTGCTTACACCCGCGGCGGTCCAGGGTGGAATCATCCACATAGTTAACCATGCCTTTGCCAAGATCACTCTGTTTTTCTGTGCCGGGGCGGTCTATGTGGCCACCCGTAAAAAAAATATCTCAGAGATGGGGGGCTTGGGGCGTGTGATGCCCTTTACTTTCGGGGCATTCGCCCTGGCCTCCCTGTCCATGATCGGTGCCCCGCCGGTGGGGGGATTCATCACCAAGTGGTATCTGCTGACCGGGGCCCTGGATGCCGGTCAGATGGCCGTAATTATTGTGCTGGTGGTCTCCACCATGCTCAATATCGCCTATTTTGCACCGGTGACCTTTCAGGCGTTTTTCGGCCGGTCCCCTGATGGCGGGTCCGGCAGCACGGGTATCCGGGAAGCACCGTTGATCATGGTGGCGCCGATTGTGGCGGCCGCGGTCCTCTCCCTGCTGGCAGGCATCTTTCCCGGTGTGATGATGCAGTTTGTACGGATGGTGATATCATGATCGTCGATCTGATTGAGTTTCTGCGTAACCGGCTTAAAGGTTTGATCCAGGGGTGTTGCGTGATTTTATCCCTGCTGGTGGGCTTTGATGCGCTGTTTCTGGACAAGGTCAAGGCCCATACTGCTGCGGAACACCTACCGGGATTCTGGGCGTTGTTTGGATTGGTGTCCTGCGTGGTGATCATTTTTGTTTCCAAATGGTTCGGCAAGTTGGGCATTACCAGACAGGAGGATTATTATGACCGCTGATTTTTGGGTGCATCCGGGACTGATACTGATCGCCGGGGCTCTGGTCCTCCCGCTGGTCAAAGGACAGCTCATCCGGCCCTATCTGCTGCTGGTGCCAATCCTGGCATTTGGTGCGGTCCTGTGGATGCCCAAGGGGGTATACGGGATTTTTCCGTTTCTGGAATGGGTACTGACCTTCGGCCGAGTGGACCGGCTCAGCCAGGTGTTCGCCTATATCATGACACTGATGTGCATCATCGGCACCCTGTATGGGTTTCATGTGGACAATCCCTTTGAGATGGCCGCGGCCTGGATCTATGTGGGAGGGTCTCTCGGGGTGATCTTTGCCGGAGATTTTCTGGTGCTGTTTCTGTTCTGGGAGATCATGGCCTTTTCCTCGGTGTTCTTGGTGTGGTTTCGCCGGCGCCCGGAATCGGTATGGGCCGGATTCCGCTACCTGCTGGTCCATGCCGCCGGCGGGATGGTCCTGCTGGCGGGCATCGTGCTTCTGTATCATGCCACAGGTGATCTGGGGTTTCATCACCTGAATGTCAGCCAACCCACATTTCCGATGTATCTGATTCTGACCGGATTCCTCCTGAACGCAGCCGTGCCGCCCCTGCATGCCTGGCTGCCGGATGCATACGGCGAGGCCACGGTGAGCGGGGCCGTGTTCATGTGCGCCTTTACCACGAAAACCGCTGTGTACGCGCTGGCCCGGGGGTTTGCCGGTATGGAGATTCTGATCCCCCTGGGCGTGGTCATGGCCCTGTACGGTGTGGTGTATGCGGTGCTGGAAAACGATGCCAGACGACTGTTGGCCTATCATATCATCAGTCAGGTGGGGTACATGGTGGCCGGGGTCGGGATCGGCACCGAACTGGCCATTAACGGGGCATGTGCCCATGCCTTTGCCCATATCCTGTACAAGGGACTTTTGTTCATGGGTGTCGGGTCGGTACTGTACATGACCGGAAAAAGCCGGTTCACAGATCTGGGAGGGCTTTACAGCAGAATGCCCCTTGCTTTTGTGTTCACGCTGATCGGGGGACTGTCCATTTCCGCATTCCCCCTGTTTTCCGGGTTTGTGAGCAAATCCATGATTGTGGCGGCTGGTTTTGATGACCACCTTTATTGGGCCGCATTCCTACTGAACCTGGTCTCGGCCGGCACCTTTCTGCACACAGGACTCAAAGTGCCGTATTTCATTTGGTTCGGGAAAAACAACTGCAGTCATCAAACCTGGAAAAAGGCCGGAGATCCACCGATGCACATGCAGCTGGCCATGGGCATTGCTGCGTTTTTATGCATTTTCATCGGGGTGCACACCCCGTTTCTGTATGACATGCTGCCCTATACCGCTGTTTATGAGCCCTATACGGCGTACCATGTGACAGAATCCATGCAGATTCTGCTGTTTACGGCCCTGGGATTTTTTATCTTTCTGAAGAAACTGACACCGGAACCGTTGATCAATCTGGATATGGACTGGTTCTATAGGATGGGCGGGCGGTTGTTCCAGCTGGGTGCCCAGAAAGGCATGGATTATTTGAACGCCCGGGCCCATAAATATTTAGGGGAAGCGCTTCCCCTGCGGATCAACAGATTTTCCCAGTCCGGCCCGGCCCGGTTGACCCTGCTGCTGATACGGCCCCTGTGGTACTTGACCGGCGTGACAGTCACGGGTCCGGACGGGGTGGAAAAGCGGTTTACAGACACTTTCAACCAATCGTTGTTCACCATCGGATCTTCTGCCGTGTTCATCATTCTCGTCCTGATGGTACTGCTTTTATTTGTTATCTGACGAGCGATTGCAGTCTGTCAAGTCCGGCACTTGTTCATGGTCCCGGTCAGTGATCGACGATCTCATATACTTCGTATCGGGAGCCCTTGATTTTCCGCACGTGAAAAGACAGGATACGACTCTGGTAATTTTCAACCAATTGTTTGAGTTTCTTTTTGGCCCTTCGGAATTCAGGCCCCTGAAGGGCGGGGATGAGAGCACCGACATCGGTTACCCGGCCTTCACAGATTGTATGCGGCTCATCACCGATTAACACTTCCCATTCGCCGGCCAGGTGGACCCCGATTTTTTCCAGCAGCGGGTAGAACTCATGGGTGACAAACTGTTCATATGCTTTGTAGTCGCCCGGTTTTAGAGTGATGACATCCCACATCTGATTGAACTTGACTGTGTCCGGGGATATACTGAGGGAGTAACTGCCCCGATTGGCAATAGGCATCATGACTTTGGTCTTGTAATCTTTCACAAGATTGAGCAGGTCCGATTTGAGCAGCCGGTAATCCCGGGTTTTGAGGGCGTCTTCCAGCTGGTCCAGATCGTTGCTGACCGTTTCCATGATCACGTCACTGTAGGATCCCACCAGCACGGACCAGCCGGCCACCGTGTGCATTCCCAGCCGGTTCACACCGGGAATGAATTTTTTGATGATAAAGTCGGCATACGCTTCCTTTGAGGAAGGGATGATGGTCCAGTAGTGCATCAATTTCACGGCCATGGCTGTCCTCCTTGTCCGGCGTTCATGTCACTGGCTGGTGCATTGCTGTTATCTGATCAACCGGTGTTTATCTTTTACAGGTAAAATAGCCCACAGAATTTGTCAACAAAAATATACGACCCCAGGGTGACCGCGATGACGTGGAAACCCATGACAATCAGGTCAAAACCGTCTGTCGGGCATCGGGCTTTGGTTTCACCGGTCTTGGCGGACCGAACATCACATTGATGAATTTTACATACCAGGCGGCTGACTGAATCTGAATGATATAGGCCAAAGATATCAAGAGGGCAATGGTCAGACCCTCTTTTCTGCCTTTGGCAAACCCGGTCCAGGAAATGGTCATCCAGGACGTGGGCAGGACCCCGATCAGAAACAGTCCCACAGCCCACAGGCCGTATTTGGGATCCTGGCCGGACAGAAAAATTTTTCCGATGGAAAACGCCAGCAGCGGAATGAGAATGAAATTGATGACCTGGGTGGCGGTCTGAAGCTTCAGGTCCCGGCCCGTGAAGATGGTTTTCACATTCAGGGTCACCATCATGGGATATACCATGACAAACGTTACCGGAATGATGAATTGTTTTAAAAAACCGGCGTCAAACAGGTATCCGAAAAAAAGACCGGAGATCATGGCAATGGCCCATACCAGATTTTTTTGAATAAAAGTCAATGCGTTGATCATGACTGCTTTTCCTTATGATGCAAAGATACCGTTTCTTCGGTATCATTAAAATTTTTTTTGGACACGAAATGAATGGGACAGGACGACCGGAATTTGCAGTAGATATCCGGGTCCCGGCATTCCAGGCATTCCTCGCATACATAAATGCCGTGCTTCAAACAAATATAGCTGGTTTCCCTGTCCGGATGGTTGATACATCGGGCCATGGTGTTCCTCCTGTTCAGTGACGGTCTGAGAGAATATCGTTCAGTTTTTTTTCCAGTGCTTCTTTGGGTTGAACGCCCACAAATCGTTTGATTTCCCGGCCCTGATCAAACAATATAAATGTTGGGATGCTCTGGACCATATAATGGGTGGCCACATCCGGCCGTGAACTGATATCGATTTCCACCATCGTGACCCGGCCCCGATACTTTTCAGCCAGATCCTTGATCACCGGCGCCATCTGCCGGCAGGGGCCGCACCAGGTCGCGCTGAAATCCACCAACGCAACCTGATTTTTCAAACCGGGGTCCATCTGAGTAATTTCCATGTTTCATATCCTTGTCTTTTCGGGTCTTTGGTCAATCCTGCCTGATGACAGAAACTTTCAAGAATCGTGCCGGGAAACGATTGTCTGGAAAAGCATGGCAGGTTCCGTCCGCGATGCCCTTGTTTCTAACGGTGTATGGAAAAAAAGAAAATCGGTTTGTGAACCGTTACCTGGTTAACGGTTCGTTTTGCAGTAAAACGGTAACGTTACATTTGCCGATGGCAGAAGTTTAAACCGGCGGCAGGAGCAGTTTTCCTGAACCGAATATTGTGACACCCTTTGTAAAGGAATCGGCCGCATCCGTCAGTTCCAGGCATTGGTCCATGGCAGATACCAGTTCCACCCGGCCGGTCTCCAGATGCAGGCGGGTGCAAACGGCCTGCACCACATCCCGGGCCAGGGTATACACATAATTGGGCGCTGACAGACAGGGGATCTCCGCGTCATGATCACCGGAGACAAACGCGGTTTCACAGGCCCGGCGGTCCAGGGAGTTCCAGGTTCTGCAGATAAACGGGCGCTGGTCATACACCATACAGGCATGATGATCCAGAAAGATACACGGGGTTTTGTCTTTGATGGCCACCCGCTGGGCCAGGGACTGTCCCCGGGTATGGGCCAGGTTGTCGCGAATCCGGGTTTTCAGATGATATTGATCATCCGCGCTGAAACAATCCTGGATATACGCGCTGATCAATACCGCCTCCAGGGGGGTGACATGGATTCGGGAATGGCAGCAGAAGCTGCAGCCGCTGGCGCAGTCAGGCAACGGAGATTCGCAGGTCAGTGCCACAGAATCCAGCACCTGGGCCGCAGCATCCATCACCTGCCGGATAATGGGAAACAATGTCAGTGATGAATCCTGGGACTCTTTTTGAACGGCATCGGCGATCTGAAAAAAATAAGCAGACAAGGCATCTTTTTCCGGCGGCGGCTGATCCTGCATGCGATCTCCAAAAATTTTGTAAGACAGGCAGCGATCTGCTGAATCCGCCAGAGGGATGTCTGGAACTTACCGGTTGTTATTGTCGGACACTCTAACCGAAACAGGATTTCCGGTCAAGGGGTATTCACTATGTTTGACCAAACGGACAATCGCTTCGGCAAGCACCTGGGAAGCGTCGATCGTGGAAATAGAGAGGTCTCCGCTAAGAACACTCAGTTCCGTGCACGCCACAATGGCTACCCGGACGCCGCTGTCTTTGAGATGGTCACACACCCTTGTATACTGCTGATGAAGGTCCGGGGCGATGCGGCCGGTCTTGACCTGTCGGATGACATTGAACAGCAGGTCCTGGTGTTCGGGGTCCGGCCAGACTTCGGTCCTTCCCGAGGCGTCAAACCGGCGGGTATACAGCTTAGTGATGGCCACGGCAGGAGAGGCCAGCATGCCGATGTTTTTCTCGTGGCTGAAACGGGTTGTCACCTGGTCCACTACCAGGTCGATCATGTTGATCACAGGGATTTTCACTGCCTGCTGTACGGCATCATAATAATAATGGGCGGTGTTGCCGGGGATCACCAGAAAATCCGCGCCCCAGGCTTCCAGACGCCGGCCCATGTCCGCTATGACCGGCCCGGGGTCTTCGGCATCCCCTTCGATGATGGCTTTGATGCGGGAGGGCACCTTGGGGTTGTTGTCCACGATGCAGCGGATATGATCCTTGTCATCCATGGCCGGCGTCAGCCGGATAATCCGCTGCATCAGGTCCACCGTGGCTTCAGGACCCATTCCCCCGATGATGCCCACCACCTGTTCGTTTTCTTGTGTCATTTTTTCGACTGCCGTTTGTGTTGTCGCGGCCGCCCTTCGAAAAAAAGGCGGCCGCGGGGTTATATCACTTTCTGAAGGAATCCATGTAGGCGAACAGGGCCGGTGATCCGCCGGTGTGCAGAAACAGGACATTGGCGCCGGATGCAAAATGTCCCTTTCTGACCAGGTCAATGAGACCGGCTGCGGTCTTGCCGGAATACACCGGATCCAGCAGAATCGCTTCGGTCTGTGCAAACAGTTTCACCGCCTCCACCATGCTGTCGGTGGGAATGGAATATCCCGGCCCCACATACTGGTCAAAGCACACCACTTTCTCCCGGGGAATCTCCTTTTTGACCCCGAGTTTGGCAGCGGTCTCTTTGGCCAGTTTGTAAACGATCTCTTCCTGGACCCGCTTCTCCCGGGACACATTCATGCCGCTCACCGGAATACCGGTTTCCATGGCGGTCAGGCCCACCACCATACCGGCGTGGGTCCCGGCGGAACCGGAGGGCACCACCACGTGATCGATGTTCAGATGCATGTCATTGAGCTGGGCCATGGTTTCCGCGGCACACGAGGCATATCCCAGTGCCCCGATGGCATTGGAGGCCCCGCCGGGAATGATATAGGGATGTCTGCCTTCCGCTTTCAACGTCTCGGCTTTTTTCTCCATGGCCGCCATCATGTCGGTGCCGCCGGGGACGACATCGATGCTTTTGACACCCATGAGCTCAAACAGAAAATTGTTGCCGCTGGCCTCTTTTTTATAGGAGCCTTTCACCCGTTCTTCCAGCACCAGGTGACAGTCCAGGCCTTCTTTCACGGACCAGGCCAGGGTCAGGCGGCAGTGGTTGGACTGCACCGCACCGCAGGTGATGATGGTGTTGGCATCATTTTCCAGGGCATCGGCAATGCAGAATTCCAGTTTCCGGGTTTTGTTGCCGCCCCCGGCCCCGGGTAACAGGTCATCACGTTTGATAAACAGGTTGACATTTCCTCCCAGGGCCCGGCCTAAAGCGTCCATGGGCTCGATGGGGGTGGGGGTGTGAATATATTTGCGTCTGGGAAATCGTGTAAAGTTCATGGTGTTCCTCTCATGTTATTTTAATTGAAAAACCGCCTCCACCTCGATGTCGGCGCTCAGGGGCAGGGCAGCGACCTGGAATGCACTCCGGGCGGGAAACGGATGGGTGAAATACTGTTCATACACGGCGTTGACTGCCTTGAAATTATTGATATCCGACAGAAACACTGTTGTTTTCACGGCATCTGCCAGTCCGGCACCGGCTTTTTCCGCTATGGCGGACAGGTTCCTGAAAACCTGGTGGGCCTGTTCTTCAATGGTGCCCGCCACCAGCTGACCGGTTGCCGGATCAATGGGGAGCTGGCCCGAGGTAAACAAAAATCCGTTGACCGCCACGGCCTGGGAATAGGGTCCAATGGCTTTGGGGGCCTTGTCTGTTGCGATGATCTGTCTGCTCATGGTTGAATCTCCAGTCTGTTTTATTGATGTTCACGTGGCAGCACTTTGGCTGCGAAATCCGCAATGATCTGCGCGATCACTTCACAATCCGCCATGTCAAAGATCAGCGGAATTCTCATGTCGCACATTCTGGCCAATATTCTTTCAGT
>JBFLKI010000014.1:0-4062 GCA_040883135.1 Desulfotignum sp. | reverse complement strand
GGATGCCGGCAGCATCCAGAGCGAGCGGCTCAATGTTGGGAATACGCCCGGCACTGTTCACCACCTGATCCACCACCAGGGGAGGTCCGGATTTAAAATGAACGGTGTATTCATCACCGTTTTTTGTTACAGATGTTACCGATACATTGGTTCGTATCTGAATGCCGTCTGCTTCAGATGCTTTAACCAGCTGTGTCACCAGGTCTTTGTCAAAAGGACCCAGAGGCCTCTCACCTGCCTCCAGAATATGGACATGTCCGGCAATACTGCCGAGCCGTGCTGCAAAATGGGCAAATTCAAAAGAGATGAACCCTCCGCCGATGAATGCGATACGCGGGGGCAGTGCAGTCAGGTCTAGAAAATCATCACTGGTGATCAAATGTTTTGCACCCTCAATGGGCAGTTCTCCCGGAATCGCGCCGACAGCGACAATTATATACCGGGCATGATAATCGTGGTTGTCAATGCGCAGGGTCCGGGTGTCGACAAATTGTGCCTGTCCCGGGAGATAGGCGATATCTGCGCCCTTGAGGCCGGCTGTGGTGCTTTCAGGAATTTTGGAGGTAAATCGGTTTTTTCCCTTTAGAACCTGTTCCCAGCTGAATCGGGGCAGGTCTGTAACACCTTTTCCCTGCAGATGACCGCTGCGGGCCGAGATTTCCATGGTTTCATAGAACCATTTTTTTGCCTGACAGCCCTTAAGGGCACACACGCCTCCGGGATTTGGACTGTTTTCTGCAATGGCCACACGAAAACCTTCGGCTGCCAGATCAAACGCGGCAGTCTGACCGGCAGTGCCGGTACCGATGACGATCACGTCAAATTTTTCCATGATACCCCCTTGGTAAATAAATACCCGGTGCAGCCTGTCAAGGCCGCACCGGGTATGGTGAATTAATGGGCAGAAATACTGCAAACGAATAGGGTTTAGCTTTCAATCACCCCGGCCCGGACCCCTTTCAGGTAGTTCATGCAGTAGTTGTCATGGCCCAGGAGCATGTCCGAGGTTTTAATGGTGGCCATGATTTTTTTGTCCAGGGGATCGATGATGGCGGAATCCATACCCGATGCCATCATCAGGGTCACAAAGGTGCGGTTGATGATGTGGCGCTGGGGCAGGCCGTAGGAAATATTGGACAGCCCTCCGGTGATATGCACCTCCGGAAATTCAACCTTGATGGCCCGGACGGCATCCAGGACCATTACCCCTTTGGTGGCGTCCGTGGAAATAGGCTGCACCAGGGGATCCACGTAAATGTTGGCGGTGGGGATCCCGATCTTGTTGAGTTCCGCCACCAGGGTTTTGGCCCGTGAAACGATGTCGTCGGATGCGGTGGGCATGCCGCCGTCATCCATGCACAGGGCAATCACCTTGCAGTCCTTGCCATTGAGAAATGGAATCATGTTGTCGAACCGTTCCTTTTCCAGGCTGATGGAGTTGATCATGGGGGTCTTTTCCACCATGGCGAATGCCATTTCCAGAATGGCCGGATCCGGGCTGTCCAGGGACAGAGGCACTTTGGCAATGGGCTGGATGGTTTCCAGCAGCCATTTCATGTCTTCCTCTTCATGGCCGATGCGGGCACCGGCATTTACGTCGATAAACGCGGCCCCGGCTTCCTGCTGCTTGGTCACATCATCAATGATGTACTGGGCGTTTCTATCCGCCACAGCGGCCTGGACCAGCTTTCTGGAGGTGTTGATTCGTTCTCCGATTACTTCAAACATAGGTCTCTCCTTATTCGTATCCCTTATGCGGCAAGGCGCTTGGCCAGTTTGGCAGCGGATCCGGCATCCGGGGCGAACCCGTCTGCACCGATTTCATCGGCGAATGACTGGGTCACGGGGGCGCCGCCCACCATAATTTTCACCTGATCCCGGAGTCCTGCTTCCACAATGGCGTCGACGGTCTGTTTCATCATGGGCATGGTGGTGGTCAAAAGGGCTGACAGACACACGATTTTGGCATTGGTTTCCTTGATTTTGGACACAAAGTCTTCAGGCGGGATGTCCACGCCCATATTGGTCACCTGCATGCCGGCACTTTCCATCATCATGGCCACCAGGTTCTTGCCGATGTCGTGAAGGTCCCCTTTTACCGTGCCGATGAGGACAGATGCGCCGGCAGAGCCCTCGCCTTCAGCGAGCAGCGGTTTGAGAATGACGACGCAGTTGGCCATGGCATGGGCCGCCATCAGTACTTCCGGGATGAACATATCCCCGGATTCCATTTTCTCCCCCACAATGTCCATGCCGGCGATCAGCCCTTTGTTCAGGATATCGTTGGCCGGTACGTTCTGGTCCAGGGCTTGCCTGACCAGGCTTTCGAGTTTGGCTTCGTCACAGGCCACCAGGGCTTCGGTAATCGCATTGAAATCAGTCATTTTTTTCTCCTTTATTGGTTTTTGCGTTTTTCAACAAAATCGGTCAATTGCTTTTCAATATCCGGGTCGATGTCGGGCCGTTCATAGGCCGCCAGCCGCTGGGCCACTTTGTCTTCAGCGATCTGGTAAATGTGCTGTTTACCTGCCTTGGCCCAGGCATCCTTGTTTTTTCTGCTCATAAGGGAGGGCATATAAAATTCAGTCCGGCACAGCTGAAAGGTTTTGGGATGGGTCAGGTACTGCCCGCCGATGCCCACCTGTTTGATGATATCCAGATCAATGGCGTCATCTGTCAGAGCAACCGGTTTGATCATGTTTCTTATCATACCGCACAGCTCTTCGTCCACCAGAAATTTTTCAAAACTCATGGCGATGTAGGACCCCAGGATACCGCAGGCATGGAGAATGAAATTGATACCGCTTGTGGCAGCGGTGTAAAGCGCCAGGGCGGATTCCGCGCCTGCCTGGGCATCGGTGCACAGGGCGTCGGTGAGCCCGCCGCCGGATCTGGAGGGCAAATTGTAGAACCGGGCCATCTGGGCCACCAGATGGATATTCTTGGACAGTTCCGGGGCCCCGATGGAAAGTGCGCCGGTTTTCATGTCCATGGCGGACGAGGTGGACCCGTAGATCACCGGAGCACCGGGCCGCACCAGCTGGGCCAGGGTGATCCCGGCCAGGATTTCCGCGTTCTGAAGCGCCAGGACCCCGCCCAGGGTGACCGGACCGGAACCGCCGGCCATAATCAAAGACGCCACCACACATGCCTGGTTGTGACGGGCCAGTTCGATGAGAGACCCGAGCATCTCATCGGAAAACTGAAGCGGGGACAGGGAGTTGATCAGAGACACGGACACGGTCTTGTCCATGATATTCTGCTTGCCGCCCCAGAGAATACCGGCCATTTCGATGCCGTCCAGGGCTCCCTGACGGGATACCGGGCTGCCCATGAAGGGTTTGTCGCACAACAGCATGTTGGACAGGTTCAGATCCAGATGAACGGTCTGATGCGGCATGTCCGAAGGTTCCACCATCATCCATCCGTTCATGTCGATATAGGGTGAGGTCTGGATCAGTTTGCAGAAGTTGTCATAGTCTTCCATGGTGGCCTGTCGTTCGTTGCCTTTGGCGTCCATGATAAAGGGTGCCCCGTATCCTGGAAGAAACACAAAGTCGTCTTCACCGATTTCCACGGTTCTCTGCGGATTTCTGGCATGGACCGTGAAGCGCTTGGGTGCGGTTTCCAGGGCCTTCTGAACGGCGGATTCCTCAAAAAACACGGTGGTGCCTTCCACCTTGAAGCCGCTGTCCTTGAAAATTTCAAGGGCTTCCTTGTCGTTGAAGGCCACGCCAGTGTTCTTCAGCAGATCCATGGCAGCATCATGGATTTTTTCCATGTCCTGCCGGTTCATTTCCTGCATTCGGTCATACATAATGATTCCTCCTTGCTTGTCTCGGACACAACGGCCCGGTGGTTAATCTGAAGGGTCAGGGGTGATCCGTTTTTTATACTGGTTCAATCCTTTAAACAGGCTGAACAGGGCCACCAGCAGCAGAAACATCAGCGGAAACGCGGTGGCGATGGAAGCGGTCTGGATGGCTTTGAGACTGCCGGATCCGGCCAGCACCGCTGCCACCACCCCTAAGGCCACGCCCCAGAAGGCCCTTAAGTTCCGGC
>JBFLKI010000128.1:0-4273 GCA_040883135.1 Desulfotignum sp. | reverse complement strand
GTTATTGTAAATAACTACAATAACGCAGGCCTGACCCCGAAGCTGGAACCGGCCCCGGAGCTCAAGGAGGGTAAAATGATAGTTGCAGATCGCAAGTCTCTGGATGAAATACTGGGGATGGTGGCGGACAGGGAAAAAATCCTCATCCTTGGATGCAAGGGATGCGTCACAGTGTGTAATGTGGGCGGGCTCAAGGAGGCGGAGATTCTTGCGTCATCCGTAAGGATCGCCCGGAAAAAAGAAGGGCGGCCTGTCGAAGTCGATCACCAGGTCCTGGAGCGGCAGTGTGACAATGAATATGTGGCCCAGCTGGCGGACCGTGTGGCCGATTACCAGGCCGTGGTTTCCATGGCCTGCGGGGTAGGGCCCCAGTTTCTGTCGGAAATGTACCCGGACCAGGTATTTTTTCCGGCCGTGAACACCACGTTTTTCGGCGGTGCGGTCCAGCACGGGGTGTGGGAGGAGCGTTGCGCCGGCTGCGGGGCCTGCGCCATCCACCTGTTCGGCGGGCTGTGCCCCATTGCCAGGTGTGCCAAAAGCCTGCTCCACGGCCCCTGCGGCGGGTCGGCCAACGGCATCTGCGAGGTGAACAAGGAGACCGCCTGTATCTGGGACGCCATCGTGAAGAAGAAAATGGAAACCGGCCGCCTGGAGGATCTGGTGGCGGTCAAACCGTTCAAGGACTGGCGCACGGCAAGAGACGGCGGTCCCCGGCGCAGTATCAGAGAAGAACTGGTCAAGGGAAACATATAAAAGGAGACAGATGCCATGACAGCAACCAAATCAGGCAGCAATCTTGAAAAAGTCCTGACAGCCGGGCATTTTGCATTTACCGGAGAATGCGGCCCTCCCAAGGGGGCCAATGCGGAACACCTCAGGGAAAAGTTTAAATATCTCAAGGGCAACGTGGACTGTGTCAACATGACCGACAATCAGACCGCCGTGGTGCGCATGTCTTCTCTGGCCGGGTCCGTTCTGATGGTAGCCGAGGGACTGGAGCCCAATTTTCAGATGGTGTGCCGGGACAGAAACCGCCTGGCCATGATGTCCGACATCTTAGGGGCTTATGCCCTGGGCGTGCGCAATATGCTGTGCCTGTCCGGGGACCACCAGAGTTTCGGCAACCATCCTGAAGCCAAGAACGTTCACGACATCGATTCCATGCAGCTCATCGCCATGGTGAAAAAGATGCGGGACGAGGGCAAGTTCCTCAACGGTGAAGAGATCGACGTGCCACCCAAAATGTTCATCGGAGCGGCCTGCAACCCGTTTGCCGATCCTTTTGAGTTCCGGGTTCACCGCCTGGCCACCAAGATCGCGGCAGGCGCGGATTTCATCCAGACCCAGTGTATCTTCAACATGGACAAGTTCCGGGACTTCATGAAACAGGTGGTGGATAAAGGACTCCATGAACGCTGCTACATCCTGGCCGGGGTCACGCCCATGAAAAACGCGGGCATGGCCAACTTCATGTCCAAATACGTGCCCGGCATGGACATTCCCGAATCTCTCATCAAGCGCCTCAAGGGCGTGGACAAGCGGGACCAGGCCGAAGAGGGCATCAAAATCGCCCTGGAACAGATCGAGGAGTTCAAGGAAATGGAAGGCGTGGACGGGGTCCATCTCATGGCCATCGAATGGGAACACAAGGTCCCGGAAATCGCTGAACGCGCCGGTGTTCTCCCCCGGCCGTAGATAACCTGTCACTTTGGGGTCGGAAATGAACTTCCGGCCCCGACAATTTATCTCTTTCCACCCTATTTTGAATATGGTAATGATTAAAGTTTGGATTGCATTGCCATAACAGAAAAAATGAGGGATTCATGGAAGAGACGATCAACAGAGGCCATTTTATCGAAACCATCATCCGGCAGGATGTGGGGAACAACAAGAATGACGGCCGCGTGGCCACCCGGTTTCCGCCGGAACCCAACGGGTACCTGCACATCGGCCATGCCAAATCCATCTGCCTGAACTTCAATATGGCCCGGAAATTTGCCGGTCACTGCAACCTGCGGTTTGACGATTCCAACCCGGCCAAGGAAAAGCAGATCTATATCGATTCCATTGAATCCACGGTTCATTGGCTGGGATTTGATTACGGCAAGGCCCTGTTTGCCTCGAATTATTTTGACCGGTTGTACCTTTTTGCCGAAGAACTCATTGAAAAAGGTCTGGCGTATGTGTGCAGCCTGCCGGCCGAAGAGATCCGATCCTATCGGGGCACCCTGACCGAACCGGGCAAAGACAGCCCGTTCCGGGACCGGTCCGTGGAAGAAAACCTGGATCTGTTCCGGCGCATGAAAAACGGCGAATTTGACGAAGGGGAACATACCCTGCGGGCCAGGATCGACATGGCTTCCCCCAATATCAACCTGCGGGACCCGGTGATTTTTCGCATCAAAAAAGCCCCCCATCCCAGAACCGGGGACAAATGGTGCATCTATCCCATGTATGATTTCACCCACTGCATATCCGATGCCCTGGAAGGCATTACCCATTCCCTGTGCAGCCTGGAGTTCGAGGATCACCGGCCGCTGTACGACTGGTTTCTGGACAATCTGTCCGTACCCTGCCATCCCCAGCAGATCGAATTTGCCCGCATGAACATCAATTTTACCGTGCTGTCCAAGCGCAAGCTTCAGCTTTTGGTGGACCAGGGACATGTGGCAGGCTGGGACGATCCCCGGCTTCCCACCCTGGAAGGGATGCGCCGCCGCGGCTATACCCCGGCAGCCATACGGAACTTCTGCGACACCATCGGGGTGTCCAAAAAGGAGAGCCGCATCGAAATCGGTCTTCTGGAATCCTGCCTCAGAGACGATCTCAATGACGCCGCCCCCCGGGCCATGGGGGTGCTCAGACCCCTCAAGGTGATTGTCGAGAATTACCCGGCAGACAAAACCGAGACCCTGACATCCATGATCCATCCCCAGAAGCCGGAGATGGGCACCAGAAAGATTACCTTTTCAAGGGAAATATATGTGGAACAGGATGATTTCATGGAAGATCCGCCAAAGAAATTCTTCCGGCTGGGGCCGGGCAGAGAAGTGCGGCTGCGCAGCGCGTATCTGGTGACCTGCAAAGAGGTGGTCAAGGATGAAAACGGACATGTCACTGCCCTGATCTGCACCTATGATCCGGAAACAAGAGGCGGCAACGCGCCGGACGGCAGGAAGGTGAAAGGCACGATTCACTGGGTGGATGCCGGCAATTGTCTGACCGCTCAGGTGCGGCTCTATGACCGGCTGTTCATGGATGAAGACCCGGAAAAAGGGGGCCAGGATTTTACACAGAACCTGAACCCCGCATCCCTGGAAATTCTGAATGACTGCAAACTGGAAAAGGGCCTGGCGGATGCCCGGCCCGAACAGGTGTTCCAGTTCGAACGCCTGGGATATTTCTGCCTGGATGCCGGAGACAGCACCGACAAGGCCCCTGTGTTCAACCGCACCGTGACCCTGCGTGACACCTGGGCCAAAGTGACGGGAAAACAGCGATAATGATTGAAACCATATAAATAAACGGTTGGGAGGCAGATAATGATCGACCGGATGCAGCGGCTCTCTTTTGACGACCTGACCCGGATTCACGACGCATCCATGAATATTCTGCGCCGCACCGGCATCGACTTCAACCATGAGCGTGTCGCGGGCCTGTTCCAATCCCGGGGATTCAGAACCGACGGGACCCGGGTCTATTTTCAGGAAACCGATATCTACCACGCTCTGTCCACCACAGTGCCGACCTTTACGGTGCATGCCAGAAATCCGGCGAAAAATGTGACCATCGGCGGTCCGGACGGGTTCGTGTTCGTTCCCACGGGTGGGGCCACCAATATCGTCGGCACAGACGGCACCCGGCTGCCGGCCACTTTTGAAGATTTCAAAGCCTGCTGCAAGCTGGTCCAGACATCAGATCAGGTGGACATGGGCGGGTATCTCATGGTCCAGCCCACGGACCTGCCCGGTGAGACCGCCAACCTGGACATGATGCTGGCCTACATGACCCTGTGCGACAAGCCGATTTTCGGGTCCTCCGGCAGCGGCCGGGAAGCGGCCGATACCCTGGAGATGGCGGCCATCATTTTCGGTGGCCGGGAAACGATGCTGGATATGCCGGTGATGGTGGCGGTGGCCAATTCTCTGTCACCGCTGCGGTTTTCCAAAGAAGAAGGGGATGTGATCCTTCAGATGGCCGGCTGGCGACAGCCTGTGGTGATCTCCAACATGATCCTGGCCGGCATCAGCGGGCCGGTCTCTTTGCCGGAACT
>JBFLKI010000127.1:0-2770 GCA_040883135.1 Desulfotignum sp. | reverse complement strand
GTGATGGAAGCTGCCCTGAGAACCGTTTATGCCGTGGTGACCGGTAAAGACCTGCCTAGTCTGGATATTCCTGCCATCCGGGGACTTGACGGCATCAAGGAGGCGGCCCTGGAGATCGGAGAACTGGGTGAGGTCCGGGCCGCAGTCGCCCATGGATTGGGCAACGCACGAACGGTTCTGGACCGGGTTGCCGCCGGCCAGGCGGATTACCATTTCATTGAGATTATGGCCTGTCCGGGCGGATGCGTTGGCGGCGGGGGACAACCCCTGCCCGCCGGCGATGAAAAACTCACCCTGAGGGCCAACGCCCTGTACCATGATGATAGCCGGGTGCAGATCATCCGTCAGTCCCATGAAAATCCGGCCATCAAGGCTCTGTATGACGGTTTTCTAAAGGAGCCGCTGGGGGAAAAATCCCATGACCTGCTCCACACCCGTTACACGGCCCGGGGCATATGATTTCAAATCTTATACTATCTGCAAATGGTCCTGGCCTTTGCAGCCAACCCTGAAAGCGTGAGGGCAACACCATGACAAAACAACCTGAAATCCTTGTGGTGGATGATGACAAGGATATACGCGATAGCCTCAAAATCATCCTGGAAAAAAACGGGTATACTGTTCGTCTTGCCAGCAACGGCAAAGACGCATTACAAAAACTTTCGGAACAAAAACCGGATCTGATGATTCTGGATGTGATGATGTCCACCGACACCGAAGGGTTTGATCTGGCCTATGCTCTTAAAAACAGGCCAGATTTTGAAAACCTGCCTGTTATCATAATCACCAGTTTCATGGACAAAGTCCGGAATGAGGGGCCGGATCAGTTCCAGCATATCATGGGCGAGACTTGGCCCGTTAAATGGCTGTTTGAAAAACCCATTGATTCAGACAGACTGATCAAAAAAATAGCCGGTGTCCTCCAGACACCCTGATCCGACATGAAACCCGTCCACAGCCGTAGATAACGGCTGAAAGGAAAATATCATGATAATGGCATTGTCAGAAAATGAGTGTCCCCAGCCTTCTAGGATCTTTTCCCGGATTTTCCCTGCTGATCTCAAGACCCTCAGTCTCTGGCTTATCCGGCTGCGCTGGGCAGTCCCCCCCGTCATTGCCGCGGCCGTGGGCGCGGCAATGGTGTCAAGCCATCAGATCCCCCGGGTGGCCCTGCTGATGATGGCCGTATGGATTCTGTGTTACAATCTTGTCTTATGGGCCTGGACTTTTCGCCTGAAACCGTCCGACCGGCAGAAACAGGCCAGCGTCCAAAAATTCATCTACTGGCAACTCGGTCTGGATTCTCTCGCCCTTATGGCCCTGATTTATATCACAGGCGGCATTCTCAGCCCGTTGCTGTATTTTTGCGTATTCCCCATTATGTTTGCCGCCGGGCTGCTGCCCCCGATTTTCGTTTATGGGTTTACCGCATTGGCAGTCGGGGGGTTAACATTTATGACCTATGGGAAATTTTACGGGTTCTTGGATCAGGGTGCTGTTTTTGGTGATACAGATTCTTTGGTCCAGTCGTCAGTTCCCCCGGAAGGCTTTTATCTGTTCTTTTTTGCCGTCATCCTGTCACTTACCGCCTGGCTGACCACCACTGCCATAGGGCTTTTCTTTCAACGGACGCAGCCACCAGATACCCGATCAGATATTCAAACGGATGAAAGAACCCGGTTTATGATGCGGGCGGCCCATAACCTTCGGGCACCCTTGTCCGCAATTCTGAGTATGCTGGAAGTCCTGCGGGGAAGGCATCTGGGTGAATTGAACCCGGATCAGTCCGAATACCTGCGCCGGGTGGACCGCCGGGCACATACCATGCTGGAGATGATCAATGAACTGATGCACCTGTCAACCAGCCGGAGCCGGCAGCTTCCTTCTGCCCAAAAACCCGTGGACACCGAATGGCTTGGAAGCCGTCTGGAAAGAACGTTCCAGAACGAGGCAGCAGACCGTAAAATCGATTTCACCGTAACTGTCGAAAATGGCCTGTCTCCGCTATCCGGCAACAGTGACCAGATTGAACAGATGCTCGAAAACCTGGTGTCTAACGCAATAAAATATACCCCTGATGGTGGGTGGGTAAAAGTGGCCTTCACAGGCGCACCCGGCAACAGGGTTGCCATAGGCATTTCTGATTCAGGCATCGGCATTCCCGAAAAAGATCAGCCCAGGCTGTTCACCGAATTTTTCCGGGCCGACAACGCCCGGAAAAAACAGGAACTGGGCACCGGCCTTGGGCTGGCCATCGTCAGGGAGATCGTGAATGCGCACCAGGGATTCATCCAGGTGAAAAGCAGGGAAAATCAGGGAACAACAGTTCAGGTCACCCTGCCGGCCGCACAGACCATCGGCAGGGAGCAGGATTAATTGCGTGGGTTGGTGGTCATATCCGGACTGATGTCCCCGGTTTTTTTGAGCCACCCTCCCTGTGCGGGCCCGCCATGAAACCCCTGGACTTCCTTATCGTGGCCGTCTACCTTGCTGTGATCGCCTGCATGGGAGTGGCAACTTCCCGGCGGCAGGATTCGGACACCGATTTTTTTCTGGCCAACCGGTCCATGCACTGGCTGCCCATCGGGCTGTCCATTACCCTGACAGCGTTCAGCGGCATCAATTACACCGCTTTTTCCACCGAAGTGTTCGGTCACGGACTGTATGTGGCCCTGAGCCTGCCGGTGTTTGTTTTTGCGGCCTTTCCGGTGATCCGCATTGTCATGCCCTTTTATCATCGACTGGGGGTCTGCAGCGCCTATGAATACCT
>JBFLKI010000126.1:0-2965 GCA_040883135.1 Desulfotignum sp. | reverse complement strand
TACTCCGGGGTCATGTTGGCGATGGTGGCCCGGTCGGTTACCGACAGGCTTTTCATCCCCGGACCAAAATACTCGACAAATTTTTCCACCACCTTTTCTTTTCTGAGTATTTCCGTAATGGTCAGGACAAGGTCGGTCGCTGTCACGCCTGTTTTCAAGGCCCCGGTCAGCCTGACACCGATGACTTCAGGAACAGACATGTAATAAGGCTGTCCCAGCATGACGGCTTCCGCCTCTATGCCGCCGACCCCCCATCCCACAACCCCGATCCCGTTGATCATGGGCGTATGAGAATCCGTTCCCACCAGTGTATCCGGGTAGGCCACCAAATCTTGTGACTCTGTATCCACAATAAAGACCCGACCCAGATGTTCGAGATTGACCTGATGGCAGATGCCGGAGTTGGGCGGCACCACGTTAAAGTTCTTAAAACTTTTCTGGGCCCATTTTAACAGCGAATACCGTTCCTGGTTTCTCTCATACTCTTTTGCCACATTTTTGGTGATGGCATTGCCGGTCCCGTAATAATCCACCTGCACCGAATGGTCCACAATCAGTTCCACCGGCGCCAACGGATTGATCCTGCCTGGATCACCTCCCAGTGCCTTGACCGCGTCCCGCATGGCTGCCAGATCCACGACCGCCGGAACCCCTGTAAAATCCTGCATCAGAACGCGTGCCGGATGATAAGGGATTTCCACAGGCGTATCGTATTGTTTTTGCCATGTTGCGATGTTTAACAAATCTGTCTCAGTGACAATCCGGCCATCCAATTTTCGAAGCAGATTTTCCACAAGGATTTTAATGGAAAAAGGGAGTCTGCCGATATCCGGAACGCCCATCGCTTCTTCCAACCGATTGATGTCATAAATGGTTATCTTTTTTGGGCCAACGTCAATTGTCTTCCGAAATTGAGTTTTTTCCATGATATCTCCGTGTGTGATTGAAAAATTAAGTCAATTTTTGATTTTTTCTTCTATCACGGATGGCTTGAAAATGACAAGGGCATTCAAGGATGACGTCGACACCATGACTCGGTCTCTCATCCGGCATCATACCGGTAGCCCAAGCCGTGAACGGTCGTGATCAGCCGGGGATGGGACGGATCGGATTCAATTTTTTTGCGCAGTTTGGCGATGTGCTGATCCAGGGTCCGGGTGGTGCCCAGATAGTCGATGCCCCAGCCGGCATTCAACAGAAAATCCCGGCTCAACACTTCGCCGGGATGGGCATGAAAACAGCGGATCAGCGTGAGTTCCCGGTCCGTCAGATCCCGGCTGACCCCGCCGGCGGTCAGTTTGTATGTTTTCGGGTTGACTTTCACCGGCCCGAACAAAAACGGGGAATCCTCGGTTTTTTCCGGTAAGCCGGCACGGACGGTCCGCCGGAGAACGGCGTCAATTCTTGCCAGCAGCTCATGCACCCCGAACGGCTTGGTCATATAATCATCTGCCCCCAGTTGAAGCCCGACCACCTTGTCGATCTCCTCTCCCTTGGCCGTGAGCATGATAATGGGAACCCGGTCTCCGGCGGCCCGGATATCCCGACACACATCATATCCGCTTTTTCCGGGCATCATCACATCCAGCAGGATCAAGTCAATCCCGCCCGCCTGACACCGCTCCACTGCCTGCACACCGGTATGGGCTTCAATAACCCGGTATCCTTCGCTTTCAAGGGTATCCAGAAGGCCCATGCGGATGTGCGGGTCATCTTCAGCCACCAGAATCGTTATCTGTATCATGATCGGTTATCCTCGCTGTAAAACAACAGCCGGTTTCTTTTCCGGGTTCCAGGTACAGGTCACCGCCAAGATCCCTGAGAATCCGGCGGGAAATGCTTAATCCCAGGCCGGATCCGGGCTGGGTGGCCGTCAGGGAACTGTCCACCCGGAAAAATTTTTCAAACACCATTTCCTGTAGGTTTCCGGGAATTCCCGGGCCGTCATCACATATGGTCAGCAAAACAGCATGGGGCTGTCTTGCCAGGACAAATTGAATATATTCCCCGGTGCCGGCATATTTCAACACATTGTCCATCAGGTTCAACACCACCTGCTCCAGGGCATCCCGATCCGTTCTGATCATGAAATCGCCCGGATCGATCCGGGTGAGAATCTTCAAGCCCTGTGCGGCGATCCTGACCCGATGCGCCTCGATGAGCTGCATCAAAAACCGGTCCACCTCGACATGGGCAAGCCGATAGTGTTTTTTGCCCTGTTCCAGTTTTCCAAAATCCAGGATATTGTTGATCAGCCGGGTCAGTCTTTCGCTTTCAGACACGATCACTGACAGATACTGGTCCTTTTTTTTCACATCAGCGATCCTGCCCGACAACAGCAGTTCCGCAGACATCCGGATGCTGGTCAAAGGGGTTTTCAATTCATGGGATACCGATGATACAAACGAGGTTTTCTGCCGGGCATCTTTCATGTTTTTCAGAGTCATCCGGGTCAACAGGATGCCGCCGGACAGGATGGCTGTGATAAATATCCCCACCAGGATCATTGACAGGTAAAAAAACCCCCTGGCAGCCCCCGGGCGGTTTTCATCCATGTAAATGTCCATCTGCCAGTGCGGCAGCAGACCGGTGATGGCCAGCTGGGCCAGGGGCCTGCTTGCCGGGGAGACCGTCAATCGACCCGACTGATGAATAAAGCTGCCGCTGCCATCGGTCAGAACAATGGCGGATCCGGTATCTTCCATTGCTGGAAAATCCACCACCAGACGGGACAACAGGGTCACCAGTTCGACTTCCAGTCCATAAATCCGTGATGACGCGGATGATTTGACCCAGACCAGCACATGCAGCCGGTTTTCACTGAACCAGGGCAGCCATCCGGATGAAAATCCCCCGGCCGGATTGTCAACCGAATCCATATGCGACTCGGCCGCAACCGGTGCCGGGGGGTTCCGGTCGGCCCGGGACAGGGTGACCAGCTGCCTGCGGGCATCCCCCTGCCTTG
>JBFLKI010000125.1:0-10038 GCA_040883135.1 Desulfotignum sp. | reverse complement strand
TCCATGCCCATCTATTTCTGGGGAGACGAGGACGGGTCCAAATACCATTCCGCGTATTTCGACCAGTTCCCGGGCATCTGGACCCACGGGGATTTCATCAAGGTGACCCCCCGGGGCGGGGTGATCATGTTCGGCCGGTCCGACGCCACACTGAACCCGGGCGGGGTGCGCATCGGCACCGCAGAGATCTACCGCCGCCTGGATGCCATGCCGGAACTGGAAGACTCGGTGGTGGTGGGCCAGTCCTGGAACAACGATGTCCGGGTCATTCTGTTCGTGAAGCTGGCACAAGGATATGATCTGACCGAGGATCTGGAAGCAAAGATCCGGGCCGACATCCGGGCCAATGCCTCGCCCCGGCATGTGCCGGCAAAGATCATTGCCTGCCCGGACGTACCCTATACACTGAACATGAAAAAAGTGGAACTGGCCGTCAAAAAAGTGATCGAAGGCAAAGAGGTCAAAAACAAGGATGCCCTGAAAAATCCGGAAGCCCTGAATTTTTTTGCCGAACTGCCTGAACTCAAATCCTGAAACCCTTCCCTGCGGGCGGTGTGGATGAACTAAGCCACACCGCCCGTTCTTTTTATGAAAGTCTTTGCCATGGAATCCAGTGTCCGCGACCATTACCATGCCCCAAACCTGATGGAAAAAATCGATGCCGGTCTGACCGCTGCCGGGAAAAATCCGCAACAGCTTGACATCCGGGACCTGGCCCCGGTGGACCAGCTCCACACCGGCGGGCTCCGGGGCACGGAAGCGCTCCTGCAAAAGATGGACATCCCGTCTCATTTTCATGTGCTGGATGCCGGGTGCGGCCTGGGCGGGGCATCCAGGCTGATGGCAGACACCTTCGGGTGCCGGGTGACCGGCATCGATCTGTCCCCGGATTACATCGAAGCGGCCCGGGTGCTGACCCTTCGCACCGGCCTTTCCGGCCGGGTGCAGTTCGAGACCGGCTCCATTCTGGCGTTACCGGACGTCATTGGCCCGTTTGACGCAATCCTGTGCCAGCATATTCTGATGAACATTTCAGACAAACCAGCCGCAGCCCGGCAGTTTGCCGGCCGGCTCACCCCCGGCGGCAGGGTGGTGCTGCATGAAATTGTCACAGGCGATCATCCGGACCTCGTCCTGCCCGTGCCCTGGGCCGCCAGGCCGGAGATCTCGTTTCTGACCCCCTGGGAAACGCTGCTGGCCGCTTTCACGGACAACGGATTCACACTGGAGACGTTCACCGATACCACTGCCGTCGGGAGCCGGTACTGGCAGAAAGCCAGGGAGTTCGCCCTGAAAAATCAGACAAATCCCGGCTCTCCCCGGCCCCTGGGACCACATCTGGTGTTTGGCGATGTTGCGGCCCGCTTTCCCTTTACCATGTCACAGAATTTTGAAACCCGTGCCATCCGGCTGATCGAGGCGGTGTTGAGACTCGACAGCTCCACTACCCGCTGAAGTTGAGCTTCACGTAATAGATCCCGTTGGTCAGGCTTGATTCCATGGGCAATCCTGATTTCTCAAACACCTTGATCATGGGCTGATTGTCCGCGAGCACCTGGGCGATGATGCCCTTGAACCCCAGTTCCTTTGCCTGCCCGATCAGGCGGGACAGCAGATACGATCCCACCCCGATCCCCTGGAACCGCTCGTCGATGAGAAAGGCCACCTCGCCGCAATAGGTTCGTTCCTCTCTGACCATCCGGGCTTCGGCAATGATCTTCTGATTGCCGTCTTCCTCAAACAGCCCCACAATGGAAAATTCCTTCTTATAGTCCAGGTTGACATAGGCCTGCATCTTGTCATGGTCCATGGTTTTGACGGAATAAAAAAACCGGTAGAAAATCATCTCTTTGGAACACCGGTAAAAAAACCGGCGCATCATTTCTTCATCCGACGGTTTCATGGCCCTGAACCGGATGGGGATATCCCCTTTAAAGGTTCTGGTTTCTTCAAGATGGGCCGGATACAGGTGCACCGATTCCGGCAGAAAAATCTGATTGGCATAGATGAGCCGGCGCTCTTTTGCCTGGGTGATCAGGTTCTGCCGGTCATCGGGATGGGCGATGTCGATCAGGGCCTGGGCACGCTCTCTCAGGGTCCGCCATTTCAGGTTGGCCACCCCGTATTCCGTCACGATCATGTGCACCGACTCCCGCAGCCGCAGCTGATTGCCGTATTTCTGAAGACTGAGCAGAATATTGGGCTTGCCGTTTTCATCCCGGCTGGGCAGGCCGATGATGGTGGTCCCGTCCGTGGAGGCTTCCGCCCCCCGGAAAAAATCGATGGCTTCGCCGGGGCCGGTGATCACCGCCCCCTGGAGCGGAAAGGCCACACTGCCGAGCAGATCCACTTTCCGGCCTTCATACAACGCGACGAACTGGGGGTTGTTGGCAATCAGCCGGGAGTTGCACACCCAGTCGATCCCCTGGAATTCCACCAGAGGATTTCTGTGCAACCAGCAATGGAGCTCTTTGGTGCCTAAGGCATACGACACCAGGGACTTTCCCCGGAACGGCGACTTCCGGGAATTGGTGACCGCGCCGGATTTCACCAGCTCGGCCAGGGCATCGGTAAAAAAAAGGGAGTGGATTCCCAGATCCTTTTTCCGGGTCAGATGCGGCACAAGGGCCTCATACAGCGGACCGAATGAAAAACTCAGGCAATCCCCGTCCTTGATCACGGATGCCACATTGGCGGCCACCTGGTCGATGGTCAGTGTCACGTCCGGCAGATCATACACCACCGGCTCGCTCTTGGATTTCACCAGCAGGTCGAATTCATCGATGGACACAAAGGTGTCCCCGTAGGTGAACGGCATGGCCGTATTGATCTCTCCCACCACCAGAGAGGCCCTCTCGATGGCTTCTTTGGCCACATCCACGGCAACCCCCAGGCTGCAGTATCCGTTGTCGTCCGGCGGCGTGATCTGAATCAGGGCCACGTCGATATCCAGTTTGCCGGATTTGATGACCCGGGGAATCTCGGAATAAAACGCCGGAATCAGGTCCACCTGGCCGGAGGTGATGGTATCCCAGGCCACATACCCGGAAAAAAACGTCTTGAGCCGGTGATTGGGCGCATTGAGCCGGTCCACTGACAGAAACGTATCCCCCAGCACCGCCAGCTGCATCAGCTCGAGGTCCCGGATATTGTGGCTGTCCACATCCAACAGGGTTTTGATCAGGGTCCTGGGGGCTGCCGGTCCGGTGCCGATGAAAATCGTCATCCCGGGCTTGATGTGATTCAACACATTTCTGGGCGCCATCAGCCGCTCTTCCCAGGTGGAATGATTTGCGTCCGCCATAACCGCTCCTTGTCGGGGTATTGGATAGTTAACAGTTTCTTGCCTGAGTCTTTTCATATCAACTTATACCCGGACAGGCAAGCACAAGTAGGCTGACCACAGGGCATGGGGTGAAAAACGCAACTTGTTGTGCAGAAAATCCCGGTTTATCCTTGAAATTCCGGGCCTGCCATTATATATGAAACCCAAAAATATGAGCGTATGATTAGAGGGTGATCAGGAGCATTAAATGATGGGCGGTATGTTTTGCAGTTCTTAGGCATTTTGATCCACACACTGGGCGGCCTGGGGATGTTCATTCTGGGCATGAAAATGATGACCGAAGGGCTCCAGGCCACAGCCGGGCAGAAAATCCGGCGGATTTTGGAGGCCATGTCCTCCAACCGGTTCATGGGATGCGCCACCGGCGCGGGTGTGACGGCCCTGATTCAGTCATCCTCGGCCACCACTGTGATGCTCATCGGATTTGCCACCGCCGGTATCATGACGTTGCAGCAGGCCGTCGGGGTGGTCATCGGTGCCAATGTCGGCACCACCATCACGGGTCAGATGATTGCGTTCAAGCTGACCGAAGCCGCCCTTCCGGCCATTGCCATCGGTGTGGGCCTGAAATTTTTTTCAAAAAAAAGAAAATTCCGGTATATCGGTGACATCGTTCTGGGATTCGGGCTGCTGTTTTTCGGGATGACCGTGATGAAGGACGGCCTGTCTCCCATTAAATCCAATCCCCAGTTTGAGGAATTCTTCACCCTGTTCAACACCCAGTCGATCTGGGGACTGCTGCTGTGTGTGTTCATGGGCGCGGCCCTGACCGTGGCGGTGCAGTCTTCCTCGGCCACGGTGGGGCTGACCATGACCCTGGCCGGTTCCGGGCTTCTGGACTATTCCACGGCCCTGGGGCTGGTGCTGGGGGAAAACATCGGCACCACCATCACGGCCCAGCTGGCCACCCTGGGATCCAACAATGTGGAAGCCCACCGAACGGCCAATGCCCATACCATCTTCAACACCGTGGGGGTGGGCATCATTCTGCTGATATTCCCCTGGTTCACCGGCATTGTCGAACTGCTCACCCTCAAGATGGGAACGGGCCCGGTCACCCATACCGTCAACGGTGAATATGTCAATGTGGCCCGGTACATTGCCAATGGGCACACCTTTTTCAATGTGATCAACGCCGTGATCTTCCTGATCTTTCTGCCCCGGCTGGTGCAGCTGACCATCTGGATTTCACCCAAACCCCGCAAAACCAAAGAGCGGTATGGGCTGCCGGAATTCGATGCCGGATTCATCGATTCCCCCATCGGGGCCCTGGCCCGGGTCAAGGGAGAAATCATCCGGATCACCGAATTCGCCCACATAAACCTGAAAAAACTGTCTTTCTGCCTGAAGGTCCGGGATGACGATATCCTGGGAGAAAGGGAACCGGTGGAGGAATTTCTGGATGACAGCCAGAAAATCATTATCTCCTATCTGACCACCATCTATCAGGGGGATGTGAACGAACCCGAAGCCAAGGAAATCTCTGAAATGATGCGGATCACCAACAATATCGAACGGCTGGGGGATTCCATGGAAAACGTGTCCAAAATTCTGGAACGCATCTATGACAACGGCATCGAGTTCAGCGAGCAGGCGAAACAGGATCTGACCGACATTTCTGACAAAGTGATTGAATTCTTAGGCATGATTGTCGATGAAATGCGGGAAAAATCAGACGGGTTTTACCAGAAAGCTTTGGCCTGTGAAGACATGATCGACCAGATGAGAGAGCAGATGCGGTATCACCACATCGACCGGCTGCGGTGCAATGAATGCTCGGTGGATGCCGGGGTCCTGTTCATCGCCCTGGTGTCCAACTACGAGAAAATGGGGGATTACTGCTACAACATCGCCACCGGCGTGAACCGGATCATCTAAATAACTTGCAGGGCGCAGGCGCCGGACTTGCCGCCGGCCCCTGCCCCATGTTTATTATTCGATTTTCGTGAAATTCTTGCCGGGCACGCTGCACACCGGACAACTGGCGGGCACCTGCCCTTCCACGGTATTGCCGCAGACCGGACACACATAAATATCGACCTCCGGCAGATCCTTGCCGCCCTCGACCGCAGCCAGGGCTTTTTCATACAGTCCGTGATGGATCTCTTCCACGGCCAGCGCATAGGCAAATGAAAATTCCGCTTTCTGATTCTTGTCTTTTCTGGCCTGTTCCAGAAAATCCGGATACATTTGCTTGAATTCGTGAGCCTCGCCCTCGATGGCGGTCTTCAGGTTTTCCATTGAACTCTTAATGCCGCCCATGGCTTTCAGATGGGCATGGGCATGGATGGTTTCCGCTTCAGCCGTGGCCCGGAACAGTTTGGCCAGCTGGGGCAGGCCGTCCACGTCCGCTTTTTTGGCAAACGCCAGATATTTCCGGTTGGCCTGGCTTTCTCCGGCAAATGCGGCAGCCAGATTTTCCTGTGTGGTCATGGGGTGTTTCCTCCTGTCTGGTTGATGGGACAGTTCCCGGTTATAATTTCCATAGGACACTATACCTCATGAATGCCTGATTTTGAAACAAATTGTCAGTATCATTTCAAAAATTGTCCTCGACACAGGACTTTGCCGGGTCTGCGCTGCAATGCCTGCAGGCCGGCATGATGACGGCGGACAATGCCGCTGCCTCATGTGATTCATCAAAATGTCTTTGAACGCCATCCAAACCGGCGTTTTTAAAAAAAAGTGGCCTTGCCATTTCCCGTGATGATATATACTATTCGTTGGGACGAGACCAAGATATCCAAAAAGGATAAAATTTGAACGACGATACAACAAACAGTGATTCAATAGCCATCAATGAAGTGCAACTGATTTTAGCGGAGAAGCGGACATCTTTAGCTGTGATGCGGACAGGTATAGCGGTTTTAGCTTTGCCGCTGTCGGTTATGAGTGTTCTGATAGCCACATCAAAATATTATGATGTCCTCCATGTTTTACATTTTCTCGTCCCATTGGGAGTGCTCAATCTTGCTTTAATTGTTTTTGGGGCATACCTGATTATCCGCGCAACCATCCGGATGAAACATTATGATCGCTTTATTTATGAAATCAAACGAAAGCATAGTATCGTTGGAAAATTCATCACTTGACTGTCTGTGTTAAAGTCAAGAACCTCCCGAACAGCCACCTGTCAGGATCCCCCTGAAGCGCTGCCCAAACCGGTGGATTTAAACCGGTACAGCTGAAATAAACCCACCGGATCCAAAATTTCAGATGATGGTAAGGGAATCTTGTTCCCACGGTCAATACGCAATCAGGAAGAGAGACTGCGGATCACTCTGCCGAAGCGGTGGGCCACAAACGTATCCATGATCATCTGGGTTAAGTGATAGACAATGGCCGGGATCAGGGCCATGGGATAGGCAGCGGCGAAATATCCGGCCCAGACCAGGTAGGAGACGGTCAGGGTTTTCTGGGAAGTGTGGATGGTGAATGCGGCGATGGACGGCAGATCCAGTCCGATGGCTCTGGCCAGATACTGGTTGAAAACCAGCATGAACACATGAAGGCCGATCATGAACCCCAGCAGCATGAACAGCACCGGCCCCACATCCAGGATGCTGCCGGCGGAACTGGCCAGGGCATTGAGGATGATCAACAGCACGATGCATTGATTGAAAATGGAGATCTTTGCCCTGTGGGGCGGCAGCCGGTGTTTCAACCGGGGCCGCAGCACCTGGCCGATCAGGGTGGGCAGCAGCACTTTAAGGATCAATCCCGTCAGCATCTGGAGAACGGGCAGGTCAATGGCCGCATTGTCCACCGCCAGGATCAGGTTGAGCATGAACGGAATGGTGAGGATGGCGGTAAAATTGCCCAGCACGCAGATGAACAGGCTCAAGGGCACATTGCCCCCGGCCATGGCGGTCATGACCGTGCCCGAGGCCACCGTGACCGGCGCGGCCCCGATGATCAACACCCCCATGACAAAATCCGGCCAGGCACCCAGGAAAAACCGTGCCGCATAAAACGCGGCGGCCGGAAAAAAGATCAAAGAGGACACCAGGGCCGCCACCAACACTTTGACATCCTTGAGCTGTTTCAGCACGCTGGATGTTTCCAGAGACAGGCCGGTGAGCAGAAACGCCAGAAAAATCCCGATATTCAGGATATTGTGGTGTTTGATCACGGTTCCGATTTCCGGCAGGGTAAACGCCACTGCGGCCATCAGGGCCATGCCCGCAAAGAACCAGTATTTTCTGATCATATCGGGAAACTAGAGCAGGCCGGCATAAAAATCATTGCCCTTGTCATCCACGATGATAAAGGCGGGAAAATTCTCCACCGTGATCATGTATACCGCTTCCATGCCCAGTTCTTCGTATTCCACCAGTTCCACTTTTTTGATGAAATCCTTGCCCAGGCGGGCCGCCGGCCCGCCAGGAGATCCCAGATAGAACCCGCCGTAGTGTCTGCAGGCATCGGTCACCTGCTGACTTCTATTGCCCTTGGCCAGCATGATCATGGAGGCCCCCTCTTTCTGGAACACGGGCACATACGGGTCCATGCGGCCGGCCGTGGTGGGGCCGAACGCGCCGGAGGCCTCTCCTTCAGGGGTTTTGGCCGGGCCGGCATAGTAGATGATATGGTTTTTGATATACCCGGGCAGGCCCTCGCCGTTTTCATACCGTTCCATGAACTTGGCATGGGCAATGTCCCTGGCCACGATGATCTTCCCGGTCAAAGACAGCCGGGTGGCCACGGGATACTGGGACAGCTGGGCCAGGATCTCGGTCATGGGCCGGTTGAGGTCCACTGCCACGGCCGGCGCCATGTCCGGTTCCGCGGCCGGCAGAAACCTTGCCGGATTTTCTTCCAGCTGCTCCAGAAAGATGCCGTCTCTGGTGATCTTGCCCTTGATCTGCCGGTCTGCGGAACAGGACACGCCGATCCCGATGGGGCAGGATGCCCCGTGCCGGGGCATGCGGATCACCCGGACATCCAGGGCAAAATGCCGGCCCCCGAACTGGGCCCCTAGGCCCAGGTTCCGGGCTCTTTCCAGCACTTTTTCCTCCAGGCCGGTATCCCGGAACGCGTACCCCGTGTCACTGCCCTGCGTGGGCAGTGAATCCAGGTATCTGGCCGACGCCAGTTTCACGGCCTTGAGGTTGGTTTCCGCCGAGGTGCCGCCGATGACAAACGCAATGTGATAAGGCGGGCAGGCGGCCGTGCCAAGGGCTTTCATCTTTTCGGTCATGAAATCCAGCAGCGTGTTTTCGGAATTGAGCACCGCCTTGGTCATCTGGAACAAGGCCGTCTTGTTGGCAGATCCCCCGCCCTTGGCCATGAACAGAAACCGGTATTCATCCCCCTGGACTGCGGCGATATCCACCTGGGCCGGCAGGTTGGTCTTTGTGTTGGTTTCTTGGTACATGGTCAACGGCGCATTCTGGGAATACCGCAGACAGTTTTTTGTATACGCCCCAAACACCCCTTTGGCCAATTCTTCCTCGTCATCAGACCAGGTCCACACCTGCTGCCCTTTTTTGGCCATGATAATGGCCGTGCCCGTATCCTGGCACATGGGATACACTTTTTGAGCGGCAATCACGGCATTTTTCAGCAGCTCCAGGGCCACATACCGGTCATTGTCGGAACTGTCCGGATCCTCCATCACCGCCTGCAGCTGCTTGAGGTGATCGGCCCGGTACAGATGGGCCACATCCTTGAACGCGGTTTCCGCCAGCAGGATCAGGGCCTGGGGTTCCACCAGGAGCATGTCTTTGCCCTCAAACTCCTTGACCCGGACAAACTCTTTTGTCAACTGGCGGTAAACGGTACTGTCCTCGCCCAGGGGAAACAGTGGATCAAATTTGAATTCAGTCATCATATCACCTGTTCTTTTTATTTGATCAGCGCCATTTTGCGCCGCAGGTATGCGATCTGGGTCTGGTGGGGCAGGTCTTTGGGACAGTAGTCTTCACACCCCAGAAGGGTCATGCACCCGAACACCCCGTCATCATTGCCCATGATTTCGTAAAACTCCTCATTCGTCCGCTTGTCTCTGGGATCCAGGGCAAACCGCGCCAGGCGCATGAACCCCACCGCGGACAGAAAATCAGGCCGCATCCGCTTGGTGGCGCAGGCGGACACACAGGCGCCGCATTCCACGCACCGCTCCAGTTCATAGATCTGATCAGCCACATCCGGATCCATCCGCTCTTCGAGTTCGTCATAATTGACGTTGTCCGCTTCCCTGTCATGAATCCAGGATTCCACCCGCTCGCTCATGGCCCGCATGAATTTGCCGGTGTTCACGGACAGATCCCCGATGAGTTCGAATCCGGGCAACGGCAGCAGCGTGATCTCCCCGTCCGGAAACTTGGCGGTCAGTGTCCGGCAGGCCAGGTCCGGCTGCCCGTTAATCACCATGGCGCAGGACCCGCAGATACCCGCCCGGCATACAAAATCGAACTGAAGGGACGGATCCTGAGTTTCCCGGATCTCGTTCAATGCAATGAAAATGGTCATGCCCGGGGCCTCGGTGATTTCATAGGTCACCATCCGGGGCTTGTCCCCCTTTTTCTGGGGGTTGTAGCGGAATATCTGAAATTTCAACACTCTTGCCTGATCGTCCATTATTTATACCCCCTGCCGATACGCTCGTTTTTGCCTTTGAATTTTTCCGGAATAGGTGTGGGATTCAGCAGCTGATGAAGCTCGAACCGGTCTGCATCCGGATGGGCTTT
>JBFLKI010000124.1:0-10443 GCA_040883135.1 Desulfotignum sp. | reverse complement strand
TTGAAAAGCCCGTATCATTGAAAAATCAGTGATACGGGCTTTTTTGGTTCTTCGGCGGTCGCAAAAACCGGGTGAGATTGTTTTTGGCTTTACCGCAACTATTAGCGTTGATCATTACCGGTTTTTTGGAAAGGTTTTGACGCGGCGGATCACTTCCCTGACCTTGAAGATGTCTTTAACGCCGGGAGTCGATTCTACGCCGGATGACAGGTCAACCCCCGCGGGTGCGACAGTGGCCACGGCCCGTTCAATATTTTCCCACGACAGACCGCCGGCCAGGAACACGGGATGATAACGGGCCGTTCTTCGTGCCTGACCATAGTCCCAGATTTTGGCGTTTCCACCGGGCAGTGTGCCCAGACCGCATTCAACCAGGATATAATCGGATTGTGAATACATGGGGAGGGTGTTCAGGCCGGGAGATCGGGACGCAAACACCGCTTTGGTGACTGTGAAGTGATGGGATTTGAGAGCACTGATCAGCCCGGGAGGTTCCTGGCCATGGAGTTGGACCCCTTTGAATCCACAGACGGTTACAGTCTCCATGATCGTTTTCAGTGTTTCGTTGACAAACACCCCCCAGGCAGGCACATGAGCGGGCAATGCCTTGACCACCGCTTTTGCCCGGGCCAGTGTCACATGGCGGGGACTTCCTGGAAAAAATATCAATCCGATGATATCCGCTCCGGCCTGGGCACATTGTGCCGCATTGTCCGGATCGGTCAATCCGCAGATTTTGACCAGAGGACGGAACACGGGATTGCCGGTATTATTCATCGGTTCTCAATGATGTGATAAAGGATTTTGGATCCGCTGACCCGACAATACTTTCACCCACCAAAAAATTGAAGATCCCGGCATGGATTGCTTTCAAGATATCCCTGCGGCAGGAAAATCCGGATGCCGCCACCGGCACGATCTCTTTGGGGAGCAACGGTGCAATCCGCACGGCAGCGTCCGAGTCCACATCCAGGGTGCACAGGTTCCGGTTGTTGATGCCCACAATGGCGGCCCCGGTTTTCAGGGCCTGGTCCATTTCCCATTCAGAGGATATTTCCACCAGTGGGATCATGTTCAGTTCCTGTGCCAGGTTTGTCAAATCCGCCTGCTGGTTCGGTGACAGCAGGGTGGTAATGAGCAATACAGAGGCGGCACCGGCTTGTCTGGCCTCATAGATCTGATATTCATGAAACATGAAATCTTTTCTGAGTACCGGAAGACCGGTGTGGGTGCACACGGTTGTCAGATCCGTGAGGCTGCCTTTGAAATATACGGATTCCGTGAGCACGGAAATAGCCCTGGCACCGGCTTTTTCATAGATTTGCGCATATTTTTTTACATTCAGGTCCACACACAGATCTCCTTTGGATGGAGATGCTTTCTTGATTTCAGCGATGATCCCCACATCTGATGGTGTCCCGGCTGTCATGGCTTGGGAAAAATCCGGCGGTGCCGGTGAATTTTCTGCCTCCCGACGTAGTGATGACAAAGGGATGCTTCGGAGTCGGACGGCAATTTCCTCCTGCTTGATCGCTTTGACGGTTTTAAGAAATCCGGTGACCGCCATATTTAACCGTTCTCCTGAGTGAACCGGACCAGGTCTTCGAGTTTTTTCATGGCCCGGCCGGAATCGATGGCGTCTGCTGCCATCTGGATTCCATGGGCAATGTCTTTTGCAGCGTCGGCCGCCACCAGACCGGCTCCGGCATTGATCAGCACAATATTTCTGTGAGGCCCTTTGCCGCCGGACAGGATACGCGTGAGGATTTTGGCGTTTTCCCGGGCATCCCCGCCCCGCAGATCTTCTGGCGTTGCATACTCGTCAAAATAAATCACAGGATCCAGGTCAAAGGATTTGATCCTGCCGCCAGACAGTTCAGACACACGGGTCAGATCCGTGGTGGTGATTTCATCCATGCCGTCATGGCCGTGCACCACAAAGGCCCTTTTGACTCCGAGCAGGTTCAGGGCATTGGCAAACATTTCAGTCAGGTCCGGCTGATAAACACCCACAACCTGACACGAGGCGGCGGCCGGATTGGTCAACGGTCCCAGCATGTTGAAAATACTTCGGATCCCGCAGTCCTTCCGGGCTTTCATGGCATATTTCATGCTGCCGTGGTAAAGGGGGGCGAACATGAATCCGATGCCGATCTCATTGACGGCCTCTTCAATGATTTCAGGATCGGCTGCCAGGTCGACGCCCAGGGCTTCAAGCACATCGGCTGACCCGCATTTGCTGGACACACTCCGGTTGCCGTGTTTGGCAACCGTGACACCTGCACCGGCCACCACAAACGACGCCGTGGTGGAAATATTGAACGAACCGGTACCATCTCCGCCGGTGCCCACGATATCGATGACGGTTTTATCCAGGGTCTGGATCCGGACCGCCTTCCGGCGCATGGCAAGCGCGCCGCCGGCCAGCTCTTCGAAACACTCGCCCTTGGTGGCCAGCGCGGCCATGAAGGCCCCGATCTGGGCTTCGGTGACGGCTCCTGAGAAAATTTCTGAGAACAGGTCGGTCATGGATTCCTGGTCCAGGTCCTCACGTCTGATGATCCGGTTCAGATAATCGGTAAAGGTCATGTCATGCTCCTTTGATGAAATTACGGATCAGTCGTTTGCCCACGGTGGTCATAAAGGATTCCGGATGAAACTGAACCCCCTGGGTGGGGTGTTGCATGTGGCGAAGGCCCATGATCTCTCCATCATCCGACCGGGCAGTGATCTTGAGGCAGGCCGGCAGGTCTGATTCCCGGACGGCTAAAGAGTGATACCGCATCACGGGAAACGGCCGGATAAGGCCGTCAAAGATATGCTCACCATCCGCGGTAACCTTAGATGTTTTGCCATGCATGATCTGTTTTGCGTGAACAATGGTGCCGCCAAATGCCTGGGCAATGGCCTGATGGCCCAGACAGACCCCTAAAATTGGGAGGGTGCCGGACAGTTCCTTTACCACGTCCAGAGAGATGCCGGCATCTTCGGGCCGGCCCGGGCCGGGGGAGATGACCACAGCGCCGGGTGCCATGTCCCGGATTTCCCGGACACTGATTTTGTCGTTTCTGAATACGTCTACAGTCACGCCTGTGTGAAGCAGGTAATGGACCAGGTTGAAGGTAAACGAATCATAATTATCAATAATGACCACTTTCATGAAGGTTCTCCGATGGAAAAATGGATGAATCTGTATGGGAAAGCGCCAGCTTCAGAGCGGATTCCACACTTTTTGCCTTGTTTTTACATTCCTGAAGCTCGGTGTCCGGATCGGAATCATAGACAATACCGGCACCGGCCTGGACCGTCAGGGTCTGATTTTCCATGACAGCGGTTCGGATGGTGATGGCAAAGTCCATGTTGCCGGTAAAGGAAATATATCCGGCAGCACCGCCGTAGATTCGGCGGGGCCGGTTCTCCAGGGTGCCGATAATTTCCATGGCCCTGATTTTCGGCGCCCCGGTGAGGGTGCCGGCGGGAAAGGTGGCACGGAACAGATCCAGCGCATCGCAGGATGACGTCAGATCACAGGTGATATTGGATACCAGATGCATGACATGGGAATACCGCTCGATGACCATGGTATCGGTCACCTGGACGGTGCCCGGCCTGGCCACCCGGCCCAGGTCGTTGCGTCCCAGATCGATGAGCATCACATGTTCTGCCCGTTCTTTTTCATCCTTGAGCAGCTCGTCCGCCAGGAACTGATCCTGTTGCCGGGTGTCGCCTCTGGGCCGGGTGCCGGCAATGGGACGCAGGGTGGCCACGCCGTTTTCCAGGCGGACCATGGTTTCAGGCGAGGAGCCGGCAATGACCCGGTCGGAAAAATCCATGAAAAACATGTACGGGGACGGGTTGATATACCGCTGGGCCCGGTAGAACCGGACCGGATCCAGGTCAGTGGCGCAGGAAAACGGCTGGGAAAGTACCGCCTGAAAAATATCTCCTTCCCGGATGTGATGCCTGATGGTGTTGACCCCTTCCAGATATCGGGATGCGGGCATCAAAGGGGCAAGCGTCACCGGGTGATCCGGGTTTTCCTTTTTATCGGCCGGCAGGGGTGCTTCGACCGTGTCAAGCAGGGCCTTCAGGCCGGCATGTGCCTGATAATAGGCGCTATCCAGGTCGGTGGTTTCATCCAGATAACAGATGCTCAGACAGGTCATGGTCTGCTGGACATTGTCAAAAATGATCATCTGTTCCGGGATGATGAAATGGGCGTACGGGTCGTTGTCCGGCAGATAAATCGGGATGTTTTCGAAAAATGACACCATTTCATAGGCCACATATCCGGTCAGACCGGTCCAGAAGCGGGGCAGTTCCGGCATGGGGGCCGGATGATATGCCTGCAAGATCTCACGGAGCACAGCCAATGGATCATTGTCATGGGCAATGGTCCGGCAGGTTTGTTCGGGCGTGTCCATGCGGCTCACCAGTTTGACATGATCGGCAAACACCTGGACACTGCCATGGGGCCGGATGCCCAAAAAACTGTACCTGGCCCATCGTTCTCCGCCTTCCACACTTTCCAGCAGAAAACATGGGTTCCCCGGTTTGCGGCATTTGGTCAAGATGGACACCGGTGTGTGGGTGTCCGCCAGGATCCGGATGCATACCGGCACCACATTGTGGGTTTTTGCCAGGTCCTTGAACCGGCGTTTGTCAGGAAATCGGGATAGAATCATCGGGGGAAATGTCCTGTATGATAATGGTTCAAATGACGTGCAACCTAAATGATTTGTTCCGGGTTGTCAAGACAATTGTTTCTATTTAAAGAAACACTGGCCCATGATTTTTAGGTGGGGAATTTGGGTAGAATATGATACAAGCAGGACCGGATATGGCGTATTTCATTGAAAACCAATCAAGGATACGGTGTGATGCTGTTGTTGTTTCCCCCGGTGGCCAAACCATGTGAACCTCCGGCCGGTGTTGCCTACCTGGCTGCGGCGCTTCTGGAAAACGGCAGGGACTGTCGCGTGATCGATGCCAATATCCAGGGGTTTCACTACCTGATCGGCCGGGAACTGTCCGCCACCGATTCCTGGTCTGAAAGGGCCCTGAAAAACCGGGATACGATTCTGGCAGACCTGCAGGACCCGCGCCTGTACGCCAATGATGACCGGTATCGTCAGCGGGTGTATGATTTGAACAAGCTGTTGTCTCTGGCCGTGGATGCCACCCGGTTCAAGGTCACCTTAAGTGATTACACGGACCGTTGCCTGTCCCCTCTGCGCAGCCGGGATCTGATTGAAAGTGCCAAAACCTGTGATCTCAACCCGTTTTTTCCATATTTTGAAGACCGGCTCAGGCCCGTGCTGTCCGAGTGGGATTCCCCCTGGGTGGGAATTTCTCTGTGTTATCTGAATCAGGCCCTGGTGAGCTTTGCGCTGGCCGGATGGGTCAGACACCATTTTTCTGAAAAAAAAATTGTCATGGGCGGGGGGTTGATCTCTTCCTGGATGAGCCGGCCGGATTTCACCGATCCTTTTTCCGGGCTGATCGATCACATGATCCCCGGGGAAGGAGAAATCCCTCTGCTGGATCTTCTGGGCAAACCCGGAACCACCCGGCGGCACTATGTGCCGGATTATGCATTTGCCGACCCCGGGGATTATGTGTCACCGGCCAGGATCCTGCCGTTCAGAACCAGCATCGGGTGCTACTGGCGAAAATGCCGGTTCTGTCCTGAAAAAGCGGAAATACGGCGTTACAGCACCCAGCGAGCTTCTCAGGTACTGGCAGATACCCAGACGCTGGCACACCGCTTCAATCCGGATACCATCCATTTTATCGATGATGCTGTGACGCCCGCATTTTTAAGGACTTTGGCCGGCGCCGGTCCGGATCTGCCGTTCACCTGGTATGGATTTGTCCGGTTTGAAAAAATCCTGGAAGATCCGGGTTTCTGCCGGCAACTCAGGCACCGCGGGTGCACCATGCTCAAACTGGGCCTGGAATCCGGGGACCAGGCCGTGCTGGACCGGATGAACAAGGGCACCACTTTGGACCGGGCCTCCCGGATATTGAAAAATCTCCATCAGGCCGGCATTTTCACCTACGTGTATCTGCTGTTCGGCACACAGTTTGAAGACCGGGCTTCCGCTTTGACCACGCTGGCATTTACAAAAGCCCATCACCGATATATTGATTACCTGAACCTGGCGGTGTTCAATCTGCCCCGGTTCAGTCAAGACGCTGAAAACCTGGAAACCAGAGATTTTTACCAGGGAGATCTGTCATTATACGCAAATTTTGTGCATCCATCCGGGTGGGACAGAAAACAGGTGAAGCAGTTTCTGGACAAAACCTTTAAAAAACAGATGGCCAACGGTTCCCGGGTCCGCAAGAATCCGGCGTTTTTTTCAGCCAACCATGCCATGTTTTTCAATCCGGTGTGGCTGAACAAACAGATCAGACCCACAGGATCCGAAAACAGGGGTGCCATTGTAATCACGTCAAGGATGAACTCATGACAGCTGAAATTCTATCCACGGGCGACGAGGTGCTGCTGGGGGATCTGGTGGACACCAACAGCGCCTTTTTATGTGACCGGCTCAAACAGATGGGGATCCGGGTGTCCCAGATCACAGTGAAAGGGGATGATGTTGCCGCGGTCTGCGCAACCGTGGAGGCCATTTCCCTGCGGGCAACGCTGTGTCTGGTCTCGGGCGGTCTGGGGCCGACCCAGGATGATATCACCGCCATGGCCTGTGCAAAGGCCATGGGTGAATCCCTGGTCTTGAATTCTACCGCCCTGGCATCCATGAAAACCTATTTTGACCGCCGGGGGTTCGAATTGACACCGGACAACGAGAAACAGGCCTGGCTGCCGGCGTCGGCGACAGTATTGGAAAACACCCATGGAACCGCGCCGGGATTTGCGTTTCAGCTCAACCAGTGCTGGTTTTTCTGCATGCCGGGGGTGCCGTCCGAGATGAAACAGATGATGGAGACCTGTGTGGTGCCACAAATTCAAACCATTCAGGGAACCCGGACCCGGTTGTTCATCAAGCGGTTCACCGTGTTCGGGCTTCATGAGTCAAAGGTGGGGGTGCTGCTGGCATCGTTCAATGATCAGTTCCCTGAGATCCGCCTGGGGTTCAGGGCCAGCTTTCCCACAATAGAAGTCAAGCTGGTGTGTGATGCCGGCAAGGACGAAAAAGCGACCCAAAGCGTGCTGGAACGGGCCGGTCTGTGGGTGGGGCAGCAGCTGGGCAGCAAGGTGGTATCCGATACCGGTCTGTCTCTGCAAGCGGAGGTGGGAAAACTGCTCGCGCAACAGGGTCAGACCCTGGCGGTGGCCGAGTCCTGCACCGGCGGGCTGATTTCTCATTTGATCACCCAGGTGCCGGGCAGTTCACAGTATTTTTTACTGTCCGCGGTCACGTATGCCAATTCCGCCAAAATCGATGTGCTGGGGGTCAAGACGGACACCTTGGAGACCTTCGGCGCAGTGCACGAAACCACCGCCCTGGAGATGGCTGCCGGGGCGAAACGGGTGGCGGGATCGGACTGGGCGGTTTCCACCACAGGCGTTGCCGGTCCTGGTGGAGGGCCGACATCCAAAAAGGTGGGAACCGTGTGCATCGGTGTGGCCGGTCCCGGCGGGGTGGCGGTATCCAGAAAATTTGAATTCCGGTTTGATGATCGGGACAAAAACAAGAAAATATTTGCCGCCATGGCCCTGGAACTGCTCAGGCGGTATCTGACCGGTGAAAGATCTGCCTGAACCAGGCCAGGGCCTGCGCTTCAAATTCCGCCTGATGCACCGGTGATGACATGGGGTGATCCCCGTTTTTCTGGATGATGACCTGTTTGGGGCCCTGCATGTGTTCCAGCAGAATTCTGGCGTTTTCCACCGGTACGATCTGATCGGCATCCCCGTGAAAAACCAGCACATGGTGAAGAGCCTCAGCCTGGACCGTGAGATCGAACAGCAGATGGTTTTTGAAAAAGGATACCGGCAGGTCCGGTCTCGTTTCTGTCCCTTGAGTGGGGATGTTGTGAATGGTCCGGCTTTTGAGCGGGGCCGCACACAACACGCCGCCGCAAAGTCTTCCGACTGTTTTTTCCAGGATCTGCCAGGCATTGATGCAGGTAGCCCCGCCCATGGAGGAACCGAACACCCCTAACTGGCCGGATGTCAGGTTCATGTTCCGGACATGGGTCACGGCAGCCAGAAAATCTTCGGTTCGCTTTTCAAGGGAGGTGTCCTTGACAAAGTCGCCCTGACTGTCTCCGCATGCCCGGTGGTCGAACCGGAAAAACGCAATGCCGTTTTTTGGCAGCAGCCGGGACAGAACCTGCTGTTTGGCGGAAAACCGGGAGCCCTCCAGCCCGTGGGATCCCACCACCAGGGGCGGATAAGGCGTGTCAGGCAAACACAACTCTCCTTTCAAACAGAGCTGATTCACCACAAATCGGGTTTGAATGAGGCGCATCTTGTTTTTATGCCATGAAGCCGGTATAATCTCAAGCTTTTTAACCGAGAACGGGAAACATCCATGAGTATCAAGAAACGCGGCGTGTGTGAACTGGAAATCATCGACCTGGCCTATGGCGGCAAGGGCCTGGCAAAACCGGACGGTTTTCCTGTGTTTGTGGACCGGTGTGTACCGGGCGACCGGGTCCGGGTCAAGATCACCAAAAAGAAAAAAAGCTGGGCGGAAGGAAAGCTGATCGAAATCCTTTCCAGGTCCTCCCTGCGTCAGGCGGCCCGGTGTCGGTATGCGGATTTCTGCGGCGGATGCAAATGGCAGCAGATCCCTTATGAGACCCAGCTGGCCTATAAAAAACAGCATGTGGTGCAGTCGCTGGCCCACATCGGGCGACTGGCCCATGTGCCGGTCAAAGAGGTGATGATGTCCGAAAAGGTGTTTGAATACCGGAACAAGATGGAGTTTTCCTGTTCCGCCAGACGGTGGCTGATGCCCGAAGAGCTTGCCGATGACACCGTTGCCAAGGATCTGGGGATCGGGCTGCACGTGCCCGGAACCTTTGACCAGGTCATCGATATCCACCACTGTGACATCATGCCGGAAGCGGGCAATGCCATTTTAGCCCATGTGAGAGAATTTGTCCGGACATCGGGCCTGCCGGCCTATCACCTGCGCCATCATACCGGATTCTGGCGGTATGTGATGCTGCGGCATTCCGTGGCCCGGGATCAATGGATGGTGAATATCGTCACCCGGGACAAAAACCTGCCCTTGGTCACCCGGCTGGCGGATTCGCTGTCGGCGTCGTTTGACAACCTGGCATCCGTTGTCAACAACATCACAGATGCCAGATCCGGAGTCAGTACGGGCAAAGAAGAGATCCTGCTGTATGGCCGGGAGGCGATCACCGAACACCTGGGCCGGTTCAAATTCGAGGTTTCTGCCAATTCTTTTTTTCAGACCAACACCCGGGCCTGTGAAAAACTGTACGACGTGGTGGCCCGGTACTGTGATCTTACCGGCGATGAGACGGTCCTGGATCTGTATTCCGGCACCGGCACCATTCCCATCTGGCTGTCGGATCGGGCCGCCCGGATTACCGGGATCGAGATTGTGGAAACCGCTGTGGCGGACGCCCGGAAAAACGCCGCCATGAACCATATTGACAATTGTGAGTTTGTTTCGGGCGATATCCGGCAGGTGCTGCCGCAACTGGAAAAGGCACCGGATGTGATGGTGATCGACCCTCCGCGGGTGGGCATGCACAAGGATGTGGTGGTTCAGGTGCTGGGTCTGGGATCGGAAACCGTGGTCTATGTCTCTTGCAATCCGGCCACCCTGGCCCGGGATCTCGAAATGCTGGCACCGGGATATGAGGTGGTGGAGGTTCAGCCGGTAGACATGTTTCCCCACACCTACCATATCGAGTCCGTGGCATTGCTGAAACGGCGATGAAACCGGGTGCGCCGGTTCCATCGCAGACAGCATGGAAGTCAGAAAGACCCGGGCTGCGGTTCGGAAGATTTTTTTTCCTTTTGTGCGGGTTCTGAAAACAGACAGTTGAGGATGATCATGTCATCATCCTTTTCCGACTTGACTTTGTAGGGCAGGTTGTTGAACAACCGGATCATGCCTTTGTTCTGAGGGGAGGTATAGGCGATCAGGCCTTTGATGCCGTTGTCTATTGCGGCATCAGCCAGTTTTTCCTGAAGTATTTTGGCAATGCCCATGCCCTGATATTCATGGGTGACGGAAAACGCGATTTCCGCCATATTGACAATGGGATTTCTGAAATATTCTCCCACGGCAATGATTTTTTCAAACCCCAGTTCTCCGATGGTGGCCACGATGGTCAGGTCGTTGATGTAGTCGATTTCATAGGTGGTTTCAATCTGGGGATGAACAAATCTTTTCTTTTAATGGAAAAACCTTGAAATGATGTCCCCCCGGTTCATGTTGTAATAATTCTCCTGAATACTTCGTTCGTCAACGGGTCTGGCCG
>JBFLKI010000123.1:0-4971 GCA_040883135.1 Desulfotignum sp. | reverse complement strand
GCGAGCCCTCCCTGGAATTCCCAGGGATTCTCAAGGGTTCGGATGATCTCGGAATTCTTTGATCTGGCCATGGCCACATTTTCACCAATGGTTTTACCGGTAACCGTCAGGGCATCGCCCTGAAGAAGGGGAAGAATTTCCTTCATCACCGCCGGCACCCCGCCGGCATCATGGAAATCCGAAACATCGGCCGGCCCGCTGGGGTTCATCCGGGCAATCCAGGGGGTTGTCCTGGACAGGGAATCGAACAGGTCCAGATCCATATCAACACAAGCCTCATAGGCAATGGCCGGGATGTGGAGGGCAACATTGGTGGACCCGCCAATGGCCGCCATCACACGGATGGCATTTTCAATGCTTTTGGGGGTAATGATCTGCCGGGCGGTCAATCCCGTTTTGACCATGCTTACAATCTGCCGGCCCGTTGCCTGGGCTGCCTGGAAACGCCGGGCATGTGTGGCTGGAATCACAGCGCTGCCTGGCAGGCTCATGCCCATAGCCTCGGCAATGCAGCACATGGAATTGGCCGTCCCCAGCATGGAGCAGGACCCGCAGCCGGGCATGGAATTGTCTTCCAGTTCCCGGAAGGTTTCATCATCAATGGCTCCCGCCTCCAGCATGGGCAAGGCTTCGTTGAGACTGGTATTGTCCGAGGCCCGACCGTCAAACCGGCATCCCCCCGGAGAAGGCCCCCCCACAATCAGAATAGACGGCAGATCCAGGCGGGCAGCCGCCATGAGCATCCCAGGGACAATTTTATCACAGGATCCCAGCAATACCACTCCGTCCAGGTGATGGGCCTCGACCATCATCTCCACGGAATCAGCAACGAGACTTCGGGAGGGGAGCATGTATCTTGCACTTTTACCGCCGTCGGCCAAGCCGTCGCATCCGCCGATCACACCGAACTCTACCGGGGTTCCCCCTGCCTGGTCGATTCCCCGGCGAACCGATTGAGCCACCTGTTTCAGGTTATAATGACCCGGGACCACCGTATTCCAGGAATTGGCAATTCCAATCAAGGGCCGGTCAAGGTCATAATCACTGTATCCCATGCTCTTGAAAAGTCCCCGGCGCATGGACCAGTAAGGGCGGCTTAATCTTTCTTTACTTCTCCAGCGCATCTGAATTATCCTTTAAAATTCAGGAAACGTCTTCCGTGCCCCCTTTTTTCGATCCACGGGGTTTGACAAATAATATACTGACCAGGTCCAGGAATGCAGCCTTTCCAGAAGGGAAGGCTTTCATGACCAACGATTCGAATTTATCCCATGGCCATTGAATCTTAATATTTGAACTTTTCCCTGAAATAGGCCGGCAGTTCGGCAATTTTCATGCGGACCTGGTCCATGGTGTCCCGGTCCCGGATGGTGACGGCGTCATCTTCCAGGGAATCAAAGTCAAATGTCACGCAATAAGGGGTGCCGGCTTCATCATGACGGCGGTACCGTTTGCCGATGCTGCCCACCATGTCGAAATCGATGTTCAGGCCCAGTTCCCTCACCAGCAGGGTGAAGACCTTTTGGGCCTCATCCCCCAGTTTTTTTTGCAGCGGCAGGACAGCGATCTTGACAGGCGCCAGCTGGTTGTGCAGGTGCAGGACCACCCGGGTGTCCCCGTCTTCCAGGGTCTGTTCCTCATAGGCATCGCATAAAAACACCAGGGCGGATCGCTGGACCCCCAGCGAGGGCTCGATCACATAAGGGATGAATTTTTCCTTGGTCACCTCGTCAAAATACTGCAAATCCTTGGCCGAGTGTTCCATGTGCTGCTTGAGATCATAATCGGTCCGGGAGGCAATGCCGCACAACTCTCCCCAGCCGAACGGATACCGGTATTCAATATCTGACGTGGCATTGGAGTAGTGGGACAGCTCTGAGGCGTCATGGTCTCTGAGCCGCAGGTTGTCCGGATTGACGTTCAGCCCCTTGTACCAGTCCATGGCAAAGGTTTTCCAGTAATCATGCCATTCCATGTCCGTGCCGGGTTTGCAGAAGAATTCGATCTCCATCTGCTCGAACTCCCGGGTCCTGAACACAAAGTTGCCCGGGGTGATCTCGTTTCTGAACGCCTTGCCGATCTGTGCGATGCCGAAGGGCACTTTTTTCCGGGAGGTGGTCAGGATATTCTTGAAGTTCACGAAAATGCCCTGGGCCGTTTCCGGACGCAGGTAGATATCTTTTCCTTCGCCTTCCACCACGCCCTGCTTGGTCTTGAACATCAGGTTGAAGGCTTTGGGCAATGTCCAGTCCAGGGCCCCGCAGTAGGGACAGGTGATGTTTTTGTCATTGATGAAATCCAGCATGTCCTGGGGCGGGGTTTTTTCACCGGCCCAGTTGGCCGGGGCCAGGTCGGACTGGTTGTCGAACTGCCATTTTTCCACCAGTTTGTCGGCCCGTTCCCGGGATTTGCATTTCTTGCAGTCCATGAGCGGATCGGCAAAACTGCCCACATGGCCGGAAGCCACCCATGTCTGGGGATTCATGAGAATGGCGGCGTCCAGTCCCACCATGTCGGTGCGCTCGATGACAAATTTTTTCCACCAGGCCTGTTTCAGGTTGTTGAGCAGTTCCACGCCCAGCGGTCCGAAATCCCAGGCATTGGCAAGACCGCCGTAGATCTCTGATCCCGGATATACAAACCCTCTGCGTTTGGACAGGGAAACCACCTTGTCCATCAATGTGTCCTCTTTGTTATTTTTTCCCATGCGTATCTCCAGCTTCTGTTTGGAACCGCCAACACAGGTGCCGGGCAGTTCGTCAATGGTCAATTCAATTTGGATTAAGTTGATTTATGTAATACACTTTCACAATAATTGAAAGAGGACGGAAGAATTTTTTGGGTGTTGATTTTGCTTACGAGACCTGATAAATTGCCAACCCTGCTGAAGATACCTTGAAACACGGCGGTCACAGCAACCCGCCTGAACAAAACTGGAGAGCTTTCCTTGAACGAACTGCTCTGGCCGGCCATGCTGGCCGTCAATTTTGGATGTATTCTTGTTTCGTACCGGATATTTGGAAAAACCGGCCTTTACACCTGGATTCCCCTGGCAGCCATCGTGTCCAATATCCAGGTGATCAAACTGGTGGAGCTGTTCGGTATCACCGCCACTTTGGGCAACATTGTCTATGCTTCATCCTTTCTGGTCACCGATATCCTGTCCGAAATGTACGGAAAAAAACAGGCTAGAAAAGCGGTGTTTATCGGGCTGTTTTCCCTGGTGGCCATGACCGTGCTCATGAACCTGGCCCTGTTTTTCACCCCGGCTTCGGATGATTTTGCCCAGGACAGCCTGGCCGTGATTTTCGGGTTCATGCCCCGGATCGCAGCGGCCAGCCTTCTGGCCTACCTGGTTTCCCAGATGCATGATGTGTGGGCCTATGACTTCTGGCGAAAACGGTTTCCCGCCCTCCGGCTCATCTGGCTGAGAAACAATGCCTCCACCATGGTCAGCCAGTTCATCGATTCCACGGTGTTCACGGTGCTGGCTTTCTGGGGGGTGTTTTCCCCAGAGGTTCTGGTGCAGATCTTCTGGACCACCTATCTGCTCAAGTGGGTGGTGGGGTTGGCAGACACCCCGTTCATCTATCTGGCACGGCTCTGGTATGACCAGGGGAAAATCTCCGGAGAATGATCCGCTTTTCAGGCGCATGCGTGTTTCTGGTCGAAAATCCTTGTTTTTTTGGGAAATGCCTGGTACATACCATGACCAATAACTGCGGCTGAAGTCGCTGGTAAACCGGAATGACCTGCCGCCCGGCGGTAGAACAAACAACATAAAAAAATATTAAAACGGCCATGAAGGTCCATTCTTTTGAAAAAAAGAGGATGTCCTCATGGCCTTTTTTTGTCTGGGGTTTTCTAAAGGCAATCCGGGCCATGGACCATTTTAAAGCCGGGGAGATTTATGTTGCCGCTGATACCCGGCAGCGGAAACCATCTGCCTGGAACCTGGAATGTGGTATGGCGGTTATTGAAAATCTGGAAGTGGCTGTAGTATATGGTCACCGTTCAACTGGCCGTTGAGTTTTAATCATTAATATAATCAAGAGGAGATACATTTCATGCATACAAAAAAGAGTGCAGCATCCTTTATCGTGGCGGCATTTATTCTTCTGACGGTACATCCGGCCTTGGCCCATTTCGGTACCATTATTCCTTCTGATGACATCGTGACCCAGGATGATGACAAAACCCTGGATGTGCAGGTCAAATTTATCCATCCCATGGAAATGCACTACATGGAGATGGCCAGACCTAAGGTGTTCGGGGTCCTCCACAACGGCCAAAAAACGGACCTGCTCGACACGCTTGAGCCGGCCAAAGGGAAAAGTCCGGACCAGGATCAACCGTTCACCTTCTGGACCGCTGACTATCAGGTCCGCAGGCCGGGGGACCATACTTTTTACGTTGAACCCGCGCCCTATTGGGAACCGGCAGAGGATCTTTTCATCGTCCACTACACCAAAGTCTGTGTGAGCGCTTTCGGCATGGAAGAGGGATGGGATCAGCCGGTGGGACTGGAAACCGAAATCATTCCGTTTACCCGTCCTTACGGACTCTGGACCGGCAATCTGTTCACCGGCCAGGTGCTGCTCAAAGGAGAACCCGTGCCGTTTGCCGAGGTGGAGATCGAATATTTAAATGAAACCCCGGGCAATATCAATGTCGTGCTCCCGCCGGCAGACCCCTATGTCACCCAGGTGGTCAAGGCCGATGAAAACGGGGTGTTCAGCTATGCCATGCCGAAAGCCGGCTGGTGGGGATTTTCCGCATTGAACGAGGCGGATTGGAGACTCAGCCATGACGGGCAGGACAAAGGTGTGGAGATCGGTGCCGTCTACTGGGTCCGGACACGGGATATGAAATAAGTGGAGGATAATATGAAGCACGTGAACTGTTTGCTTGCTGTCTTGTTTGTGGTATTGTCGGCATCTGGTCCGGCCCTGGCACACAAGGTGAACCTGT
>JBFLKI010000122.1:0-3045 GCA_040883135.1 Desulfotignum sp. | reverse complement strand
GGTGCTGGTAAAGGGCCTCATAAAATGGGTAATGGATGTCATAAAGGCGTTTCAGGTATTCATTATTTTCGATGTCATGCTCAAACACCTCCATATCCTTTTTGATGCCGCTGCTTTTGGCAGCATCTTTGTGCCATTCTTTCCAGATGTCCCATTCAGCATGATGGGATTTTTCCCAGGTCATCGCCTCCTGAATAAATGGAATCCCCAGGGCCTTGCAATATGCTGCCATGGTGCCGTCCGGGTTGTTTTCAAGATCAGCGGCATCCACGACAACCGGCGGGGTGCCATTGAGTTTCAATACCTTTTGAAATATTTTATTCAGCTGCTCAAGACCGATCTCCTCTGAAGTGACAGCCCTGTTCATGGCATAATAGGAAGGGATGGCTCTTGCGGGATCCCTGATCAGAAAGGTATTGGTCAGCCGGGCCAGCAGCTCATCATCATGCACGAGTCTGTCACAGCAGTGCGAACACATGTCTTTGAAAAAAACAGGTTCGGAATCTGCGGTTTTCAATATGTAATTACGGATATCGGGAAAATCAGTTGGGTGGTCAGGATCGACAAACTCCTGCTCAATGGTTGCGCCGGTATCATGAACATAATAGTAATATGAAAACGGTTCATGAAGAATTTTATAATCGCCTCGTTCAATGAAAACGCGTTCAAAAGCAGTTGATATGGATCTTGGATGGGTCCACAGGGCGATAATTTGCTTCATAAAAAGCTCTCCTTGTCTTCTGAAGGGATTCAGTCCCGCGGCAGACGGCGCAGATGCCCGGGGCAATGGGGATCATGAAAATGATTGACCGGGCCTTCTTTCAAAAACCGTTCATGACAGCGCTTTAATCCTTTCCGGGACAGCGTGACCCCCAGTCCCGGCCCTTCCGGTACGGGAATCACATTGTTGGTCTGGCGGAACGGCCCTTCTTCAATAACGTCATCGGTCTGCCAGCGGAACAGGGACTGACTCGGCTCGTGAATCCATTCCGTGGCGGCAACCATGTGCAGATACGCGGCCGTACAGATGCCTGCATCCCCGGAATAGCACCAGAACCCGATCCCCATTGCTTCGCAGGCCCCGATAAACCGGATGGCCCGGCGGATACCGCCCAGCACCGCAAAATTGGTGACAATATTGTCCGGTGTTCCCAAAGCAACCGCCCGGCGGATATCCGGCACATGGGTGGAAAAGGGCGTGGAAAAATTGCGTCTCAACATCGCCATCTCCTCGAACGTGGCAACCGGATCTTCATAGTTCCGGATATTGTAAGGCTCAATTTCCCGTAAAATCTGGCGGGCCGTAGAAAGCGACCAGGACATGTTGGCGTCCAGGCGTATCATGGCCCTTTCCCCCAGTGTTTCCCGCAGTTTTTTAACGGTGGCGATTTCCAGGTACGGATCCCCCAGGCTCAGTTTGCCCTCAAACATGGTGGCCCCGTGTTCTTCTTTCATTTTCAGGCAGTAATCCGCCACCGCTTCCGGTGTGGTTTCTCCGCCCCTGCCGTCCTGTTCGATCCGGTAGGCAAAATATTCGGTAAAGGGGATATCTTTTCGCACCGCACCGCCTAGCAGTTCGTAAAGCGGTTTGTTCCACGCCTTGCCCCTGATGTCCCACAACGCGATTTCAATCCCGCCGAATGCCTTGACCACGGACGCATCATCCGTATTCTGCACGACCCGCCATTCAGGCACGCACTGCCTCTCACACCCCGCAATATCTAAAGGGTCCCGGCCGATAAGCTTCGGCCCCATGTCTTTGTTGATCACCTCTGCACAATCACATGAGGGCGCTTCTCCCAGTCCTGTGATGCCGTCATCGGTTTCCACTTCAATAATCGCCTTGGATGTTCCGGGATACAGCCCTACTGACCAGAAATAAGGGATATCCATAGGGATGTTTACCGGTGTCGCTTTGATGGAAGTGATTTTCATTAGACCCGTCCTTTCTTTGACATCATTTTTTCTTCAGGAAATCCCGTTACAGGCTTTGTGTATCATCAGGTCTCTTTTTTGTCTATAATGTCTGAGTAAAATACCCTGATATATCGGACACTGGACAATATCAGGGCCAGGCCGATGCCGATGTACAAGATTGCCAGCTCCTTTTTCGGAATCATTGAATGACGCAGCAGACCTCCCATGATCACCATAACAGCGATCACCAGATAACTCTTCCAGGGAATAAAAGCAAACAAACACCGCACCCCATTCATATGATGGATTCGCTTCAGGTTTTTATCAACAATCTTCAAAAATCCAAAATGGTGGACCAGCAGGGCCACCAGCACACCGGCGCCCGCATACAGATACCGGTCTGTGACAGATTCCGCTGACAACCATGAATAAGCCAGAGACAAAAGCATGAGGCCGACACCGGCCCAGACAATCCCTGCAAGAAATATCAGAAACGTGTTCTTAACCGCAGGTTTATATTTATCGATATTTTTCACAATGAATTCTTTTTTTGACTGGTCTTGTGTTCCATGCGCAGCACTGCAATCGCGTCAGCGTCCGGTGCAAGACCCGTAACCCTTGCAACGACCACCGGTTTGTCATGGTGAACACTGATGGCGTCTGCCGACAGATAGCCCCCGCTGCCGGCCGAGCGAATGAAAATAACCAGATCAGGTACGTTGTCGTCATCTATGTCTGCGAACGTTGCTTTCTGGATGAATCCGTCCCGGCTGAGAATGATGCCATCCTGAAAGTCATCTGTCGGGAAGTCCGGGCTGTTTTTTCGATAGAACCGCACGCTATAGCTGCCCATGCTCCGGGGTTCCATATCTCCCTCGGCGACCACGGCGCTTCGGCCATCAGGCAGAGGGTATCGCTCCACATAGCGATCTGCGCCCGCCAGCAAGAGGCCTGGCAGCAGCAAAACCATCACGGCGGGTATCAGCCGTTTCATCTTCTCTCCTTTCTGTTAAGACCGAAGGCAAAAAAATAACCGGTTCGCCGGGTTCATTCAGCGTGAGCGGACCCCACGCCGGCACACCATATCTTCTGATGATACCGGCAGGAAGTCAACGGACAAATTCTGGC
>JBFLKI010000121.1:0-5500 GCA_040883135.1 Desulfotignum sp. | reverse complement strand
GATCAAACTCTCCAGTTAAATCCTTTAACTTCAAACTCTTAAGGTCTTGTTCAAGACCCGCTTCAAACTTTATCACTGACCAATTTTCAAAGATCAACACCACATCTTTTCAGGTATATTTTATTTCCAGATCCCCTTGAAAAGAACCCTTGCAGAATACATGGAACCAATTCGTTTGTCAAACATTATTTTAATAATTTTCACGCGGCCCGTGTTTATTTCAGCACTAAGCCCTGGGGCAGTTTTTCGCCGAACTGGACGTGCTGATCTGCCATGCCCCGGGCAGTTTTTTCCAGAACCGGCTTGATGATTGAATCCGCAGCGTGCCGGCTTTTGAGCCATCCGATAATGGCCTCGGTCAAATCCGGATCCAGATCCCGGGTCCGGTCCCCGGTTTTTGCCGCCATCTGTGCCACCGAAAAATCCACCTTGTCCGGCTGTTTCCATTGCATTTTCATGATCTGGCGGATCCAGCGGCCCACCTCGGCCGGCGGCACCACCCGGTCCACGGATCCGTACAAAAGATCCCGGGCCCCCAGACGGGACAGGGTCCACAGCAGCCGATCCCGGTTTTTAGGCGATTTGAGCTGGGGCAGCAGCGCCTTTGCCAGCACGACCTTGTCTTTGACCAGCAGCCGTTCCAGGTTTCCGGCAGCCATCCACAGCTCCGCCGTCTCCTGGGGCGGCAGCTTGGTTTTCTGCTTTACCAGCACCGGGGCGATCTCCTGGAAAAACTGCCGCTGCTGCCCGGCCTTGAGGCCGGCACTGATGCGGCGCATGAAAATCCACCACTCCACGCGGTTCTGCAGGGCGGTTTCAAACCCCGGTCCGGCCAGATAGACTCTCCACAGCTTTCTGATCCGGTCCGGATCAAACCCGTCCCCAAACCCCGGGCGCATGCAGAAACCGGTCAGGTTCAGCCACCGTGCCTCATGTTCGGGAGATACGAACCGTCTGGGTTCAAGCCGGATCAGCTCGTCGGCCAGAGCACGCAGAAAAGACAGGGGCCAGTCGGCCCGGCCCTGTTCCACCCGGGCTTCTATCTGTTTGACCACGGCAGCCAGTCCGTCAACGTCCGGACCGGCAAACCGGTCATGGATCAGCACGCAGGCCGCCTTGATCACTGCATCATCATACACCTGAGTTTCCGGGATGCCTGCCTGTTCCCCTGCAGGATCCCTGAGTTGAAACTGCAGCTTCCACCGATGATCACTCACCCGGGAATGGCAGAACATGGACAGGGTGCCCATTTCCGTATATTCCGCTCCCAGTGTGACGGGAATGGGTTTTTTCTCCGCCTGTTTTCCAAACCGGATAACGGTCTGGATGGGTGCCATCGGGGTCAGCGTATCATCAACGGAAAGGATGGTGCCGGCAGTATCACCCGATCTGAAGCTGGAGCTGTAAAGATCGAAACGGACCGGCTGATTGGTCAATACGTCAAAGGTCATATCGGGCAAATCGATGTCCGATCCCTCATCCAGACCCCGCTCCACTAAGCAGATCGCCTTTTTGTCCCGGTCTGGTCCCGACTCCACACCCAGGTAATAACTTCTCGGGCTGCCGGACCCCACCCGGACGCCGATGCCCTGCTTGACCAGGCCGTAATAGGCGGCGCCGATTCCCACGGCCAGGTCCGGGCGCTGGTTTTCAAGGGTGATAGGCCGCTGGGCATCTCTGGTTTTGAACCACCGCCGGATCGCCTCCTTGATCCGGGACTGAACCAGCGACGGCTTCAGGGTGCCGCCGTTGAACAAGATAAAATCCGGCATGGGCTGGTCTTTGCCAAGGGAGCTTTGAACCGTATCCCGGTGTTTTTCCAGAAACCGGACAATGTGCCGGGTGACGGCGGGCTCTTTTTCAAAGGGCAGTCCGAAGTCGGCAATCTCCTTACCGCTTTCCGGGTCGCTGATCAACGCCGCATCCACATCCGGATAAAACCGGGACCGCAGGATGTTCTCCACTTCTCCCCGGGTCAGGTCCGCGGACAGGGTGCCGGAGATCAGGGCCCGGCCCTCGCCTTTGAGGGTGATCCGTACCGATTTTTCCCGGTTTTCAAGAAGCAGCTCTTTGGCTTCCCGGCACCGGTGGCACAGGGTCTTCCATTTGTCCGGTGTCAGGGCGGTATCGGACTTGAACTTGGCTTCCACGATTTTTGCCAGAGACAGATCGATATTGTCGCCCCCTAAGATCAGATGGTCTCCCACCGCCAGCCGCTCAAACCGGGGGGTGCCCTGATCTCCGGACTTGAGGGAGATCAGGCTGAAGTCCGTGGTCCCGCCGCCCACATCGCACACCAGGATCAGATCCTGTTCCTTCACGGTCTGGTCCCAGTCGGATTCATGGAGGATCAGCCAGCTGTAGAAGGCGGCCAGCGGCTCTTCCAGCAGGGTGACCGCATTGGACAGACCCGCTTTTTCCACCGCCGCCATGGTCAGGTCCCGGGCTTCTTCATTGAACGAGGCCGGGACCGTAATCACCACGAACTGGTTTTCGATGAACTTGTCTTCATCCTTCACAAAATGGTTCCAGGCAGACCGGATATGGGACAGGTACTGGGCCGTGGCCTCCACCGGGGATATTTTTTCAACGCCTCTGGACCCCCAGGGCAGGATTTTCGCCCGGCGATCGGCCCCGGCATGGCACAGCCAGCTTTTGGCGGACGACACCAGGCGGGACGGAATCCTGGATCCGTGATCTCTGGCAAACACTCCGGCAAACAAGTCTTCCGGCTTTTTCCAGGGGTGCCTGAGCGCCTCTTTGGAAATATCATACTCCCCGGGAACGTATAAAAAAGAAGGCAGCACCGGGATCCTGCTGAACTCACCAAGACCGGTTAGCTGGGGAACCTGAAACACCTTGACCCACGGGCTCTTGTCCAGAACGCTGCCCCTGGCTGCCGCATCGGCCGCATCCTTGAGTCCGGCCACATCCACATAGGACACCGCGCAGTTGGTGGTGCCCAGATCGATGCCGATGGTGTATGGTCTGTCTTGAAAATCCAAAATGCTATCTGACCCTGATTTCGATTTCTGCAGGCGTAATCACGGCCGGATCACGGACATCCGCCAGTTTAGGGACCTCTTTTCTGCCGGCCTTCCACCCCGGATGCTTCACAATGCCTTCAAAGGGCGGCTCTCCTGCCACATCCCCCACCAGGGTGATGGCGTTCATGTCAAACCCGGGGTCAATGGTAATGGGCTGTCCTTCATCCACATCCACCACCGGCCGGGGATCGATATATTTTTTTACAGCCTGCCGGCAGTCCTGCTGAATGCTGCGCACCGCCGCCCCGATCTGCTCGTCTGAATATTGTTTCAGGTCCTCATCAAAAAAATCCAGCAGACGGCCTTCCCGCTGAAGGATCGTCAGGGAGTGAAGAAACAGCCGCTGCTTGCGCTCCTGTTCGATTTTCTGATCCAGAAAATCTTTTTTGCCGGATCTGCCGGGTGCGGATTTTGTGTGCCCGGAATCAGGCATCTTTCTGAAGACAGGTGTCATGCCCGCCTGCAGCAACAGCCAGAGAATCCATCCCAGCAGCAGCAGGCCAACCGCCGCCGCCGGCAGAACCCACACCAGAAATTTATCCTGCAGCACGACGAGGGCCGGCACCAGGCTGTCCATGAGCAGGTCTTTTCCTGCATCGGTCTCAACCACCCTGCCGGCATGGCCTAAGCCGTAAAAAAAACCGCCTCCCATACCTGCGGCAACCACCAGCATGAAACAGGAGATGATCCAGAAGGATCTGCGCTGAAACTGTTTTAATTTATCCACTGTATCGACCCTTTTTGCTTCGTTTCTTTTATTTTTCATTCCCGACTCGCGGCAGCAGGCTGAACACCGGGCCACCCTGCGGGAAAAACAAAAAAACCATGCTGCTTTTTACAGCATGGTCATTAATTAATTATACAAAATTCAGCGGATCCAGGCAATGATTTTTTAGAGTCAGGAAATCAGGATCTTCCACCAAAAGTATCAGCCGTCTTTGACGACAATCCGGTCCTTGTTCGCTTCAAACGCCTTTTCTGCAATACCCTTGACCTTCATGATATCCTCGGGGGCTTCAAAAGGCTGTTGATTTCTGTACTCGATGATTCGTTCCGCCAGTGCATCGCCGATGTGTTTGAGGGTCATCAGCTGTTCCTTGTCCGCAGTATTGATGTTGACCTTGTCGGTCCCTGACACAGCCGGTGCCAGAAAGCCCATCATCAGCAGCCCGACCAGGAAGATTTTTACCATAGTGTTTAGTTTGAATGCTCTTAACTTTTTCATGTAATTTTCTCCTCTCTGATATGGAATGGAATCCTCTGATTCCCTGACTTTAAAAAATAACGAGCCACTTAGAAACGATTCAGAAAGCAGGTTCGGAAAAACTGCGCCGATGAAAGATCAATTGACAGTGTTATGAATATAACGATGAGCCGATGAAATCGTTATGACTTGATACCTAATCCAGATTTTTCAAAAAAGCAAGACAAAAAATTACTTTTTTAGATTTTTTTCTGCCGGTTCAAGGAAACGGTTTCTGATGCCCCAATTCCCGGAGCATCTGCCGCAGCTGACGGCGCCAGTGCACAAGCGGTATGCCGGCAGCAGCCACCAGGTCTTTTTTGTCCAGCACGCTGAAGGCAGGCCGCCGGGCCGGGGTGGGGTACTCGCTGGTGGGCACGGGATGAATCGGAATGGACCGGTCAAGCAGCCCTGCCGCCAGCGCTTCTTCCTGGATGGCCACGGCAAAGTCATACCAGGATGCCACACCCGCATCGGTCCAGTGGAAAATCCCTTTAAGTCTTTTTGCTGCTGCCGCCCACACTGCCGCTGCCAGGCCTTTTGCCCAGCATGGAGAACCGATCTGATCATCAACCACCCTAAGCGACTCTTTTTCCGTCATCAGGAGGAGCATGGTCTTGACAAAGTTGTTCCCATGGGAGGCATACAACCAGGCGGTCCGGATGATCAAGGCATCTTTTCCCAGTATATCCAGCACCGCCTGTTCGCCGGCCAGCTTGGTTCTTCCATACACCGACTTCGGACCGGGCATATCGCCGGGTTTGTAGGGGCGGCCCTGGTCACCGCTGAACACAAAGTCCGTTGAAATATGGACCAGACCAGCCCTGTGTTTCTTTACCGCACGGGCCAGGTTGGCGGCCCCGTCATGATTAACGGCACGGGCGGTTTCCGGATCGGATTCCGCTTTGTCCACCTGGGTATAGGCGGCGCAGTTGACCACCCATTCCGGCTGATGCGCCGCCAGAATTCTGTCGGTCTGGGCCGGGTCTGTGATATCTATCTGGGGCAGATCCATCCCAACCGCCAGGCAACTGTCGGGACAGGTGCGCAGCAGTTCCGATCCCAGCTGCCCGTTGGCACCTATGATCAGCATCTTCATGAAAACACCTCGGCATCTTTCAGCAGGAGCCCTGCCGCATCCTTTGGAGATAACACTGGAAGGCTTCCATCGGGCAGAGGCCAGTCAATACCGATGGCGGGATCATTCCAG
>JBFLKI010000120.1:0-17412 GCA_040883135.1 Desulfotignum sp. | reverse complement strand
CTGGGTCTGTGGCAGGTGCCCCATTTTCTGGTACTCAGGGCCGGCGCACCGATCAGTGACAGCCGGGCGCCGAAAAACAGCCGGGGAGCCGTGGACCGGCTGGAGCCGTCCATGAGCGGGCATTCAAGTTTTCGGCCGCAGCCGTCCTCCGTGTTCCCCTGCATGGCCCGGTGGTGGACAAACACCGAGCTTCGGGTGCAGGTCCTGATCTGGATCAGTCTTTACAGCCTGGCCATACTTTTGTTTCTTATCCATGGCGGCGTTGCCTCAGCAATCGTGTCCTTGGGCCTGGGAATCATGGCCCTGGTCCTGCCCGCGGGCATGGCATGGTTGCAACTGCAGCGCAGGGGCCGGTCGGCAGCGGCCGGGTTTGCCGTGATCAACCTGTCCCTGTTTGTCTTCATGGTCCTGGGCATCCTGGACCGGTCGGTTACAGGGTTTTTTCCGTTTCAATGATGGCGGCGATGCCCGTGTGAAGGGACCGGATAAGCCGGGTTTCACCGATACCCAGCCTTTTTCGGTTGCTGATGTCGAACACTGCGCCGGATACGGCGGTTTTTTCCCCGGCCGTCCCCCGGATCTGAAGCCCGTGGTCCCGGACCAGCTGCCTGAGCAGATCAGGCCGCTGGTCCAGGTTGGGCAGCCGGATATGCACCCCGGCCCGCATGGCGGTGCCGATATTGCTGGGACATGCGTTGAGAAACCCCAGACAGGGATCCCGGGCAAACGCAAGCGTCCGGGTCAGATGGTTGAGGGCCAGAACCAGCCGGGTGAACACGGAGGACAAAGATCCGGTGTTCTCCAGACAGATGATGCGCAGATGATCTTCTTCATGGACCCAGACAGAAAAATTACCGTCATGGCCGGCATACACCCCCCGGGCTTCGGGAAACCCCCGGTTGATGCCGGCCGCCGCCTGAAACCGGTCTCCGGGCGGGAACGCTTTGCCGGCCGCCGCAAGGGTGGCGATCTGTTCAGGGGTCAACCGATCCATGGCATGATATTGCCCCTGCAGCGGGGCGGGCAGGGCTGCAAGGGCCTGCCGGATCTGGTGTGCCGCATGCAGCCTGTCTTTGAGGCTGATGTGCGGGGTGAACGCAAAACCAGCCAGGTTTCGGGCCACCCGGATCCGGGAAGACATAATATACCGGTGCTTCGGATCCAGATCAGGCAGGTCCGCAAGTTCTGTTCCAGGCCGATCCATCCTGCCGGAATCCTGATGAGCCGTGTTTTCAAAGTCCGACACATGGCGGATCACACCGGTGAGTCCATGATATGTTCTGATCACCGGATCGAATATCTCTTTGAACAGGGAATAGCTCTCGGCATCCCCGGCATAGATGCCGATGCTGGAATCCGGATTCTGCTGTCCGGACCGGATGGCCCGGGCCAGGGTGAACCCGGAAGCGGTCTGCAGGCAGGACAGGCGTTCAAACAGGGCAGGGGTTAAAAATTGTCTGACAAGTGCGGTGGATGCTTCAGAAAATTTCCCGGGACCGACCGGCTCAACTTTCATATCTGGAAGATTGAGACGAGATGCCCCGGGCCAGGGTCGTCTGTATGATATCCAGAATCGCACAGCCATCATGGCATTCGGGCAGATCCTTTCTGTTCTCGCAGGTGATGCAGGGACTGCGGGTCAGGTATCCGATTTCAAAATCAAAAAGATCTCTGTTGATTTGTGTCTTCATGGTGTTTTTTCTCTGATTGTTCACAGGTGCGCACTATATCAGAGATGAGGCGGCAGCGTCAATACAGGGCCAAAAAATCAGCCGGGTCTTTTGCCTTGTCAGACCTGTCAACACGTGATAATTGAAACTGCACGCGACACTTTTTTTGGGATCAATATGAAATTAGAATGAAAGGTGAACGGTTTGTGACTGATTCTCGATTCGCGGAATTAAAGGAAAAAGAGAAACTGGCAAGAAAACAGATTGTCATAGAATCCGCCCTGGCATTGTTTGCAAAGAAACCTTTTTATGAAGTGGGCATGCGCGAAGTGGCGGATGAAGCCGGTATATCCGCTGCCACGATTTACCGGTATTTTCCCAGTCAGCAGGCGTTGTTCAATGAAGCCTTTATCCAGGATATCGCTGCTGCCAGTAAAGAGTTCAAGATCATGGTTGAAACGGATGAACCCGCCAGTATCGAACAGTTCGGCATCAAATTCGTGGATCATCTCATCAACAATGAGTCCACGTTTCAGATGATGGCGTATCTGATGCTCAGGGACAATCTGTCCCATCCGGTCATGGGTAAATTCGATTCTGTCACCAAAATATTTTTCGATCTGTTTGCCCAGCTGCTTTGCCGTCACGGCGTGGCAAAGGAGCAGGCCCGGATCTATTCCCATGCGTTTGTGGCATCCATTACCGGAATCATCATGACCTTCCGCAATTCATCCGTAAGGGACAAAACATCGGTCAGAAACCATATCATCAAGGTGGTGCGGGTCACGGCCGCCCTGTATACAAACCAGTTGCCGGGTCACCGGAAACAGGACACTGCCTGAGTGTGACCGGGCATGACTCAAAGGAGGTATCGTTATGGAAAAGACAGTATTGGTGCCGGTAGCGCAGGGAATCGAGGAGATGGAAGCCATTACCATCATTGACGTGTTGCGGCGGGCCGGTGCAAAGGTGGTGGTGGCGTCCGTGGATGATTTGACCGTCAAGGCATCCAGGGGCATTGAATTCAAGGCGGATGTATTGATCAGGGACTGCCTGGACAGGGCGTTTGACCTGATTGTCCTGCCCGGGGGGATCCCAGGGGCGGACAATCTGAAAAACTCGAAGGATCTGGCCGATCTGCTCAAAAAACAGGCATCACAGAACAAACTGTACGGGGCCATCTGCGCCTCGCCTGCGATAGTTTTGCATTCTCTGGGTCTGGTTACACCCGGGGCCGTCACCTGTCATCCGGGGTTTGCCAATCTGATTGAGGGCGGAATGGTCCAGGACAACAATGTGGTCGTGGATGGATCCTGTATTACCAGCAAGGGGGCAGGCACAGCCCTGGAGTTTGCGCTGACACTGGTCGACCACCTGTTTGACGACAAGGTCCTGGCGGATGTCAAAGGCGGTCTGGCCCTCTAGCGGCGTGTCGGCAAAACGGCTGGCGCAATGGATCGGCAATTACCGGCAGCGCACCCTGCAGATCGCATTGGGGCTGGGCATGCTGGTGATTGTGATTCTGGTGGAAGTGCTGGCTGTATCGCCTGCGGGTATCTATTCCTATACGGCGGACGGTTACCGGAACTTCAAAATCTCAACCCCCAAAACCCGGGTCCTGATGGAAATCAACCGGGTGCCCGCCATCCGGACCCTGGTCACCTGCCATCCTTATTCTGAAACAACCCTGAAGCGCCAGCGGCATTTTAACCAGACCCCGGAACTGGATACCGCTGATGTGTGGATCGCCCGATACCGAAACCACAATGTGGTCATCTTTTTGTTCCAGGAGAAGCACCTCTCCCGGATATTGCTGCTGAAAACCCGTTACAGCCGTGAAATATCCTCGCCTTTGTTCGATGCCTGCCGTCCGGATCTGTTTGACGAAGTTGACCGGTTTCTGAAAAACCAGACAGCCCATCCGGTGTTCTATCACTGAAAAACGGGCATTGAATGTTTCAACGGGTTGCTGTATATTTACACTTTTGACATTTAAACCAAATGGATCTGTTGTTCAGGTCTGAGATCGTCAGGAAAGATGCATGAAGCAGATAGATGACATACAATCGACACGGATCGGGGTGGTGGGGGCCGGTGCCTGGGGAACCGCTCTGGCCAAGCTGCTGGCCGAAAAAGGATTTGACATTGATTTCTGGGTCTTTGAGCCCGAGGTGAAGGAACAGATAGACACCCTGCGGGAAAACCGCGTGTTTCTGCCGGGGTTTCTGCTGCCCGATACCATCCGGCCCACCAACGATATTCAAACCGTGGTTACGGACAAGGATCTGGTGCTGGTGGTCGTTCCATCCCACTGCATGCGGTCCGTGGCCATACAGATGAAACCCTTTGTTTCCAGAGATGCGGTGATGGTCAGTGCGTCCAAGGGCATCGAAAACAAGACCCACCTGACCATGACCGGTATCCTGGCGGAAATTCTGGATTTTCTGCCCCCGGAAAATCTGGCGGTCCTGTCCGGCCCCAGCTTTGCCAAGGAAGTGGCGGCAAAGATTCCCACGGTGGTAGCGGCCGCATCCGTGAACGATCAGGTGGCCCGGTTTGTCCAGTCCGTGTTTGCCTGTCCCACATTCCGGGTCTATATCAACCATGATCCCATCGGCACCCAGATCGGCGGGGCCATGAAAAATGTGCTGGCCATTGCCGCCGGCATCTGCGACGGCATGAACATGGGGCTGAACCCCCGGGCCGCCCTGATCACCCGGGGCCTGACGGAAATGAACCGCCTGGGCACCCGCCTGGGGGCGGATCCGCTCACCCTGTCCGGCCTGGCCGGGGTCGGGGACCTGCTGCTTACCTGTACCGGCGCGTTGAGCCGGAATTACACGGTGGGGGTCCAGATCGGCCAGGGCAAAAAACTGGATGATATTATTTCTGAAATGCGCATGGTGGCCGAAGGGGTGAAAACCACCCGGTCCGTGTACAACCTGTCCCGGAAACTGGGCGTGGACCTGCCCATCTGTAATGAGGTCTACCATGTTCTGTTTGAGAACTATTCTCTGGAGGAAACCATACAGCGCCTGATGAACCGTTCGTTGAAACATGAGCTGGACGGGGTGTTGTAACCCTGAACAGACAGGCGGTTTCAGAAGACTCTTGCCCTTTGGCAGAAGAACCGTGTGAAGACAAGGAGGCGGATATGCCCTACGTGAATATCAAGATTACCAGGGAAGGGGCCACAAAAGATCAGAAAGCCCGGCTCATCGACGGCGTCACCCGGCTGCTCAAGGAGGTGCTGGGTAAAAACCCTGCCACCACCTTTGTGACCATCGAGGAAGTGGACACGGACAACTGGGGTATCGGCGGCATCCCGGTCACGGAGCTGCGCAAACAGCAGAAGTGAGCGGTTGCTTTGTTCAGCGGGAAACCATGACATATTCCATTTGTGACAGTTTGGGACTGTCGGCCGGCTCCGGCGTGATCAGCCTCATCGGGGCCGGCGGCAAAACCAGCCTGATGTTCGGTCTGGCCCGGGAACTGGCCGCCGCAGGTCACAGGGTTCTGACCACCACCACCACCCATCTGTTTTTACCTTCGAAACATCAGTCTCCGGTCACCCTGGTGACGGAAACCCTTTCGGACTTCCTGGCACGGGCCGGGGCAGCTTTAAAAAATCAGTGCCATGTTTCCGCCGGCACCCGTCATCTGCCGGATACCGGCAAACTCAAGGGATTCGCCGCTGCCACGATCGATGAAATGTGGCATGCCGGACTGTTTGACTGGATCATTGTGGAAGCGGACGGGGCCCGGCAGCTGCCCATCAAGGCCAGTGACACCCATGAACCGGTGATCCCGTCCACCACCACGGCCATTGTCCATGTCACCGGCCTGGATGCTTTCAACACCCCGGCGGATGACACCCATGTGCACCGGTCCGCCATATTTTGCGCCAACACCGGCCTGGCACCGGGCAGCCGGGTGAATACGGCTGCCATGGCCCTCTCCTGCGTGCTCGAGATCCGAAAAGCCTGGGCCATGGCCGGATCTGACCCGGATACCGTGGTCTGGCTCAACAAGGCGGATGATCCTATGCGGACGGCAACCGGCCATGCCGTGGCGGCCCGGCTGAAAACCCATCGAGATGAGATTGAAGCCCACATGGCCCGGCAGCATTCGCAGGACCGGCCCCGTCCTGATATCCACCGAGACCTTGCGGACCGGCAGTCTCCATGGCCCGGCCGGGTGGTGATTGCCAGTCTGGCCGATGCAGATCCGGTCAGGGAGGTGGTGATCCTGTGACACCGGACAGGGCAGCACCCCGGCATAAAAAGGTCGCGGGCATTATCCTGGCGGCCGGATGCGGGTCCCGCATGGGCCGGGCCAAACAGCTGCTGCCTTTTGGAGATACCACGCTTCTGGGCCGGGTCATTGCCACAGCCGGGGCAGCCGGACTGGATGCTGTGTTTGTGGTTCTGGGGTTCGAAGCCGGACAGATTCGCCGCATGCTGCATCGGACGTCTTCAGGCCGGACCGGCATCCAGTTCGTCGACAATCCGGACTGGCACAAAGGCCAGTCCTCTTCCGTGTCTGCCGGCCTCAAGGATCTGCCGCCGGACATGAACGGGGCGCTGTTTCTTCTCGGAGATCAGCCCCTGGTCACGGTTCAGACTATCAATCAATTGGTATTTGCATTCCAGACCACGGATCACTGGATTCTGGCCCCCCGTTTCAAAGGACAGCGGGGCAATCCCGTGCTGGTGGCATCACCGCTGTTTGACCGGCTCACACAACCGGCCGGGGATGCCGGGGCAAGGATTCTGTTCGAGGAATTCAGACACCGGATGCACTGCCTGGACGTCGATGATCCCGGCATTCTCAAAGATGTGGATACCCCGGAGGATTACGATGCCCTGGTCCGGGAACAGAAACGCGGGTAAATCATTTTCAACAAGGAGAAAAGATCATGATACGGTCTTTTAAAGGCAAAACCCCCCGCATCGCTCCGTCGGCGTATGTGGACGACACGGCGGTCCTGATCGGAGATATCGAAATCGGCGAAGAATCCAGCGTGTGGCCCGGCGCCGTCATCCGGGCGGACCTGGGAAAAATCACCATCGGTCAAAAGACCATTGTGGAGGACAACTGCGTCATTCACGCCGGTGCGCCCAACGGCAGAGACGGGGATGTTTTCATCGGTGACCGGGTGGTTATCGGACACGGGGCCGTTCTCAACTGCCGGTCCATCGGCAATTATGTGCTCATCGGCATGAACGCCACCCTGCTTCATGAAGCCTGCATCGGTGATTACTGCCTGATCGGTGCCGCCGCCCTGGTGGGGGCCGGCAAAATCATTCCGGATTGTTCCCTGGTGTTCGGCGCCCCGGGACAGATCAAGGGGCGTCCGTCTGAAGAGCAACTCTGGTGGGCCAAAAGCGCGTATGAGGAATACAAGCCGTTGATGGATGAGTACAAGAAATTACAGGCGGTTCCGTCTTAACGTATCCTGTCAGGGCCCCGGCAAGCGCCATTAGTGATGATGTTCTGCCGAAGATATCGGATACAATCACCTTACCCATTTTCCAGGTCAGCCAGCTGTTTCACCAGATCGTCGTACTCATCTTCATACGCCAGAAGATCCATCATGACCGGCGGTTTGATCGAGTGGGCGGGCAGCCGGGCTTTGGTTTCTCTGATCAGGATTTCCAGTTCCGACAGTCTTTTTTTGATCTCTTTTTCGGTTTTCAACGGGTGCTGAGCCTCCTGTCACATCCGGTTGTCTAAAACAAGAGCGAGTATATCATAAACGCGTTGACAGTGTCGATATTGACAAATTGGGTTCCGGGCGATACTGTGATTCTACACTACCCAATTAAAATATAAGGAGAACCGGTATGAGAGATCACTCCCCGCGGCTGCTGGATGCACTGGATGCGTTCGAGGACGGCATCTACATTGTGAGTGAAGATTTTACAGTGGAGTATATGAACCGGTTCATGAAAGACCTGTTCGGGGACGGGATGGGAAAAAAATGTCACAAGGTGCTGCTGGACCGGGACACCCCATGTGAGTGGTGCAACTACCGGGAGATATTTGAGAACAGCGAGACCCGCCATTCCGAGATCTATCTGGAATCGGTGAAAAAAACCTTTGCCCTGTCTGAGATTCCGGTGACCAACCGGGACGGCTCACGGTCCAAACTGTCCATCTACCGGGACATCACCCGGCGCAAGGAGCAGGCGGCCCGGCTCAAATTCTCAGAAGAAAATTATCAGCGCCTGTTCACCCATGCCGGGTGCGGGGTGTTTATTTCCAGCAAACAGGGGCGGTTTCTGGATGTGAACCCGGCCCTGCTCAGGATTTTGGGATACCAGGACAAGGATGAATTTTTGTCCCTGGACCTGGCCCGGGATGTGTACCTGACACCCGGCGACCGGGAAAGATACCAGCGGATCATCGAGAAAAAAGGGCGGGTGGTGGATTACGAACTCCAGTGGCGCCGCCGGGACGGGCATCTCATCGACATCTTGCTGACCTCGCATGTCCGGTATGGCACCGATGGTGAAGTGTTGGGCTACGAAGGCATTGTGGTGGATGTCACCGAGCGCAAGAAGAGTGAAAACAAAATCCGGGAAGCCTTTGATTTCCTGGACAACATCATCACCTGCTCTCCCAATGCCATCATGGCCATGGACATGACCGGCCGGATCAAGTTGTGGAACCGGGGGGCTGAAACCCTGTTCGGTCTGCCCGCAGATGAGGTGATCGACCTCATGACGGTCCAGCAGATCTATTCCAAGGAGGTGGCGGCGGAAGTGACCCGGATGATGCGGGACACGGAATACGGTGGTGTGGGACGTCTGACGTCCTTTCCATTGACCTTTGAGCGCCGGGACGGGGTCCGGGTGGAAGGCAATCTGTCCGCGTCGTTCATTTATGACGAAACGGGAAAAGAAACCGCTACCGTGGCTCTGTTCGTGGATCTGCGGGAGCGGCTCAAAACCGAGCGGGAGCTGGCCGAAGCCCGGCAGCACCTGCTCCAGTCCGAAAAACTGGCGGCCATGGGCCGGCTCACCTCCCAGATCGCACATGAGCTGAACAATCCGCTGTTCGGCATCATGAGTACCCTGGAACTGCTGAAAACCGAGATTCCGCCCTCCAACAAGCGGCGCCGGCTGCTGGACATGTCGCTGTCCGAAACCGTCCGCCTGGCGGACATGCTCAAAAAAATGCTGTCCTTTTCCAGGCCGGACGAGGCGGCCCGGTCCGAACTGGACATCAACACCGTGATCGAGGAACTCATGGTGCTCTATGACAAGCGGTTCCGGGAAAATTCCATCAAGGTTAAAATGGACCTGGCCCCGGATCCCGGCCGGATCATAGCTTCCCGGGACCAGCTGCGACAGGTGTTCATCAACCTGTTTTCCAACGCCATGTATGCCATGCCCGACGGTGGCACCCTGACCATCGCCACCCGGCCCAACGGCAACATGGTCCATATCATCGTGGAGGATACCGGAACCGGAATCAAGCCCGAGCACCTGGAAAAGGTATTTGATTCCTTTTTCACCACCAAGACAGACAGTATCAAGGGCGTGGGCCTCGGGCTTTCGGTCTGCTACGGATTCGTCAAGGACCACGACGGCGACATCACCGTTGAATCCCAATACGGCGAGTGGACCCGGTTCATCATCAAGCTGCCGCTGGCGTAACTGACACCTCTGTATCTGTTGAGCCGCGAAGGACACGAAGGGTACGAAGAATTTTGGGCCTTTCTTGATGGTGCATTATTTTCACCCCGCCTTATTCCGAACCTGGTTGCCCCCCTCTTTTTATAGCTCGTGATCTTTGTGGTAAAAAACCAACCTAGTATAACAGCAGACTATAGTATAGTTTTTTTATTTATTTTATTTATTATTTTTTTCTTGACACGGTATTTTTTTTATAATAATAGAAAAAACTATAAACCATGAATGCAAAGGAGGCATTATGGAAGACACATTGACTGTATTCACGGCCAGCAAGTACTGCAATGTTTCGTCTAAAACCATTATCAACTGGGTGGAGGCCGGTCATATCAAGGCGTACCGGACCGTTGGCGGGCATCGCCGCATCAAGAAATCCGATCTGGAAACCTTTATGCGCAATCAGGGAATTCCCATCCCGGAAGAAAATGAGGATAGTACCCGGAAAAAGATCCTCGTGGTGGATGACGACATGATCATTGTGGAATCCATTGTCCAGGCTCTTGAGGAAGACGAGTTCGACTATGAGGTGATCTCGGCGTCCGACGGGTTTGAGGCGGGACTTCAGGTCAACCATTTCAAGCCGGATCTGCTGATCCTGGATATCATGATGCCCGATATTAAAGGATATGAGGTCTGCAAAAAAATCAAGGACAACGAGGAGACAAAAGACACAAAAATCGTTGTGCTGTCTGCGTATCTGGACGATGAGAAATTCGCTCAGATGAAGAAAAATGGTGCGGATGTCTGTTTTTCCAAGCCCTTACCTTTGCACCAGCTCAAGGAAGAAGTCGCAAAACTGCTTGGACTCAAATAACGAAGGAGGCAGACCATGAATTTAAAAGAATCTTTGGAAAAAAAGAGATTTGTTGTGACCTCTGAAGTTCAGGCACCTCTTGGCGATGACGAACCCGAAGTTCTGGTGCAGAGCCTGAGTAAGGTCCGGGGCAGGGTGGACGGGGTGTCCGTATCTGATGTGGAACTCGAAGGCGTGGTGGGGGACAGTATCCAGACCTGTGACCTGCTGCTGAAGAACCGGTTCAACGCCATCTACCAGACCACCACCCGGGACAAGAACCGGTATCAGCTCCAGAAGGATCTGACCTCTGCCCACGATGTCGGGGTGGACAACCTGCTGGTGTTCACCGAAGACTACCGCATCTCCGGGGACAGCCTTCAGGAGTCCATGTTTTTTCATGTGGATTCCGGCAAACTGGGGTCGGTGCTGGATCACCTGCGCCAGGGGGTCACCATCGAAGGAAGTGATCTGGGCAGGAAACTGGAATTCACCTTGGGGTCTGGCGTGGAAACCCCCTGGGGAAAGCAGATGCCCAAAAAAGGGATGGAGGAGATGGAAGACATGCTCAATGTGGGGACCGGTTATTTTCTTACGACCCCGATATTTGACGTGGACCAGTTTGAAAAGTTCATGAAGCAGGTGGCGCCGTTCCGGGTGCCGGTGATCGCCGAGGTGATGATACTGCGCACCGCCGGCATGGGCAAGTTCCTGAACCGGCATTTCAAATCCGGACTGGTGCCGGAATGGGTCATTCAAAAACTGCTGAATGCGCCGGACAGGACAAAGGCCAGCATCGAGCTGTTCGCGGACACGATCAAAAGCCTGAAAGATATCTGCCAGGGTGTGCATATCGTGACCATCGGCGGAGAGGACAAGCTGGCCCAGTACCTGAACGCGGCCAAACTCAGGTGATGCATGATCAGATGATATAAGCCACAAACCAAATACAGGGGGGCGCACCATGGCAGAGGCAATCAAGATCGACACCCTTGATGTTGAACTCAAGGAAGCGGTACTGGACAAGGTACCGGATGCAAACTTTGATCTGTGCCTGACCTGCGGCACTTGCACCGGCGGTTGTCCCGCGTCCGAGCAGTTCGGCATGGATCCCAGAAAACTGATCCGTATGCTCAATTTCGGCATGGATGAGGAGATCATGAAATCGGACTGGAAATGGGTGTGCTCCATGTGCGGCCGGTGCCAGCTGGCATGCCCCATGAACATCAACATTCCCAAACTCATCTACAACCTCCGGGCAAAGATGGCCCGGGAAAAACGGCCCAAAGGCATCCTGGGATCCTGCGACCAGCATATCCGCACCGGATCGGCCATGGGTGCGGCCAAGGAAGATTTCGAATTCACGGTCCTAGATGTGGCCGAAGAGATTAGAGAAGACCACCCCGGATTTGAAGACCTCGAGGTGACCGTGGACCGGGTGGGCGCACAGATGGTCCTCAACCAGAACTCCCGGGAGCCGGTTACCGAACCCGAGGAGATGGGCCCGTTGTGGAAGATCCTGCATCTGGTGGGAGCGGACTGGACCTATCCGTCGGTGATGTGGGCCGGTGAAAACTACTGCATGTTTCTGGCCGATGACGAGGGGTGGCGATACATCATCGAGGAGTTTGTCCTGCATGTGGACAACAATCTCAAAAGCCCGCTGGTGGTCAATACCGAGTGAGGCCACTCATACTTTGCAATCCTGGAGGGATTGCGCAAATATAACATTCCCCACAAGTTTCAACTGACCACCATCATCGAGCTCTACGCCCAGTGGATCCGGGAAGGCAAGCTCAAGGTCAATTCCGACTGGAACAAGGATATCGGCGCGAAATTTACGGTGCAGGACCCCTGCAACATCGCCCGGAAGAGCGGGTCCAACAAAATCGTGGATGACCTGCGGTTTGTGGTGAAAACCGTGGTGGGCGAGGAGAACTTCATCGACACCGTGCCCAGCCGCATGAACAATTTCTGCTGCGGCGGCGGGGGCGGGGCACTCCAGGCCGGGTTCCCGGACCAGCGCAGGGCTTACGGCAAAATCAAGTTCAACCAGATCATGGCCACCGGCGCGGATTACGTCATCGCTCCCTGTCACAACTGCCACGGTCAGATCGAGGATATCGGCCACCATTATGGCGGAAACTATCATGTGGTCCATCTGTGGACCATCATCTGCCTGGCGCTGGGGGTCCTGGCGGACACTGAACGCACCTATCTGGGGCCGGACCTGGCCGAAGTGGGATTATAGACCCCAGGTGGGACTAAATGCAAGGAGGGAAGAGATGACCGAAATAGAAAAAGGATCGGTAATGGTGGTGGGTGCCGGAATCGCCGGTATCCAGGCCTCCCTGGATCTGGCCGATTCCGGGCACCTGGTGTATCTGGTGGACAAAAATACGGCCATCGGCGGGACCATGGCCCAGCTGGACAAGACCTTTCCCACCAATGACTGTTCCATGTGCATAATCTCCCCCAAACTGGTGGAGGCCGGACGGCATCTGAATGTGGAACTGCTGACCACAAGCGACATCGAATCCGTGGACGGGGAGGCCGGCAATTTTACGGTAACCCTGACACAGCATCCCCGGTATATCGACCTGGAAAAATGCACCGCCTGCGGCGAATGCGGCAAGGTGTGCCCGGTGGATCTGCCCAACCGGTTCGACGAGAACCTGCAGGACCGCAAGGCCGCATTCAAGCTCTATCCCCAGGCCATGCCTTCGGCCTGGGCCATCGAAAAGACCGACACCGCCCCCTGCCGCCTCACCTGTCCGGCCGGACTCAATGTCCAGGGATATGTGCAGATGGTCAAGCAGGGCAAGTTCCAACAGGCCCTGGAGATTATTATGGAGCAGCTGCCTTTGCCGGGTGTGCTGGGACGGGTCTGTCCCCATGAATGCGAGGATGCCTGCCGCCGCTGCCAGAAGGATGCGCCGGTGGCCATCCGGGATCTCAAGCGTCTGGCCGCGGACCAGTTCGATCCCAGGCAGATAGAGATCCCCTGCGATCCCAGGATCGGAAAGAAAGTCGCCATTATCGGATCCGGCCCGGCCGGGCTGTCCTGCGGATTTCATCTGGCGAAAAAAGGGGTGGACGCCGTGATTTTCGAAGCATTGCCCAAACCCGGAGGCATGCTGCGGGTGGGGATTCCGGACCACCGTCTGCCCCCTGCCGTGCTGGACAAAGACATCGAGGTGATTACCAACCTGGGGGTGTTGATTCACTGCAATCAGCGCCTGGGACACGATTTTACGGTGGACAGCCTGGTGGCCGAAGGATTTGATGCCGTGTTTCTGGCCCTGGGAGCTCACAAAGGGCTGTCTCTGGATATTCCCGGCGAAGATTTCGCCGGTGTCCGACAGGGCGTGGATTTTCTGAGGGAGCTCAATCTCACCGGCAAAACCGAAGTGGGAAAACAGGTGGGCATCATTGGAGGCGGGAACGTGGCCATTGACGTGGCACGGGCTGCCGTTCGCCTGGGGGCGGAGAATGTGACCATTATATACAGAAGAACCCGGAAAGAGATGCCGGCCTGGGAAGAGGAGATCTGCGCCGCCGAGGACGAAGGCGTGGCCATCACTTATCTGGCGGCCCCCCAGAAGGTTCTTGAAAAAGACGGCCGGGTGGCGGGCCTTCGGGTGATCCGAATGGAACTGGGGGAACCGGATGCGTCAGGCCGGCGCCGGCCCGTGCCTGTGCCCGGCAGTGAGTACGACATCGATATCGACCAGCTCGTCTGTGCCATCGGCCAGCAGCCGGACGTTTCCGTGATCGAGGATCTGGCGGATGTGAAAATTTCCCGGTGGAACACCACGGAAGTGAATCCGGTGACCCTGGCAACGGACCGCCCCGGCGTGTTTGCCGGAGGAGATGTGCAGACCGGTCCCGGGGTGGCCATCGGCGCGGTGGCTGCCGGCATGGAGGCGGCGGAATCCATTTTCCGGTATCTTTCCGGAAAAGACATGGCCGAGGGCCGGGAAGTGTCCGTGAACCAAGAACCGGTCTACCGGCCTGTGGATCCGGATATGCCCGAAGAAAACCGGTACAGAATGCCGGAACTGGCCCCGGAAAAACGGGTCAACAATTTTGACGAGGTGGAACTGGGGTATGGGGTGGAAGACGGGCAGAAGGAAGCGGCAAGGTGTCTGAACTGCGGGTACTGTTCCGAGTGCATGCAGTGCGTGGATGCCTGTCTGGCCGATGCCGTGGACCATTTCATGACGCCCGAAACCCGCACCGTGCAGGTCAAGGCCATCATCCTGGCCCCGGGGTTCACCCCGTTCGAGCCCCAGCAGATGATCACCTACTGCTACGGGCACAGCCCCAATGTCATGACCTCCCTGGAGTTCGAACGGATCCTGTCCGCGTCCGGTCCTTACAATGGTCACCTGGTGCGGCCGTCGGATGAAAAGGAACCGAAAAAGATCGCCTGGCTCCAGTGTGTGGGATCCCGGGACATCAACAAGGGAGACCATGCCTACTGCTCCGGGGTGTGCTGCATGTATGCCACCAAACAGGCCGTGATCGCCAAGGAGCATGCCGGGGAACATCTGGACTGCGCCATCTTTTACATGGACATGCGCACCCACGGCAAGGAGTTTGACAAGTACCAGATGCGGGCCCAGGACGACGCCGGGGTGCGGTACGTCAGATCCCGGATCCATTCGGTGTTTCCGGAGCCCGGGGACCGGTATCGGCTGGTGTACGCCACTGAAGCCGGGAACCTGGCCGAGGAGATATTCGACATGGTGGTGCTGTCCATCGGCCTGGCCCCCAACCGGGAGGCCGCAGCCCTGGCGGAAAAAATGGGCATCGCTCTCAATACCCACGGGTTTGCGGCCACCGCCGATCTGTCCCCGGTGTCCGCATCCAGACCGGGTATCTACGTTTGCGGTACCTTTCAGGAACCCAAAGACATTCCCTCTTCGGTGATGGAAGCCTCGGCCGCGGCCGCCACCGCGGCCATGACCATGGCCGGGGACCGGTGGACCCTCACCCGCACCCGGGAGCTGCCCCCTGAAACCGATGTGGCCGGAGACACCCCCCGTATCGGGGTGTTTGTGTGCAACTGCGGCATCAACATCGGGGGGGTGGCGGATGTACCCGCTGTCCGGGATTACGCCAGAACCCTCCCCTTTGTGGTGCATGTGGAAGACAACCTGTTCACCTGCTCCCAGGATGCCCAGGATCATATGAAGCAGGTGATCATTGACAACGACATCAACCGGGTGGTGGTGGCGTCCTGCTCTCCCAGAACCCATGAACCCCTGTTCCAGGAGACCATCCGGGATGCCGGGCTCAACAAGTATCTGTTCGAGATGGCCAATATCCGGGACCAGAACACCTGGGTCCACATGAACCAACCGGACAAAGCCACAAAAAAGGCCAAGGATCTGGTGCGCATGGCCGTGGCCAAGGCCGCGTTTGTGGAACCCCTGCATCAGGTGAGCCTGCCCATCCAGAAAACCCTGCTGGTGGTGGGGGGCGGGGTGGCCGGGATGGAGGCGGCTCTGACCGCGGCAGCCCAGGGCGTGGATGTTTACCTGGTCGAAAAGACCGATAGCCTGGGCGGGATCGCCCGGCAACTGAACACCACCTGGCAGGGCGAGCCTGTGGCCGCCTTTCTGGCGGATCTGGCTGAAAAAGTGCTGGCCCACCCGACGGTCTCCGTGTACCTCAATACCCGGGTCGCGCGGACCGCCGGATCCATGGGCCATTTCACCACCACCCTGGTAAGCGGCGGCGGGCAGGAACTCACTGTTGAACACGGGGCCGCGGTCATCGCCACCGGCGGCATGGAATACCGCCCCCATGAATACCTTTACGGCGACCATCCGGACGTGCTCACCCACCTGGACATGGACGCGGCGTTCCGTGAGAACGATTCCCGGATTCTCAAGGGCCGCTCCTTTGCGTTCATCCAGTGCGTGGGTTCCCGAAACGATGAGCACCCCTACTGTTCAAGGCTGTGCTGCACCCATAGTCTCAAGTCCGCCATCGCCCTCAAGAAAATGGATCCCCGAAAACGGGTGTTCGTGATTTACCGGGATATCCGGTCTTACGGATTTCGGGAGGACCTGTACCGGGAAGCCCGGGAACGGGGGGTGCTGTTCATCCGGTACGACCTGGAGAGTATGCCCGAGTTGAGCCGGGCCCAAAACGGCACCGGGGGTTTGGTTCTCACGGTCTTTGATCCGGTGCTCCAGATGCCTGTGACCCTTTCGCCGGACCTGGTGGTGCTGGCCTCGGGCGTGGTGCCGGCAGACAATAAAAAGCTGTTTGAAACCTTCAAGGTTCCGGTGAACAGCGACGGGTTTCTGGTGGAGGCCCATGCCAAGCTTCGGCCGGTGGATTTTTCATCGGACGGCCTGTTCATGGCCGGGCTGGCCCACTATCCCAAGCCCTTGGAGGAGAGCATCGCCCAGGCAAGGGCGGCTGTGGCCCGGGCCATGACCATTCTGTCAAAGGATGCCCTCATGGTGGGCGGGATCGTGGCCAAGGTGGAAAAGGAAAAGTGCGCGGTATGCCTGACCTGTGTGCGCACCTGTCCCTATGGGATCCCCTTTATCCATGAAGAGGGATACGCACAGATCGAGGCATCGGAATGCCATGGGTGCGGGGCCTGCGTGGCCGAATGTCCGGGCAAGGCCATCACCTTGAACCATTTCACGGACCGGCAGATCACTGCCAAGACCCATGCCCTGTTTGGAGAAACCCTGGAGACCGAGGAGGCGGCATCATGAAACCAGATCAGCAAACCCGTGTCATGGACAGCCCGGCGTCTGAACCCAGAATCGTTGCATTCTGCTGCCAGTACTGAGCGTACGCCGCAGGGGACCTGGCAGGTTCCATGAGGCTGTCCTATCCGGCCAACATCAAGATCATTCAGGTGCCTTGCACCGGCCGGGTGGACATCATTCACCTGCTGTCCGCCCTGGAGGACGGGGCGGACGGGGTGTACGTGGCCGGATGCCTGGAAGGGGAGTGCCACTACCTGGAAGGCAATTACAAGGCAAAACGCAAAGTGGCATACGTGAAAAAAGTGCTCACCGAACTGGGCATCGAACCGGAGCGCGTGGCCATGTATAACCTGTCCTCAGCCCAGGGCGCCCGGTTCGCCGAGATCGCAAACGATATGGTGCAGCAGATTAAAGACCTGGGCCCCACCCCGGTCCGTTAACAATATGGGGTCAGCCAGTGGGGTCAGGCCTGCGTTATTTTAAATAACTACAATAACGCAGGCCTG
>JBFLKI010000002.1:0-16370 GCA_040883135.1 Desulfotignum sp. | reverse complement strand
TGCTGGAACAGTCTTCAAGTGAATTAAGGATCCAGGCGGCGCTGAACGAAGCCCTGGCCATCATGGAGGAGGAAGCGGACAACTGCCGGCAGATTGGTGTCCACGGACTGACACTGATCCAGGAGATTGCCGGCCGGAAACCGGGTCAGCCGGTGAACATTCTGACCCACTGCAATGCCGGATGGCTGGCCTGCATTGAATACGGCACGGCCACAGCCCCGATCTACGCAGCCCAAGACGCAGGGATCCCGGTTCATGTGTGGGTGGATGAAACAAGGCCCCTGAACCAGGGGGCGCGACTTACGGCCTGGGAACTGGGAAAGCACGGCATCCCCCACACCGTGATTACCGACAATGCCGGGGGCCATCTGATGCAGCACGGTCAGGTGGATATGGTGATCGTGGGCACGGACCGCACCACCCGGACAGGCGATGTGGCCAACAAGATCGGCACCTATCTCAAGGCCCTGGCTGCCAGGGACAATGATATCCCGTTTTATGTGGCCCTGCCCGCCTCCACGTTTGACTGGGACATCACCGACGGCATCCGGGACATCCCCATTGAAGAACGGAATCCCGATGAAATCCGGTATGTCCAGGGATGGCACGATGGTGCGATCACACAGGTGCTGGTCACCCCCGAAGACAGTCCGGCGGCCAACCATGCCTTTGATGTGACACCGGCCCGGCTCGTGACCGGGTTTATTACGGAAAAAGGGGTATGCGATGCATCGGAAGCCGCCATCGCCGCATTGTACCCGGATCAATTCAACACAGACTGACATGTTTTTCAGGCGATTATGATAACAGATTTGGAAAAAAAAGTGATTGCCCTGCTCCAGACCGATATTCCGGTGGTGCAGCGGCCGTTCCGGCAGATGGCCGAAAAAATCGGCATCTCCGAAGACCAGTTTCTGGACGTGCTGACACGTCTCAACCAGCGGGGCGTTATCCGGCGTTTCGGCGCGACGCTCAAACATCAGAAATCCGGGTTCAAAGCCAATGCCATGGTGGCATGGAACGTGGATGAGACAAAGGTGGAACGGGTGGGAACGGCCATGGCGGAGTTTGATGAAATCACCCATTGCTACCGCCGCAATCCGGCCCCGGGGTGGCCCTACAACCTGTATACCATGGTCCATGCCGCCACTGAAGCCGAGTGCCGGTCCCTGGTGGAAAAAATCGCCGCCACGGTGGGGGAGAGCGATTTTACGCTGCTGTTTTCCAGTAAAGAGCTGAAAAAAACATCCATGAAATATTTCGAAGACTGATCTTTTCCATGCCGCATTCCCCGCATGTGCTGTGTGTAAATCCATGGATTCATGATTTTGCAGCCTTTGATTTCTGGCTCAAACCCCTGGGCCTGCTTAGCCTTGCCGGCATGCTGCGTCAGGCCGGTGTCCGGGTCAGTTTTATCGACTGCCTGGACCGTTTCCATCCCCGTGAGCCGAACCCTGTAAAAACCGCCTGGGACGGCCGGGGGCCGTTCCGTAAAACCCCTGTCGCCCTCAGGGATATGCTGCCGCCATCGGCCGGGCCGTTTCCCCGGACCAGACAAATCTTTTCCCGATACGGCATCCTGCCGGACTGGTTTCACAATGACCTGTCATCCATGGATCCCCCGGACCTGATTTTTGTCACCTCCCTGATGACTTACTGGGCATCCGGGGTCACGGAAACCATTTCCATGATCCGGTCGGTCTTTCCAGATGTGCCGGTGGTGCTGGGGGGAAAATACGCCACTTTGTGTCAGGACCATGCCACCGCGTTTTCCGGGGCGGATTACGTTGTTTCCGGTCAGGGAGAGCCGGTGCTCGAAGAGATGCTCGCCCGGTGTACCGGTTTTCCCCTTCGCCTGGATACCCGGACGGATGATCCGCCCTTTCCCGCCCTGGATCTGTGCTTGAAACTGCCCTATGCCCCGGTGCTGACGGCCCGGGGATGCCCGTTTTCCTGTGATTACTGTGCATCCCCGTTTCTGGAACCCCGCATGATCCGCCGTTCCGTAGACCGGGTATTTGATGAGATCTGCCACTGGCACCATCGATACCAGATCAGAAACTTCGCATTTTACGACGATGCCCTGCTGGTGAACGGGCCCGGCCATGCGTATCCGTTAATGGAAAAAATCATTGATTCGGGCCTGGATCTGTTTTTCCATACCCCAAATGCCCTGCACATCCGGGAAATTACTGGTGAAGCCGCAGATCTCATGTTCAAGGCCGGGTTCAAAACCATCCGCCTGGGCCTTGAAACCGCCGCGTTTTCAAAAAACCGGCGTCATGATGTCAAAGTCCGGGTGGATGATTTTTTTCAGGCGGTGACTGCTTTGAAAACAGCCGGATTCAAACCCGGCCAGATCGGGGCCTATCTGTTGTGCGGCCTGCCGGATCAGGATCTGGACGATGTGGCCGCTTCCATGACATTTGTCAGAAACGCCGGCATTCTGCCGGTGCTGGCCTATTACACGCCCATTCCCCACACCCCGATGTGGGAAACCGCCGTTGCCAAATCCCGGTTCGATCTCACCCGCCATCCGGTTTTCACCAACAACAGCCTGTTTCCCTGTGTCAGGTCAGAGCGGGACCGGCACCGTATTTCCCAATTGAAAAACCGGCGGGTTTCAGATATAGTTTAACCGGATGCACGGGGCATCCCCTTTTGTTTCCCGAATCAAGGCAATGAATCATCATGATCGTATTTGATCTGGAATGCATCAACGGCCACGCGTTTGAAGGCTGGTTTCAGGACAAGCATGACCTGGAAACCCAGCAGGCTCAGGGTCTGCTTCAATGTCCGGTCTGCGATACCACCTCGGTGGTGCAGAAACTGCATCCCATTGCCATCAGGACCTCGGAATCCTGCCGGCACACGGAAGCGCACAAGGCATTGCAGGCCAGTCAGGAGGCCGTGGCCGAACTCACGGAACGGGTGGCCAGATTCGTGGAAAAAAATTTTGAGGATGTGGGCACCTCCTTTGCCACAGAAGCATTGAAAATTCACTACGGCGCCTCCGACCACCGCAACATCCGGGGAACCACCACCCTGGAAGAGGAAAAAACGCTTCAAAAGGAAGGGGTGCCGGTACTCAAAATCCCGATTTTCAAAAAACCAGACGAGGAATTCAATTAATGAGACATATCCGACACACTTCATCCCTGTTCTCTGATTCTTTTTACAGCATCATGACGGTGTTGCTGTGTGCCGCCCTTTTTGCCGGATGCACAGGGCACCGTTTCACCATTTCCTTTGACCAGGTGAACGGATTAAAACAAAAAGATCCGGTGATATTCGAAGGAAAGGCCGTGGGACAGGTGAAAAAAATCACGTATACACAGGATGCCAAATTCCAGGTGGCCGTTGAAATTGCCGAAGCCTTTTCAGATCATGCCACCGAGGATTCCCGGTTTTTCATCGGCAATGCCCCGGGCGATACCGGAACCAAAGCGGTGATCATTGAACAGTCCCGGGCAGGCGGCAAAAAAATCCCCGCCGGCGCGGTGGTTGACGGCAGCACGAAATCACCGGCTGAAACTGCGGCAGCGTCTCTGGAAGAGATGTGGCAGACCATGGAAAAAAAGATGGCCGATCTGATGGAACAACTTGAAACCATCCCGGAAACCGAAGAATACCAGGCCATGAAAGATGCCATGGCAGAACTGGAACAAAAGCTGAAATCATCCGGACAAAAGATGGGGGACACCCTGAAAAACGACATTCTTCCGCTGCTGGAAGAAAAGATCAAAGCACTGTCGGACAGCCTCCGGCAGCAGGGCAAGGAAAACCAGGCCGAAGAACTGGAAAAGGATTTCGGACGGCTCCAGAAAATCTAGCCGGTTTTTCAAAATTTCCGGATCAGCACCACACCGGCGGTGATCAAGGCGATCCCCAGGATTCTGAGCCAGGAGATGGACTGCACCGGAACGCCCAAAAGCCCATAGTGGTCCAGGGCCAGGGCCATGATCAGCTGGCCCGCCACCACCAGGCTGAAGGTAAGGGTGGCCCCCAGCCGGGGGGTCAAAACAATCACGGATGTGACATAAAACGCGCCCAGCAGCCCGGCCAGCCACACCCACCATTCGATGCCGGCCGCCTGGCGCACGGCTGTGAAATCCATGCGTAAAAACAGGCCGTACGCCAGCAGACCCAGGGTGCCCACAAAAAATGAGATCAGGGCCGCATACACAGGGTCTCCGATGGCCCGGCCCATCTTGCCGTTGAACCCGGCCTGGACCGGGGCCATCATCCCGGCCACCAGCGCCGTGAGCAGCCATATCAGTTTCATGGGGTGTTTCCTTATCTGTCCGTCGCCAGAACCGTCACATTGACTTTCCGCTGCCGGGGGCCGTCAAACTCACAGAAAAAAATGGACTGCCAGGTACCCAGCACCAGAGCGCCGTTTTCCAGGGCCACCATTTCCGACGGTCCGAACAGGCTGACCTTGATGTGGGCCGCGGAATTGCCTTCCATGTGCGTGTACCGGTCATCCCAGGGAACGATCTTGTTGATGGTGTTCAGGATGTCCTTTGGCACGGCCGGATCCGCATTCTCATTGATGGTGATAGCGCCGGTGGTGTGCATGGAGAAGATATGCACCAGGCCGTTGTGTATCCCGGAATCCTTCACCGCCCGGCGGACCTGATCCGTGATATCGATCATCTGGGTCCGGCTGCCGGTCTTGACAGTAATCATCATGACGCGCCTCCTGTATTATCACCCCTTGACCAGGGCCAGGGCCTGTTCCATCACATTATCCACAGACATCCCCAGGTTTTTCAGGACGTCTCCGCCCGGAGCTGATGCCCCGAATCGTTCGATACTGACCACTGCTCCGCCCGGTCCCACATATTTGTCCCATCCCATGCCAATGCCGGCTTCCACGGCCAGGCGGCGGGAGACACCGGGGGGCAGAATCCGGTCCCGGTAAGGTGCCGGCGCTTTGTCAAACCATTCCCAGGAGGGCATGGACACCACGGACGTTTTGATACCGTGTTCCGTTTCCAGCCTGTCCGCCGCCTTCAGGCTGATATGGACTTCCGAGCCCGTGGCAATGAGAATCAGATCTGCATCATTGCCCTTGTTCCGAATGGTGTAGGCCCCGTACTGGAATTCACCGTGCCGTTCCGACACATCCAGAACCGGCAGTTTCTGACGGCTCAGTATCAGGGCGGTGGGTGCGTTGGTGGTGGTCAGGGCCTGTTTCCAGGCCAGGGCGGTCTCATTGGCATCGGCCGGCCGCACCACATGAAGCCCGGGGATGGCCCGCAGGGCCGCCAGATGTTCCACCGGCTGATGGGTGGGACCGTCTTCGCCCACAGCCACACTGTCATGGGTGAACACATAGATGACCGACAGTTTCATCAACGCGGCCAGCCGGATGGCCGGGCGCATGTAATCGGCAAACACCAGAAAGGTGCCGCCATACGGACGGACTCCGGAATGCAGGTACATGCCCGACAGAATGGCGCCCATGGCATGCTCTCTGACACCGAAACGGATGTTGCGGCCGCCCCGGGCGTTTTTCTGGAACTCGGTGGCACCGTTCAGATAAGTTTTGTTGGACGGAGCCAGATCCGCAGACCCCCCCATGAGTGACGGCAGATTGGGTGCAATGGCGTTGAGGACCTTGCCTGAAGCGGCCCGGGTGGCTACTGGGTCATCTGACACGGAAAATTCCGGAATATCCCTGTCCCAGTCCTTTGTCAGAAAACCGCTCACGGCATCCACAAACAGGCCGGCATCCTGAGGATAGGCCGCTTTATAAGACAAAAACACCTCCTGCCAGGCGGTTTCCATGTTTTCTCCGGCACCCACCGCTTCTTCAGCCAGGGCCGTCACCGGTTCGGGCACATAAAAAGACTGGTCCTCGGGCATGCCGTAGAATTTCTTGGTCAGCCGGATTTCCGTTTCTCCTAAGGGCGCGCCATGGGCATCGGCCGTATCCTGTTTGTTGGGGCTGCCATAGGCGATATGGGTGCGGATCTTGATCAGGGACGGCCGGTCCTGCTCCTGTTTGCCAACCTCGATGGCGGCCTGGATCGCTTCCAGGTCATTGCCGTTTTCCAGCGCCTGCACATGCCAGTTCATGGCCGTGAATTTGTCTGCCACGTTTTCCGTAAATGCGATGTCTGTGGCCCCTTCAATGGTGATATGGTTGTCGTCATAAATCAGGATCAGCTTTCCCAGACCCAGGTGACCGGCCAGAGACACCGCTTCCATGGCCACCCCTTCCATGAGATCCCCGTCCCCGCACATGCAGAAGGTATGGTGATCGATCAATGTCTTGTCTTTTTTGTTGAAGCGGGCCGCCAGATGGGATTCGGCAATGGCCATGCCTACGGCGTTGGCGATTCCCTGGCCCAGAGGTCCGGTGGTGGTTTCCACGCCCGGCGTGTCCCCGTATTCCGGATGCCCGGGGGTCCGGGAGCCCCATTGCCGGAAGCGCTTCAGATCATCCAGGGTCAGTCCGTACCCGAACAGGTACAGCAGGCTGTAAAGCAGTGATGAAGCATGCCCGCCGGACAGGACGAACCGGTCCCGGTCGATCCATGCCGGGTTTTTGGGATTGTGTTTCAAACACCGCTTGAACAGCACATAGGCGGCCGGTGCCAGGCCCATGGGTGCGCCGGGATGGCCGGAATTGGCTTTCTGCACCGCATCCATGCAAAGGGTTCGAATGGTATTGACCGTCAATTGATCCAGATTTTCTGTGGCATCGACCATGATGTGTTCTCCTGATAAATAAAAAAATAGTGCCCTGTATTACAGGGCTCTCATGAATTCGGGTTTGAGTTTGATTTTTCCGCTCAACGCCTGAGCGATCTGATCCAGGGTTCTCTCCTTGTCCCTGGGAAGCCGGGCCCGGATGGGCAGGTAATTGGAGGCATGGTTGGCATGAAACAGCCCGTCCGTCAGATGGGTGGAAGCGATCATCTGGCCCAGTTCCGCCAGCATCTGTTCAGGGGACGGCAGCTGGAACCGACCGGCCTGATAATCGTCATGCAGTTCGGTGCCGGGAATCAGCATCAGGCTCAGAGCCCCCACATAGTCCGGATCGATTTCAGACAGGACCCGGCCGGTCTCTTTGGCATGAATCAGGGACCTCTCTTTTCCGGCCAGGCCCACCAGCACGGTGACCGACAGTTGGATCCCGGCCTGTTTCACCCGCTTTCCCATGCGGATCATCTTGTCGGCAGTGGCACCCTTGCGGATATCTGCCAGCACCTGGTCATCCCCGGATTCCAGACCCATGTAAGCGATGCCGACCCCCAGGGAGTGCAGTTCTGCCAGTTCTTCATCGGTTTTCATGCCGATGCCCTTGGTATTGGCATACACACCCACCCGCTCCACCCAGGGAAGCCGGTCACGGATCCGCTCCAGAATGGGCACAAGCCGCTTCATGGGCACGATCATGGCATCCCCGTCACAGATGAACAGCCGCTTTTGCCGGGGAAAATGGGCCCGGGCATACTCGATGTCCTGAAAAATGATGTCATCTTTTTTGATGGTGAACCGTTTGTCGCGGAAGCTGCCGCAAAAGGTGCACTTGTTGTGGGAACACCCTAAAGTGACCTGTAGCAGGATGCTGTCCGCCTCGCTGGGGGGCCGTATGATCATTCCGTCATAATGCATGAAACACGTTTCCTGTTAAAATTCCAAAGACTTTCTTTTAACAGGTATTGCCCGAAATTTCAACCGGATGAAACAGATCCCGGTGAAAGGGATTTCACGCCTGGGGAGAACTGCCACTTTGAGCGATTCCATTCTCATGCGGCCCGGGGTCACCGCCCGGTCAAAGGCCGGCCAAGGCTGTATATATCTCCGCAGGTCTCAAACTCCCGGACCTGGTCGATGGTGCAGATCTCATCGAACCGGTCTTCAATCTCTTCGGCAGAAATATCACGTTTTGTGTCACCGATACACACCCCTTTGCCCGATACCATAGCGGACCGGGCAAACCAGCCCGCACTCATGGTGAACACCCTGCCGGACACCTGGTTGCGCCGTGAACTCAGATAGATCACCAGGGGAACGTTGAATTCAGGCCGGATCCGGCGGGCCACCTCATCCGGAAACACCCCGGCGGTCATACCGGTGTCCGCGTTGGGCGCCACCGTGTTCACAAGGATGCCGTAACGGCCCACCTCCAGCTTCAGGGTATTCATCAGTCCGATGATGCCCATTTTGGCGGCCCCGTAGTTGGACTGGCCGAAATTGCCGTACATCCCGGATGTGGAAGCGGTGAACACCACCCGGCCGTAGCGCTGCCGCTTCATCTGTTGCAACGCCGGCTGGGTCACGCAGAAGGCACCCTTGAGATGCACGCGGATCACATCGTCCCACTCGTCTTCGGTCATCTTCATGAAGGTCCGGTCCCGCAGGATCCCGGCATTGTTCACCAGGATATCCAGCCGGCCGAACCGGTCCGCCGCGGTCTGAACCATTTGCCGCCCGCCCGCCAGGGTATCCACGGATTCGAGACTTGCCACAGCCTGTCCTCCGGCCGCCCGGATCTCATCCACCACGTCATCGGCACAGGACCGCCCATCCGCGGTCCTGCCGATATCGTTGACCACCACCGAAGCTCCCCGCCGGGCCAGTTCCAGGGCATAGGCCCGCCCGATGCCGGCCCCGGCCCCGGTCACCAAAGCTGCCTGACCTTGAAAATCGATCATCTTGTCTCCTGTCAGATAAAAAATCATGGTAATTGGGCCATGTTGTATTATATTTTTTCCAAAGGGGCAATCCAGATGTATGGCACGGCCCCGGAACAAGACCCTCACAAGGAGGCCTGACATGGCACAGATTCATATCAACCCGGAGAACCAGACTTCTGAATCCATCCATCTGAGCGTTACGGACGATGGTTTTGATTTTTCAACCGCCAAACAGATGGCCAAAGACATGGCCTTTGAAAAATGCGACGCCCCCATGATCCTGTCATGGAAAAACAGCAACACCGGCCAATCCTACCCCGATTATGAATGCGGGGTATCAGACCGGCCTTTCTGGATCCGTTATGCTGAAGGCAGAGGCGCCAACCTGACCATTGATTTCAATGACGGCGAATTTGTGTTCATGATCCTGAAGATGTAGCGTCAACAGATGGAACAGGGAAATCCGATAACATTAAAACAGGCTGCAACGGCAATATTTGAAGCCGGGATACGGGCAGTAGCACCGGAAGCCTGTGTGTCGAGGCATTTTCACATGTCCAGAACCCGATTGTGTGTCGGGGAAATTGATCTGGATCTGGACCGGATCCGGCACATTTATGTGATCGGGGCCGGCAAGGCCTCGGCAGCCATGGCAAGTCAGATGGAAGCGCTGCTCGGATCCCGGATCCATGACGGGGTGGTGGTCACCAAATACGGACATGGCATGCCGCTGGCCCACTGCCGGGTGATGGAAGCCGGGCACCCGTTGCCGGATGCAGCAGGTATGACCGGAGCCGCAGCTCTCCTGGAAATGGTCTCCCGGGCCGGGCCGGAGGATCTGGTTTTCTGTCTGATTTCAGGCGGCGCATCGGCCCTGACTCCGTCACCGGCGGGCGGCATCACCCTTACGGACAAACAGGAAACCACCCGGCAGCTGCTGGGGTGCGGGGCCACGATCCACGAAATCAACACTGTCCGAAAGCATCTGTCCAGGATCAAGGGCGGGCAGTTGTGTGCCGCGGCCAACAGGGCCCGGGTGGTGTCCCTGATCCTGTCCGATGTGATCGGCGACGACCTGGACATCATCGGATCCGGGATGACGGCCCCGGACACCGGATATTTCCGGGACTGCCAAGTCATTCTCGAGCGCCACCAGGTATGGGACAAGGTGCCCGAACCGGTGCAAAACCGTATCCTGGCCGGCATGGACGGCCGGATTCCTGACACGCCCAAACCCGGCGATCCGGTTTTTTCAAGGGTCTTCAACCTGGTGGTGGGCAGCCTTTCCGATGCGTTGTCCGCGGCTGAAACAAAGGCCAGGCACCTGGGGTTCACCCCGGTGATCCTGTCTTCCATGATTCAGGGGGAGGCAAGAGATGCGGCCAAAGTGCTGTGCGCCATTGCCCGGGAGGTCCGGCAATCCGGCCGGCCGGCAAAACCCCCGGTCTGTCTGCTGTGTGGTGGAGAGACCACCGTCACCCTTAGAGGAACCGGCAAAGGGGGCCGGAACATGGAGCTGGCCCTTGCCGGAGCCCTGTCCCTTGCAGGAACAAAAGGGATTCTGCTGTTGTCCGCCGGTACCGACGGGACCGACGGCCCTACAGATGCCGCCGGGGCGTTTGCCCACGAATACACCGTGTCCCGGGCACAGAACCTGGGCCTGTCTGCGGAAAACCATCTGGCGGAAAACAACGCCTATCCCTTTTTTCTGGCCCTGGATGATCTGCTGATCACCGGCCCGACCCGCACCAATGTCATGGACATGCAGATCCTGCTGATTGACTGATACACCCCCTGACATCCCTGCCGGATATCAGGTCAACCGCCACATGAGCAGGGCTTCCCGCTGGGTCACCGGACCCAGGCAGAACCGCCGGCAGTCCGTCTGATCCAGCCATGACAGCCGGATTTTCAGATTGGGGGAGCGGCCATCCACCGATTCCAGAATACTGACATGTCCCTTCATTCCTCTGATGGCGGTGCGGAAATAGGAATCAAACCCGTGTACCCAGTCATCCTCGATCTTTGTGATCATGATGTAGTGCTCTTCCTTTTGGGTGAGCCGGATATTGCACAGCACCACCCCGCCTTCATCCAGGCAGCCCTGGATCGGTCCATCCGAATCCAGGCGGACCGCCTCTTTTTCCAGGAACACGGTGCGCACAGCAAAATCTTTGAACCGATAGGATTCCAGCCAGTTGCCCACCAGCCGGACGGCGTATTTGCTGGTGCCGCCGATCCCGAACCGGGCGTTGCGGCCCACGGTATCCATGCAGTACAGATAGATGTGCCGGATCACCATGGGCGGGACTTGCTTGCGTTTGAACAGATAGCTCACCGCATTGATCAGGGCGGTAGGCACGCAGTCATATTCAGATGTCTGATACTGAAACGGGGTGTACATGTTTTCTCCTGTCATGGCGTATTTTCAAGCCTGATCCAATACGCCGATTTCCCTGATTTTACAAGAGATTCAGATCACGCCAGACCGGTCATCGCCATGCGTATCAGATACAGGGTATAGCCAAGATAGACCGCCAGCAGGACAGCCCCTTCCACCCGGTTGATGCGGCCGGGCCTGCCCCTGAAGCCATACCCGATAATAAAAAGGGAGAGGGTCAGTCCCCCCATCACCGGCATGTCCCGAAACAGAACAGCCGGTTCGGCCGTAACAGGGTGAATGATCCCGGCTATCCCCACCACGGCCAGGGTATTGAACAGATTGGATCCCAGCACATTGCCCAGTGCGATATCATGCTCGCCCCGGCGTGCCGCTATCACGGAGGATGCCAGTTCCGGCAGTGAAGTGCCCACCGCCACGATGGTCAATCCGATGATCATGTCGCTGACATGGAAAAACCCTGCCAGGGCCACCGCACCCCAGACCAGTATACGGGAACTGAGGATCAGCAGGACCAGACCGTAAATCAGTCGGAAAACCGACCGCCGGATCAGCAGGACCGACTCCGCTGACCGGGCCTGCATCTGCCCGGCCAAAGAATCGGTATTTTGCCGAATTCCCTGAAAAATGGTCCAGCCCATCAGCGCGGCAAACACCCCCAGCAGGATCAGGGCATCGATCAGAGAAATCCTCAGGTCTGAAATCAGCCATACCGACCCTGCGGTGACCAGTGTCAGGATCGGCAGTTCTTTTTTCAATACCGCAGAATGGACCATGATCGGACTGATCACTGCGGTGACACCCAAAATCAGGGCGATATTGGCAATATTGGACCCATAGGCGTTTCCCAAAGCGATTCCGGGACTGCCCTGCATTGCGGCCAGAGCCGACACCAGCATCTCCGGAGCTGAAGTGCCGAACCCCACAACCACCATGCCGATCAGCAGCGGCGGCATGCCGAAATACTGTGCCGTGGCAGCCGCGCCCGTCACAAACCGGTCCGCACTCCAAACCAGAATACTCAATCCGGCAATCACTGCAGCAACTGCCATTTCCATCGGCCGTCTCCTTTTTTCATCTTATCGGGCAACCTGTCACAAAAAAGATCAAAAATCAAGATTTCAAGTCGTTTCCTGAATGAGCGTCTTGCTTTCCTCGCTCATTAACGGTATCTGATGGAAAATACTGTTTGTGCCATTGACCCGTTAGAAAACAGGACCTGACCATGGAAAATCCCCGCCTCGTTATCAGGGCCGATCATCTGTATGACGGCCGCACCCTGCAGACAGACATGACCGTGGTGGTGGAAGGCCGCCATATCACCGAGGTGACCGGCACCGCCTGCCCTCCCGATATGCGGGGCATCGTTACCCCGGCATTCATCGACCCCCATTCCCACATCGGCATGGAACGGCAAGGAGAACCGGTCTCGGAAACCGAAACCGATGAGCACCGCACCCCGTTTGCGCCAATGCACAATCCTCTGGACAGCATCTATTTCGATGACCGGGCCTTTGCCGACGCCGTGGACTTCGGGGTGCTCTATTCCTGCGTGGTGCCGGGATCCGGCAACATCATCGGCGGGAAAGCCGTGATCATCAAAAATTTCGCCGCCAACCGGGCCGATGCCGTTGTCAGCGACTATGGATTCAAGGCCGCTTTAGGGTACAATCCCCGGAACAGCTTTCACTGGAAAGGGCCCCGGCCCCGCACCCGCATGGGCGCCGCCGCCCTGCTCAGGGAATTTTTGTCCGACATCTTCCGGAAAGAGGAACAGGCCCGTATCAAAAAGGAAAAATCCCTGTATGACCTGTCCAGACCGGACAGCCCGAAAAAAGGCGTGGTATGGGCTCACAGAGAATATGACCTGGCCCTGTCGGAAACCGAGTGGGAAGTATTCAAGCTGTTCAATGGTGAAAAAACCCTGAAAGTGCATCTGCACAAGACCGATGACGCGCTGTTTCTCGTGGACCTGAAAAAACAGTTCAACCTCAACGTCACGGCGGAACATGCCCTGGACATTTGTGACACATCTGTTTTCAATCTTCTCGCAGACCACGGGATCCCAGTGGTATACGGCCCCATGGGCGCTTCAGACGGCAAAGTGGAGCTGAAAAACGCCTCCTGGCGGCACACGGCCCTGCTCATGGCATCCCGGGCAAGATACGGCCTGATGACGGATCATCCCATCATTCTGTCTCATCATCTGAGAGACAGCCTCAAATATTTTCTGATTCAGGGCATGACCCCGGCCGACGCCATCGGCCTGATCACATTAAAAAATGCGGAAATCCTGGGCATCGACCTGTCTCTGGGCACAGTGGCACCGGGCCGTCTGGCCAGCCTCATTGTCTGGGACAAAGACCCGTTCCACCTGGGAGCACATCCCCGGGTGGTCCTGGCAGAAGGCCGGATTGTCCGGGACCGGCGATGACACCCCTTATATAAAATAAACACCAGCGGTCGTCTGCAGAATACAGACGACCGCTGGTGTTTGTGTATACCGCATCCCGGATCTAAGCCACGGTTTCGGTAAAGGTCACCTTGCCGGCAATCCGATCTTCAGGGGACAGGCGGGTGAGCTTGACCATTTCAAACCCGGTGACTTTGATGAACACCTTGCCGGACCTGTTGGTCAGGATCAGGTCATAGGTATTGGTCTCCTCGCCTGATGCCTTTTTCCGGGTGATGCACAGGTAGTCGGTATGCCGTTTTACCGGGGCGAAAAAGGTCATGGATGCGATGCGGTAAGGCAGCACGGTCCGGGAGGTGGTGAGAAACTCCAGAAGCCCGCCGGTCTGGAACATGGCATCCACCAGCACCGGAGCCGCCTGGAATGACGGATCGGTCACCCCCTTGAAGAAAGGCGCATCGGACCGGTCCGCCACTGTGGTGACCAGGGTCTTTCCGTCAAAGGAATTGATGTCCGTGATCGTGCCGAACAGTCCGAACATGAACAACCGTCGGGGATGATATACCAGGTCTGCCAGATCCCCCTCCCATGACACCGGAGAAAACTCGGGCAGATCCATGGTTTCCGGTGCGGGCCGTTTCTTTGCCAGGAAAAAATTGCCCTGGTAGTGCAGCTTGGGATCACCCATGACCTGTCCTGCGGGATTTTTGAACACCGAGGTGATATCGCATGCCACCGTATCCTGTGCCCGGCGGGTGCCGGAGATGATGATCTCCTTTGGCCGGCCCTTGAGCAGCTTGATGCCGTAAGGAATCGCAAAGTCCGACAGCCCGGTCACCACAGACCCGTCCCCGGCCAGGGCCGCAGCTGCCTCAGCCATGGTTTCAATGCCGGTGGATCCTAAAAACAACGGCACATCTCCCATGGTGTGATCATGGAGAAATATGTCATGATCCAGGTCCAGGACCCGGGTCCATACGGCGGTATCTTCTTTTTTATGGGTCAGCTGTCCCAGGAACGGAAATGCCTGGGCCGGGGGGGTGCCCAGCAGCCCGTCGATGTCAAAATCATAATCCAGACCGGAAAACACCATTTCCGACTCGGTTCCATCCAGCAGATCAGCCATGAAAAACTTCACGCCCTGATCCAGGGGCAGAAACTGAATTCCCCGCTCTTCCAGCACCTTTTTCACCGTGGGATTAGTGGCCATGCCCACCCCGCCCCAGGCGGTCCAGGCATACACCTTGTAGGTGCGATCCGGATGTTGCTGCTTTTCTCTGAACAACGCCTTGCCCAGAAAATCATTGGCAGCCGTATAATCCACCTGTCCCTGGTTGCCGAAACGGGCCGTGACCGACGAAAAGGTGAACATATACCGGTATTCCCGATCCGTTGTGGCGGCCAGAAGATTCCGCAGCCCCTTGATCTTGACATCCACCACCAGCTCGAACGCCCTGCGCTCCTTTTTAGGGATGAACTGGCTCATCTCCATACCTGCGGCATGAAAGATCCCGTCAATGCGCTCACATCGATCCACCGCCGCCTTCACCGCCTGGGAGTCGGTCACATCCGTGCAAAGATATTCCACGGAAACGCCCTGGGATTTGAGATGCTCGATGTTGGCGATGGATTGTCTGACCCTCACCAGTCGGTCCAGGGCCTGTTTCACCGCCACCGGTTTTTCTCCGGGCATCTGGCTGCGAAGCAGCGCCATGAGATCGGCTTCCGTGGCATCGGGCTTCAGCAGTTCCGGATCAGTCGAATAGATATCATTGATATCCAGAATCACCAGGTTAACCCGGTAGTCCGCCACCACCTGTTTGAGGATCTCATAGGTGATCCCCCCGGCCCCGCCGGTCACCAGCAGCGTGTCTCCGTCCGAGACAATGGGCTGATCTTTGCGGGCGGTTTCCGGGTGCATGGACAGCACATACCGCTTCCTGTTTTTATATCCCACCTCACACCGGGGATCGTCAGACAACAGTTCCGCCAGAAACAGGTCCGCGATCCGCTCCAGGCTTTTTTTGGGCTGTTTGTAGGAAAAGTCCACCACCTTGACCCGGGTGTCTGCCAGTTCCTTGTTGGCGGTCTTGAGCAGGCCGCTCAACCCGGCAGACAGCGGATGAATCTCGCCGCAGTCTGCCATGTAAGGAAAGACCACAGAATCAAATGTGACCGTGCCGATATACGTGTCCGGCCGGTCCAGCTGGTCATACAACGTTTTGAGCAGAATAAACGTTGATTTCACCGTGGTGTTCAGATCGTCATCAGATGTGAATTCCCGGTTTTTCCGGTCAAAATACGCATCCAGGCCGGCCAGATGGATCAATCCCGTAATTTGGGGCCCTGTCTGGGCAAATGTTTCAATGGCCTCCTGGAATTTGTCCAGATCCGACAGATCGGCGGTCACATCCGCACCTTCAAGGCCCAGGGTGATGATATCCCCCCCCTGTTGTTTTATCCGTTCGATCACGGCCTGAGCAATCCCGTGGGAATCCAGAGACACCAGAAGCCGCTGTCCGGCAAAATCGGACCGGCCGGGGCCGGGCATCTCCGCCTCATCCACCCGCACCACCAGGCGCTTGATGGGAGAGGCGGGGTCCGGGAACCGGTCATCCGGCGTTTCCGGGACCACGGCATCTGCTGGTGCCGAGACCGGGCCGGCGGCTGAGCCCGAGGATTGCGCATCCCTGGAACCGGTGGCCGGCATGATTTCTTCAGCCGCAGCAGGTGCTGCCGGGATCTTTGTCTGAATATAGGCAGCCAGCTTTTCAATGGTGTTCAGATCTCTGAGCCGAAGGTCATCGGGCACCGCAAATCCGAACCGGGAGGCCACTTTGCCGAAAATCTCCACCTGTTTGACGGTGTCGATGCCCAAGTCCGCTTCCAGGTCCAGGTC
>JBFLKI010000119.1:0-7030 GCA_040883135.1 Desulfotignum sp. | reverse complement strand
GCCGACCCCCTGTATTCTGCCCGGGATGCACCCATGACCGCATCACCAAAAGCCTGGATGCGGCCCTGGTCAAAATGGACATCCCGGATCACAAGACCGTGATCGTCACGGATATCGGGTGTTCCGGATTGTTTGATACCTTTTTCAATGTCCACGCCCTGCACGGGGTCCACGGCCGGGCATTGACCTATGCGGCCGGGCTGAAACTGGCCGATCCCTCTTTAAACGTGATTGTCACCATGGGAGACGGGGGTATGGGTATCGGCGGGGCCCACGTGCTGTCCGCCTGCCGGAAAAACCTGGATTTGACCCTGATCATTTTGAACAACTTTAATTTCGGCATGACCGGAGGGCAATACTCCGCAACCACACCCAGTGATGCGGTGGTGGGCTCGGAATTTCTCAACCAGGCGGAAATCCCCATGGACGTCTGCGGCGTGATGGAAAGTGCCGGCGCCACCTATGTGTCCCGGATCTCCGGACACGATGAAAACCTTTCCGACGAACTGGTCTCAGCCATGCAGCACAAGGGGTTTGCCGTGGTGGAAACCCTGGGATTGTGCACGGGACGATACACCAAACGCAACCAGCTCACCCCCAAGGTGATCGAACAGATGATCGAACAGCGACCGTCCCCGGGCGGGGTGATCGAGAAAAACCAGCGGCCTGAATACGGGGAACGCTACCGACAGCTGGCAAAGGAAAAAGGCCGGTTTCCAGAACCGTTTGAAGTCAAAAAACAGTTTGATATGCCCGATAACAGACGTCACGAAGTGGTAATCCTGGGATCGGCCGGCATGCGCATCGTCACTGCCGGGGACATGGTCTGTTTTGCCGGTATTTCCGGCGGGTTGAACGTGTCCATTAAAAATGATTATAACATCACCGTGCTCCGGGGCCAGTCCGTGTCTGAAATTCTGCTGTCCCCGGAAAAAATCGGGTACACCGGTATCGAGTCCCCCACCGTGGTGCTGGCCTTGAGTGATGAAGGCGTGGTCAGACGGCAGAAGATCTTTGCCGGCCTTTCCCCGGACACCTATGTGCTCAAGGAAGCCAGTGTGGCCATTCCCGACACACCGGCACAGGTGGAAGAGATCGATTTCAAAGCCATGAAAATCAAGAAGACCGACTGGGCACTGGCGTCTCTGGCCGTACTGGCCAAACATGAAATCGTGCTCAACAAAGATATGCTTGTATTTGCGTTGAAATCCCGGTTTAATGAAAAGGTGTTCAATCTGTCCATGGAGACCGTGGAAAAAATTTTGTAATCAATGACAAGACACCCGGATGCGGGGGCCGGATACTAGGGATGCCATGACAAAACCTGTCAGCAATTTCAAGACAGCGGTTGAATCACCCGGCAGGCCCCTGACCTTTGCCCTTCTGCTCCGGGTGTTTCTGCCTTTTGCCGGCGGGTATTTTCTCTCTTACCTTTTCCGGGTGGTCAATGCCGGGATCGCCCCGGACCTGGCCGCGGATGTGGGAGTGGATCCGTCTCAGCTGGGATTGCTCACTGCCACCTATCTCATTGCCTTTGCCGCGTTTCAGCTGCCATTAGGTCTTCTGCTGGACCGGTTCGGTCCCCGGGTGGTGGAAACGGTTCTGTTGATGTTCGCGGCAGCCGGCGCCGTCATTTTCGCCATTTCCACGACCCTGGCCGGTCTGATCATCGGCCGGGCATTGATCGGGTTCGGGGTATCCGCCTGTCTGATGGCAGCCTTCAAATCCTATGTCAACTGGTTCCCCGGCCCCATGCTGTCCCGGATCAACGGGTTTCAGATGGCGGCCGGCGGTTTGGGCGTTTTGGCCGCCTTTACCCCGGTGGAAATTGCCTTAAGATTCACCGACTGGCGGGGGGTGTTTCTGGGACTCGGCGTTCTGTGCGTCCTGATGGCGGTGACCGTATTCACGGTGGTGCCGGAATCGGGGAGAAAACCGATCCCCGAGCCCTTTTCCCGGCAGATCCAGGGGGTTTTTCAGGTATTCAAAAGTCTCACATTCTGGCGCATCGCCCCTTTGACCATGCTGTCCCAGGCCGGGTTCATGGCGGTTCAGGGCCTGTGGGCCGGCCCCTGGCTTCGGGATGTGGCCTCCCTGGACAGGACCGGCACCGCTGCCTGCCTGTCCATCTCCGCCCTGGCCATGATCACCGGTTTCATTATCCTGGGGTTTGCCACGGAAAAACTGACCAGGCAAGGCATCCCGGTCCTGTATACTGCGGTGACCGGTATGACGGTATTTATCGGGGTATTGGCAGCCATGGCATTTGGTGCGCCGATCCCCCCCCAGCTGATGATGGGATTGTTCGGTTTTTTCGGCACCGCCGGGATCCTGTCCTATACCGCATTGACCCTGAGCTTTCCATCCGGTCTGTCCGGCCGGGTCACCACCGGCATCAATCTTCTGGTATTTTTGGGCGGGTTCATCCTCCAATGGGCCATGGGCGCGGTGATCAACCAGTGGGATTCCCCCCTGCCCGGGCAATATGCCCCGGCCGGATACCAGGCCGCCTTTCTCATGGTCCTGGGCCTCCAGGTTCTGGGCCTGGCATGGTTTTTCATCTCCCCGCTGCTGAAAAAGTGAGGGCCTCTCACGTATCAATCCCGGATTTTTTTCAAGGCGGCCACTTCGGAAAGCAATTCGATCTGGATCTCCTGGATTTCCGCCAGCCTTTCCCACTGACGCGACAGCAGGTGATCGATCTTTTCATGCAGATGACGGATCTCCAGTTCCGCCTTGAGGTTGATCCGATAATCATGTTCCGAACGCAGACGATCCTTTGCCTCCTGGCGGTTCTGACTCATCATGATCACCGGGGCCTGGATGGCGGCCAGGCAGGACAGAATCAGATTGAGCAGGATAAACGGATAGGGATCAAAAGGCCTGGCCGCAAGGGCAATGGTGTTGATCAGTATCCAGAACATCAGCACGAACCCGAAAAAAAGGATGAACCGCCAACTGCCGCCGAAAGTGGCAATCCGATCGGCCAGCGCTTCTCCCAGAGTCAGATTGCTGACAAACTCCTCATTGAGGTTGCTGGTAAGAAATTCATGTTGTTTCAAACTTTCAAGAACATCCCGGTCCAGTGCGGTAATTTCACCCTGTTCCGATGACAGCAGACTCTGTACGTAACGGATGCGATAGCGGTTCAGGTCGTCTTTGCAGATGTATCCTTCTGTGGACAGATCAGGATGGTCTTTGCGGATTTCGTTGACGATAGCGGGACGAACAAGGGTTAATGGAATCATAGATGCGCTGTCCTTGTCCGTTTTGCAAATCTGGCAGACGGAAATATCAATTATCCTGTCCATTGGGTCTATATCGTTCATGGCATATCCTTCAATTTTCTGGCCGTGATTGCCTTTTCAACCGAACCGCATTCAGCAACGGACAGCGGCTGCCCGTCTTCGTCAGGCCTTAAAAATTATTTAAAAACGATTCCTTTTTTGCCGCTGGAAATCAGTTGGACCAGATGGGTCAGGATTGCCGGCAGAGTCAGGCCCCCGGGGGATGCCAGATAGCGGGGTTCCCACACCGGGTCAAACTTGTCTTTGTACTGACGCAGCCCCTGAAAATTGTAAAAGTGCTCACCATGCCGGGACAAAAAGGCTGCCAGCCGATTCCACAAGGGTGCCAGGGAACGGTCCTCCAGGCCGGCCAGGGGGGCCATGCCCAGATCAAACCAGTGAAACCCCTGCTCACGGCCCCAGCCCATAAGCTGGATGAACAGGTAATCCATCACCCCGCGAGGGGCCGATTCGGGATCGTAGCGCATCAGGTCGATGGACAGCTCCGACTTGTCCGCACTTGGCCAGAGGTTTGAAAACGCGACGATCGTGTCTTCTTTTTTCACCACGCCCATATCAAAACGGCTCAGGTAACCGGTGTCAAAATTTCCCAGAGAAAACCCCTTCTCCCGCATGTTTTTTCCGGCCAGCCAGGCATCTGAAATGCGTTTCAAATCACTGAATCGTTCGACGGCACGGGCCGCTGGAAGGACTTCCACAGAAAGTCCCTCCCGCTCCATTTTACGCTGGGTGTAGCGCAGTTCCTTGCGGTTGCTTCCCTCGAGGGAAAAGTCCGTCAAAGACACCCGGGCCGTTTCTCCCAGCTTGGTCAGGGTGAGGCCAAGGTCCAGATAATAGGGCAGATGATCCGGTGCCACCTGGTAAAACAGGGCCCAGCCGCCAAAACGGTCCGACATCTCCCGAAAGCGCCAGATCAGTTCCGGCCAGGCGGCCTCAGGCCCCACCGGATCACCCATGGAAACCCAGCTGCGCCCTTCCACGGCGAACATGATGAAGGCGTTTTTTTCCGGGCTGAAAATAAAGGACTTATCTCCTAACAGGGCCAGGTTGGCTACCGAGCTGGTGGCGTTTTTGACAACCTGGGCCACGGCGGCCATATCGGCTGCCGAGACGGTGGCAGGACGGGGAATGGCAGGACGTATGAGCCGGGCGACGGCATATGCCAGAAGCACGGCTGCAGCACCGGCCGAGGCCCGCATGAACCTCGGTGCAGAGTCGCTGAAGGCAAATTGCCACCACAGATGATCGCTGTATTCCACATGCTTATAGGAAAACAGTCCCAGCCACAGCGCACTGACACCCACCATGGCGACGGCGGCCATCCAGGCAGGCGTAAAACACTGATTCAGAAGGGATGTCCTGCGGTAAAACAACCGGTGGCTGGGCAGCAGTGCCGCCAGCAATACCGTCAGAAGCACTGCCTCCTCGTAATCCAGCCCCTTGAAAAGCGATGCGGCTATTCCGGCTCCCAGAAGGACCAGGGTAATCCAATAGGCACCGTCAAGCCTGCGTTGCAGGCCACGGGCCAACAGCAGCAATGCCATACCGACGCAGCTGCCTAAAAAATGAGAGGCTTCCAGCAGCGGCAGGGGGACCACCTGCTTGAGCCATGCAAGCCGATGCTCCAGAGCTGGCGTCGCACCGGAAAACAGCAATACCGCACCGCCAATAAAGGTGGTAACGGCCAGCACCATAGGCAAAACCGGAGCGCTCCAGCGGTGATAATTGGCCATCATCATTTTGGCCGACTTCCGATGCAGGAAAATTTCATTGATGCCCAGCAGCGCAGTGGACAGAATCAGCGGCAACAGATAGTAAATGATACGATAGACCAGCAGACTGCCCAGCAGGGCCTCTGCCGGAATTTTATCTCCCATCACCAGCAGGAAAACCGTTTCAAAGACCCCCAAACCTCCCGGAACCTGACTGGCAAGTCCGGCCAGTTGGGCCACCATGTACATACCTAAAAACATCGGCAGCGAGATCTGCTCTGATGGGGGCAACAGCACAAACAACACACCGGCAGACAGAAACCAGTCCGATGCCCCCACAAATACCTGCAGGGCGCCGGATTTCACAGATGGCACATCTATTTCCCAGTGAAACAGCCTGACCGGACGTTTCATCAGCACCCCTGCCGCCAGGTAGGCGGCCACCAGCACAGCCATCAGCAGCCCGAGGGGGCGGGTGGACGCCAATGGCAGGGAAAGCGCTGTTGGAAGGGGTAAAGGATCGATAACAAACACCATGCCCCCCAGCGCAAAAAAACCCAGCCACAGGGTCAGCGTGCAGAAAAAAACCAGCTTTGTGATCTCCAGGGCAGACAGACCCCAGGATGCATACAACCGGTAGCGTACCGAAGCACCGGCGATCATGGACAGCCCGATGTTGTTGCTGAATGCGGCCCCGATGAAAGCGGCCATGGCGATCTTGCCATAAACCAGGGACTGTTTCAGATAACGCAGTGCCAGCAGATCATAGGTGGTCATGATCCCGTATCCGGCAGAGGTAAGCAAAAGCGCGGCAGCTATCCTGCCGGCCGGGATCGATCCGATATGATGGAGAATGTCTTTGAGGTGATAGGCGGATAATTCACGGTGCAGCACCCAGATGGCCAGTGAGAAAAGGACTACCCCGAGAATCGGCCCTGCCCATGTCCACAGTTTTCCCTTCACACGCCCCCTTCCCCGCTGGGTGTCCGTTGCCCCGCAAGTCGTTTTGTAGGATAGAGACTTGCTTTTTGTCAAGAAAAATCAAAGATTTAAGGTTCTATTTTTCCTTGTATAGATATCGCCCCAATTGTTGACAAGATCCTAAACCACTGATAGATATAATCAATGCTAAAAAAACTGTGAATAGTTTTTATCGATGGCAGTTAACCGGATTTTTCGGGAGGTGGTCATGGAGAAGAAGGACTTGAAAAAATTGCTTGCAGGCTTCAGTATCGCTGGCTTGGTCACTATGGGAGGGGCAACGCTCCCTGCCGCCCATGCGGGAAGCGGTTGAGGGGCCAAGCCCAGTGCGGGCGGCACTGAACAAACCCAAAAAGCCCCGGCCGGCAGTGGCTGAGGCGCAAAAAAAGAAAGCGCAGTTAGCGCAGAAGAACGAGAACAGTTAAAAAAACAGCAGCAGCAGGTAGAAAAGCAGGCCGAGGAGAATGCCAAGGAAGTGCCTGTCAAAAAACCAGCCGGAAAAAGTGGGTGAGGTGGTAAAAAATAATCATGCAGGATGCATGAACAACACAACCCAGAAATGTTTTATACCGATAGGCTTTCAAAAAAAATACACCGCATGTCTCGCGCTCTTACCAAATCTTGAAAGAGACAGAGGAAAAGATTGCCCGTTGTCGGAAATGCTGGACCGGCATCCGGAACGTTGCGGCCAATACCCGTTCCTCGCTGATCTGGCGAGAATCGAGGAGGCGAAGTATCGCCTGCTGATATCGCTGCCGCCAGGACCCTTCAGCGCAACACACCTAATGATCAATCCGGCCCTTGAGTTAGTTTCCGTCAAGTGGCAGCATCTGCCTGAATTCTTGTCAGACGGGCGTGTAATTCCGGAGCCCGGCGAGGGTTATGTTCTTGTACTGATTCGACCTGGGTCGAAACACGTCGAGATTCGAAAAGCCACTGCCAAAGATCTTCTGGCGTTGAAATTGGTGGCCGAAGAGATCGACTCGCGCAAGGCTGCTGCCCAAGGCAATGTGTCGGTGGGAACAATTG
>JBFLKI010000118.1:0-4356 GCA_040883135.1 Desulfotignum sp. | reverse complement strand
GCCTGTTCCGCCTATATCTGGAACCAGATCCGGGAATTCTGTGACAACAATATCGACAAGATGCTCTCGTTTGTGGAGGTGACCCCGGTGCCGCTCATCGAAAGTCTGGGCACGATCACGGGCAAATATCCGGCCAAGGACAAGATCACCTCTTCGGCCGTGGACCTCATCGGCGAGGAATCGATCCAGCGGCTGCTGCACATCACCGACACCAACAACCCGTACCGGTTCGATCTCAGACGGGGGGCCCTGGCCCGGGTGGCGGGCGGGGGAATCCATTTTGCCGACGAGATCTACAAGAACAAGAAGGACCTGGTCCAGGTCTATCTGGGGGTGATCCAGAACCGGACCATCGAGCTGGACGGGTTCAAATGGCCCATTGACACCCTGATCATCGCCACCAGCAACAACTCCGAATTTGACTCGTTTCTGTCCGAAAGAGAAGAAGCCCCCATCGTGGACCGGTGCCGCATCTGCTATGTGGCCCACAACACCGATTACAAGATCCAGAAAACGTTGACCGAATACGCCATCGGCAAGGATGTGAAACGGTCCCTGGAACATGAGGTCCTGCACCAGGACCCGAATCTGAATTACGCGGCATCCGTGGGCGTGGTGCTCTCCCGCCTGCCCCGATCCGAAAAACTCACCCCGGTGGAGACCATGAAACTGGCCGCCGGAGAGGTGGCCGGTGAAAAAAGCCTCAAAACCCTGGCGGAACTCATCGATACCCTGAACCAGGACACGGACATCACCAAGCGGTTCGGCCAGAAAGGCCTGGGACAAAGAAATTTGGGCAGGGCGGTCCAGCTGCTTCTGGAGTCCTCTGAAACCAATGAGGGCAAGTGCATGTTCGCCCTGGATATCTTCAAATGCCTGGAACGGACCGTGCTGGATTATGTGCAGGAACCGGGCGACCGGGCCAAGTACATGGAAGACCTGAAAATCGCCCGGGGCCTCTACCGGGAACGGATCATGACCGAAATGTTCAACGCCTACATGGACGAACCCCTGGCCATCAAACGGGATGTGCTCAATTACGTGAACATGATCATCGGCGTGGATGCCGAACACCTGGGGCCGGACATGATGTGGAAGTACAAAGACCCCCAGACCGGGGAACTCAAAGCCCTGAAGATCGACGAACGGTACATCAAGAACGTGGAAGAGCGTCTGGGGCTGAAAACCGAGGAACAGCGGGCCTCTTTCAGAAACTCCATCCGCAAGATCTACGGCCAGAAACTGTCCGTGGACCCCAATTATGATTTCATGGACAACCTGGAGCTGGTCAAGGCCATCACGGATGTGCGCCTCAAATCCGATATCGCCGGGGCCGGGTCCCTGGTGGGAGCCCTGGCCAACCGCACCAACGAGGAAAACCAGAAGCTGTACGACCGGATGATCACCACCATGAACGACAAACTCGGCTACTGCCGCACCTGCGCCCAGAAAACCATTGAATACTTCTGCAGCCAGGAAGATGACAATTAGAACTGGGGGTGAGCATGATAACCCTGGACGAACTGCTTGAAAGGGACAAAAAAAGAGAACAGGACGGGTTCAAGCGCAAGATCCGCATCGGCCGGATCGTCAAACCCGGGGCCCGCGGCCGGGAAAAGATCATTGTGGTGCCCACGACGGTGGAAGAAAAATTTGTCCATGACGAGACCATATTGCCTGATCAGAAGCCCGGAGAAGGGGAACCCACCGGCGGTACGGGCCAGGGGGAGGAAGGAGAGGTCATCGGAGAACAGCCGGTGCGCCCGGAAGAGGGAGAAGGCGAGGGGGAAGGGGACGGCGAGGGTCCGGGAGAAGGAAAGGGCGGTGAACATGAAATGGAAGCCAATGCCTATGAACTGGGCAAGGTGCTGTCCCAGGATTTTGAACTGCCCAATTTAAAGGACAAAGGCAAGAAAAAAGCCCTGGCCCGGTATGTGTATGATCTGACCGACAAGAACCGGGGCGTGGGACAGATCCTGGACAAGAAAGCCACCTTGAAAAAAATTGTGGAAACCAATATGGCCCTGGGCCGGATTCCGGATGTGACCCGGATCGATTCGGCCGGGTTCGTGATCTCCCCCCGGGACCTGATCTTCCGCATTCTTTCCCGGGAAAAGCAATATGAATCCCAGGCCCTGGTGTTTTTTCTGCGGGACTATTCCGGGTCCATGGGGGGCAAGGTGACCCAGACCGTGGTCTCCCAGCATGTGATGCTCTATTCCTGGCTGGTGTACCAGTATGAAAAACAGGTGGAAACCCGGTTCATCCTCCATGACACCGAGGCCCGGGAGGTAACCGATTTCCAGAAATATTATTCCTACAAGGTGGCCGGCGGCACCAAGGTGTTTACCGCGTTCCAGATGGTCAACCAGATTGTGGAAAAGGAAAACCTGGCCCGGGATTACAACATTTACGTGTTTTACGGCACAGACGGTGATGACTGGGAAAAAGACGGGAAACAGACCCTGGAAGAAATCGACAAGATGCTGTCCTATACCGCCAGAATCGGCATCACCGTGGTGAAACACACCTATACCGGAACCAAGGAAACGGAAGTGGAAAAATATATCAGGGGCTCCGGGGTGCTGGACCGGCAGGGTCATCTGATCAAAATGGATGTCATGCCTGAAAATGTGGATGATTCCAGAATCATCCAGGGAATCAAGACGTTGATATCCTGATACCGGATCGTATCGGGCATCGGGGTTACCGGAAACAAGGCGAGCCGCATATGGAACTGGTCAGTCAGCATGTCAAAGGCATCATGGAAGAATGCAAGCTCCGGGCACGGGATGCCGGGCTGCGGTTTGATGATGAGACCCTGGAGTATATCGTCACCAACCGGGACATGATCGAACTGTCCCCCAAGCTGATGATCCCCACCCTGTACGATTACTGGGTGCATGATGTCCGGGTTCTGTCCGGCCGGGGCATCTACAAGGCCTATCCGTCCAACCCGTTTGAAACCGTCATCAACACCCGGCCGGCCATCTCGTTTTACAACGACAACAACCCGGACTGGCTCAATGTGATGATCTTCTACCATGTGCTGGCCCATATCGATTTTTTTCAGAACAATCTGTATTACAAAAACACCTGGGATGTGGACCTGGCCGGCCAGGCCCTGGCGGACAAGCGGCTCATCGCCCAGTTCAGAAGTGAAAAAGGCCGGTGGGTGGATTATGTGATCGAGTTTGCCAGGGGCATGGACAATCTGGTGGGATATCACCGGGACCTGAACCGGACCCTGACCCGGATTCAGAACCGGAAACAGGGCCATGTGCCGGACCGGATCGATTTTTATTTTGACCGGTTTCTTCAGAAAATCAAATCCGTCCCCCAGCACCTGTATTTAAAGGAGATCGACCGGTACAACCAGTGCCGGTCCAGCCACGCGGATTTTTTTGCCGATATTGTTGACAAATATCCGGAATTCGAAGAGATGTTTCAGAAGGAGATCCAGAAACCCGCGTTCGCCAAGCTGGATGTCATGGAATACATCCTCAGGTACTCCCCGTTTCTGCGCAGGGAAGAAAATGAATGGATGAAATCGGTGATCCATATCATCCGCGACACCTCACTGTATTTTCAGCCCCAGATCCGGACCAAGAACATGAACGAGGGATGGGCGTCCTTCTGGCATGCCCACCTGTTTTTAAATGATGAGCGCATCCGCGGCCATGAAACCGATTTCGCCAAGGTCAACGCCACGGTCACCGCCATGCCCAAAGTCGGACTCAACCCCTATGCATTGGGGCTTCGGCTGTTCGAACATATCCAGGAAAAGGAGAACCAGGGCCGGTATTCGTTTGACTATTTCCAGCTCAAAGATGCGGTGCAGCGAAAAACGTATGACCGCAAAAAAAATACCGGCACCGATCTCATTTTCTTTGTCCGGGAGAACATGGAGGATTTTTCGTTCATCAACACGTTCATCGACCAGGAATTCATGGACCGGCACCGCCTGTTTGTGGCCGGCAAGCGGTTCAATCCCCAGCGCAACACCTGGCAGTATTATATCAAATCCAGAAGGGTGGCCGATTACAAACAGATGATCATCGACACCCTGTACCATCCACCCGATATCCGGGTGGTCGACGAAAAGACCAAGAACGATGTCCTGTACCTGGATCACCGGTTTGAAAACAAACCCCTGAAGCAGGACTATATTGAAAACACCATGATCGGGATTGAATTTCTGTGGGGCGGGCCGGTTCATCTGGAAACCAGCGTTCCGACGGCCGTACCCAAGCCGGGGGCACAGTATGCCAATTTCTGGGACCCGGGTGCCGGGGGTGCCCAGCCCGAAGCCCCGCCCATTGAATGGAAGCGGATCCGGTATGTGATGAAAGACCG
>JBFLKI010000117.1:0-7384 GCA_040883135.1 Desulfotignum sp. | reverse complement strand
GGACACCCTGTTTGAAAAACCGTTCACAGGGGAGTGCCGAACCGATGATTTTCAGGCCATGTGGGCGGTGAACTGGATGACCGAACCCGGACATGCTCTGGAGGAGAGCTATGTCAATCTGATTCCCACCCGCCTGGGGGGCACCCATGTCAACGGATTCCGGTCCGGTCTCCTGGAATCGCTGCGGGAATTCTGCAAGTTCCGGAACCTGTTGCCCAAGGGGCTGTACCTGGCACCTGAAGATCTCTGGAGTACGGTGGGATATGTGCTGTCGGTGAAGTTGTCCGAGGCCCAGTTTTCCGGCCAGACCAAGGAGCGCCTGTCTTCCCGTCACTGTGCCGGTCTGGTGAACCTCCAGGTGCGGGATGCCTTCAGCCTGTGGCTCAACCAGCATGTGGACCGGGGAGAGGCCCTGGCTCAACTGACCATGGACCAGGCCAGGGCCCGGGTAAAAAAATCCCGAAAACTGCCCCGGAAGCAAACGGCCGGCGGCGGTGTCCTGCCGGCCAAGCTGTCGGACTGTACCAGTGACGATCTGCAACGGCGGGAACTGTTCTTTGTAGAAGGGGATTCCGCCGGTGGATCCGCCAAGCAGGCGCGTGACCGCCGGTTTCAAGCCATCATGCCCCTGCGGGGAAAGATCATGAACACCTGGGATATGGCTGCGGCCGCCATCATGGAATCAAAAGAGATCAGAGACATTGTCCAGGTGCTGGGCGTGCTGCCCGGAGAAGCGGACCTCTCCCGGCTGCGGTATGGAAAAGTCTGTATTCTGGCAGACGCTGATTCCGACGGACTTCACATTGCCACGCTGCTGTGCGCCCTGTTTCTCAGGCATTTCCCAGACATTGTCAAAGCGGGGCACGTGTTCATGGCCATGCCCCCCCTGTACCGTATCGATGTGGGCAAAGAGGTGTTTTATGCGTTGGATGATGAGGAAAGACAAGGCATTGTCAAACGGATTCAGCGCAGAAAAAAACCGGGCAAAATTCATGTCCAGCGGTTCAAAGGTCTGGGAGAGATGAACCCGGCCCAGCTCAAGGAAACCACCATTGCCCCGGATTCCCGGCGTCTGGTGCAGCTGACCGTGGAAGGAGCGGATTCTTTAGAGGATGTGATTGAAACCATGGACATGCTTTTAGGGAAAAAACGGGCCAAGGACCGGAAAGAATGGATCGAGGCCCAGGGGGATATCAAAGAGATCGAATAAAATGACAGATCAACCGGTTTCAGAAATAGAAGCGCATGAACAGGTCGCTTTTCAGGAATTTGCCAGAAAAGCCTATCTCAATTATTCCATGTATGTGATCCTGGACCGGGCGCTGCCGCATATCGGGGATGGTTTGAAACCGGTGCAGCGGCGCATTGTCTATGCCATGAGCCAGCTGGGCCTTTCCGCCACCGCCAAATTCAAGAAGTCTGCCCGCACCGTGGGCGATGTTCTGGGCAAATTTCATCCCCACGGAGATACGGCCTGTTATGAAGCCATGGTGCTCATGGCTCAGCCGTTTTCATTAAGATATCCTCTGGTGGAGGGCCAGGGCAACTGGGGGGATCCCAATGATCCCAAGTCCTTTGCCGCCATGCGGTATACCGAATCCCGGTTGTCCAGGTACGCGGATCTACTGCTGGAGGAACTGACTTTGGGCACGGTGGACTGGGCGCCCAATTTCGACGGTACCCTGGAAGAACCCCGGATTCTGCCGTCCCGGCTTCCCAATCTGCTGCTCAACGGCACCACCGGCATTGCCGTGGGTATGGCCACCAGTATTCTGCCCCATAACCTTCGGGAAGTGGCCAGAGCCCTGGTGGCCCTTATAGAAGATGACACCGTTTCACTGGATGATCTGCTCAAACATATCAAGGGACCGGATTTTCCCACGGCCGCTGAAATCATCACCCCGGCCGATGAGATCAAAGCCATTTATGAGTCCGGGTCCGGCCGCATTAAAATGCGGGCCCGGTTCCGGATCGAAGACGGGGATATCGTCTATCATGCCCTGCCCTATCATGCGTCAGCTGAAAAAATCTATGAACAGATCGCCTCCCAGATGGCCGACAGGAAATTGCCCATGGTCAGTGATATCAGAGACGAATCCGACCATGAGGACCCCACGCGTCTTGTGGTGATTCCCCGGTCCAACCGGGTGGACCTGACCGCTTTGACCGATCATCTGTTCGCCACCACGGATCTGGAAAAATCCTATTCGTTCAACATGAACATGATCGGCATCAATGGCCGTCCGGCCGTGAAAAACCTGATCACCCTGCTGCGGGAATGGCTGGATTTCCGGTTTCAGACCGTCAGAAAAAAGCTGAATTTTCAGCTGGATCGGGTAAAGGTGCGGCTCCACATCCTGGAAGGATTCCGCATCGTTTTTTTAAACCTGGACAAAGTGATTCAGACCATCCGGGAGTCTGACCACCCGAAACAGGATCTGGTCGCCGCGTTTGACCTGTCCTCGAAACAGGCGGATGCCGTTCTGGAAATGCGGCTGCGCCAGCTGGCCAGACTGGAGGAGATCCAGGTGGTGTCTGAAATCCAGACCCTGGAAGCAAAGAAAAAGGAGATATCGATCCTGCTGGATGATCCGGCCGCTTTCAAGGCCTGTATTATCGAAGAGATCCGATCCGATGCAAAAAAATACGGGGACAGGCGCATGTCCCCGATCAAAGAACGCAAAGAGGCGGAAGCGTTTTCCGTCACCGATATCATCGAGGTGGAGCCGGTCACCATAATCCTGTCTGCAAACGGATGGGTCCGGTCCGCCAAGGGCCATGACATCGATCCGGAAACCGTCAAGTTCCGATCCGGAGATTCCCTGCTGTGCCATCTGCGGACCCGCAGTGACAAGCCCATTGTGTTTCTGGACAGCCTGGGCCGAAGCTATACCCTTTACTCCCACGTGCTGCCGTCCGCCAGGGGCAACGGTGAACCTTTGACCGGGCACCTGTCGTTGCCGAACCCGGCCCGCATCCTTTTCATGCTTTCGGAAACCCAGTCCTCTCACTTTCTGGTGGCATCGGACACCGGCTTCGGATTTGTCATCGAGTTTGCCGACGTTGTGACCCATGTCAAAAACGGCAAACAGGTAATCACCCTTAAAAGAGAGGCTGCTCTGATGCCCCCCTGCCCGGTGACGGCCTTGGAGACCGATGCGGTGGTCGCGGTTACCACCAAAGGCCGGATGCTCATTTTCGCCTTGAATGAACTGCCCCGGTTAAAAAAGGGACAGGGAAACAAACTCATCACCATCCCTGGGAAAGAGAAACATTCTTCAGACCCGGAAAAACTCAAGTTTTTGAAAACATTGCCATTACATGCAAATATTGTTATACATTCCAAAAAACATTCACTGGTGCTCAAACCGGGGAACCAGGTGGATTATATTAAAAAGCGCGGCAACAGGGGAAGACTGCTGCCGCGGGGATACCGCATCGTGGATGAACTGGAGGTCCGACTGAATGAAACTTAAAGCGTGTCGATGAGATCTTTTTTTCTGAAACATTTTATTTTTCTGACGCTGCTGGTTTTGTGCAGTTGTTTTGTTTATCTGAGCTATCTGATCCATCACCGGAATCTGGGGCCCAAACCCGGCACCCTGGAACGTATTCAGAAATCCGGGGTACTGCGTCTGATCACCACCCGTTCCCTGAACAATTATTATCTGTACAAAGGAAAGCCTGTCGGATTCGAATATGAGCTGGCGAGAGAATTTGCCCGGTTTCTGCATGTGGATCTGGATGTCGTTACCCCGGGATGGAACAACCTGCTGGTATACCTGGATCAGGAAAAAGGGGATTTTGTCGGTGCAAGCATGTCGATCACCCGGGAACGTGTGGAAAAAGTCAAATTTTCAATCCCTTACATGGAGGTTCAGCAGCAGGTCATTCATCACGCACTGGTGTTCGGACCCAAGGATATTGAAGACCTGGCCTTCCGGACCGTTCATGTCAGGCGGGACACTTCTTATCATTACCGGTTACAGGAGATCAAGGAATCCGGCATTGACGTCCGGTATATCCTGCATGACAACGTGCCCACCGAGGACCTGATTGCCATGGTGCGCGACCGGCAGATCAAATTCACCATAGCCGATTCAAACATCGCTCGGCTCAATCAGCGGTATATGCCGGATATCCGCGTGGGTATTCCAATCCAAAAAAAGGAATCCATTGCCTGGGCCGTCCGCAAAAATGATCTGGAAATGCTGGAGGAGATCAACCGGTTTTTCCTGTATGCCCGGAAAACAGGAAAACTTAAAAAAATCGTCAACAAATATTATGGTCATCCCAAAAAACTCAATGTATCGGAAATAAAAACCTTTCATAAAAGAGTTCAGAAGCATCTGCCCGAATACCGGGATATTATTGAAAACCAGTCGGAAAAATATGGATTTGACTGGCGCCTGGTGGCGGCGGTGGTCTACCAGGAATCCCGGTTTGATCCTGCGGCAAAAAGCATGACCCAGGTGGAAGGCCTCATGCAGGTGACCCGGGCGGCTGCCAGTGAAATGGGCTTCGAAGACCGTCTGGATCCGGTTCAGAGCCTCCGGGCAGGGATCAAATACCTGTACCATATGTATGAACGGTTCGAAGAGGTCGAGGATGAGTATCAGCGCCTGCTGTTCGCTCTGGCCAGCTACAATGTGGGATGGGGGCATGTATTGGATGCCATGACCATTGCCAGAGACAAAGGGCTTGACCCCCGGAACTGGGATTCCCTGAAACAGACACTGCCACTGCTGTCTAAACCTGAATTTTACAATAAAACCAAACACGGATATGCCCGGGGATGGGAACCGGTCCAGTATGTGGAACGGATTCTCACCTGGTACGATATCCTCAAACAGATGGATTTTTCCTGACATGCCGGTGATTGTGTTCACGGCAGCCAGGAACCAACCCGATTTTTTGAAAAGAGTGAAACCATGACAAGAAAAATTTTGATCAACGCCCTGGACCCGGATGTCAGTCGGATAGCCGCGGTCATTGACAGCAAACTGGACCAGTTTCATATTGAAACCAGGGCCCGTGAAATCACCCAGGGCAACATTTACAAAGGAATCGTCACCCGTGTGGAACCGAGTCTTCAGGCGGTGTTTGTGGACTACGGGGCTGAAAAAAACGGATTTCTGCAGAAAAACGAAATTCATCCGGACTATTTTCAGGATGTGGAAACCCGGGACAAAGCCCTGTTCAACCTGATCAAAAAAGGCCAGGAACTGATCGTTCAGGTGGTCAAGGATCCCATCAGTCAGAAAGGGGCCATGCTCACCACCTATGTCTCCTTGCCCGGCCGCCTGGCGGTACTCATGCCCGGTACCATCACCAAAGGCGTGTCCCGTAAAATCAGTGAGGAGGATGAGAGAAAGCGGCTGGCCAAGGTTCTGAAAACCATCGACATTCCGGAAGGATTCGGCATGATTGTGAGAACCGCAGGCAAAGATGCCACCAAAACCCTGCTGACAGCCGACCTCAAATATCTGATGCGGATGTGGAAAAATATTGACAAGCTGGCCATTGACAACCCGGCACCATCGTTGCTCTACAAAGAACAGAACCTGGCGGTAAGGTCTCTGAGAGATTATTTTACCACGGACATTACGGAAATTCTGATCGACAACCCGGACACTTTTCAGGAAGTCAGGGAATTCATGGGCATGATTGCCCCCAAACAGAAAAAGATCGTCAAACTGTTCAAGGGAGAAAAGCCCATTTTCACCAAATATCAGCTGGAAGAACAGATCGAGTCCATTTTCAAGCGGGACGTGCCGCTCAAATCCGGGGGATTTCTGGTGATCGAACAGACCGAAGCCCTGGTATCCATTGACGTGAACTCGGGCAAATCCACGAAGCGGAAAAACATTGAAGAAACCGCGTACCACACCAACCTGGAGGCGGCGGAAGAGGTTGCCCGACAATTGCGGCTGCGGGACATGGGCGGTCTTATCGTGGTGGATTTCATCGATATGAAGGAACGGCGGCACAAGGCAGACATCACCAAATGCCTGAAAAAAAATCTGAAAACAGACAAGGCCAAGACCAAGGTCGGGGGGATCACCGCGTTCGGGCTGCTGGAAATGACCCGGCAGCGCATCCGGCATTCCATCACCTATGGCAGTTATGAACTCTGCCGTCACTGCAACGGCCGCGGGCAGATTCCATCGGTGGAAACCCAGGGGCTGGCTGTGTTGCGGCAGTTGAACCTGAAGACCCTGAAGGCGGAAAACAAACAATTCCAGGTAGAGCTCCCCAGGGAAGTGGCGTATTATATTCTCAACAAAAAAAGAGAAGACATTCTGGAAATTGAAAACAAAAGAGAGGTTTCCATCACCATTGAGATCGACCCGGAACTGGTTGCGGGCCAGAGCCGGATTACTATGAGTGCCCTGTAATTTACCGGAGGCCCATTCTTGACATCCTTTCCTGATTTGTGTATCTAAAGCAACTTGCTACGCCTTTTTAAGGATAATACATGAGTCCGGCCAGAACGGGTCATAAAAAGTTAATAGCCATCGGCATGATCGGTTTGGCCTTTGTTTCGATCTCGGCATATTTTTTTCTAACCGCTGAAACGGACCCGGCTTCCGATAACACGGCGGCCCCGGCAGTGGAAAAAAATGAAACAGATTTACCGGAATCTCTGAAAATGGACAGTCCCTGTGTGGTGGAAAAACCGATTGCCCGGCGCCCGGTATATGAATATGACAGTCATCACGCACAGTCAGATTCAGACGGGGTGATGAAACACAGATTCCGGGTAATGGGGATTGAAAAGAGCCTGGATCTGATCGTCCGGTCTGATGAATCGATCAAAGTCGGAGACAAAACAATATCCATGCAGGATATTCTGGATAAAGTATATACACTAAAACACAGAATTCATGAAAAACGGATTACGGAATTTGAGTCAACCGAGCCGGAACAGGTTCACAATTACGGGATATATGTGGTTCAGCCCGGAGACAACATCTGGAATGTGCATTTCAATATTTTGAGAGAATATTATGCGTCCCGGGGCATTCATGTGGCATATGAGGCAGATGAACCCCTTGATAGCGGTTATTCATCAGGGGTCGGAAAAATTTTAAAATTTTCTGAAATCATGGTAATCATTTACAATATCAGTGAAGAAAAAATTGTGACTGACCTTGATCTGATAGAACCGCTGAACAAACTGGTGATTTATGACCTGGATGACCTGGTTGAACTGCTATCGGATATCGATTTTGAAAAGATCAATCAGATCCGGTTCGATGGCGCAACCCTCTGGCTTCCAGCACAGGAAACCTGATTTTTAACCACCCCAATTGATAAATTTAAAAGAAGGAGGAACCATCTTGATTAGTACAGCATTTGCAATGGGTGCCAATGAAGGCGG
>JBFLKI010000116.1:0-19088 GCA_040883135.1 Desulfotignum sp. | reverse complement strand
GATGAATCCCGGAAATGGGATTCCGCCGGTAGTTGATATGGGGATTTTCCGGATGGTTTTCGACAAACTCCCTGGCCATGCCTTTGAGCCGGACCCGCCGGAGCATGGTGTTCCAACCAGCAATGGCCGGCACGAACCAGGACCCCATATCCTGGAGCCTCATGGGCGGGGCCACGGCAAAGACCGCATCATAATCCGTCACCCGGGTGGCCATCTCCAGGGCCAGGCCCGCACCGGTGGAAAACCCGCCGATGACCCGTTTTCTGCTGGCGTGACGTAACGCCACATACCCCTCTTCCACCGATTCCATCCACAGGTCGTAGCCGGTTTGGGCCAGATCTTCCGGAGAGGTGCCATGCCCCTTGAGCCGGGGCACATGCACGGTGAATCCTTTTGAATGCAGGTACCGGGCGAAAAATTTCATCTCTTCGGGAGCGGCCATATAACCATGGATCAGCAGGACCCCGGGATTTTCCGGCGGCTGATTCAGAAACAGCGGCCGGCCGACACGCTTGTTTTTGGATTCATCCGGCCGGAAAAATGCGGCATAGTCTGCCGTAAAATCCATGTTCATCTTTTCAACGATGCGGGATCGGACCCGTTCCATGATCTGCTTGCGGGATTTCTGGGCGATTTTTTTCAGACAGATCTGGGCGGCTTCCACCGGTTCCACTTCATTGGTCATGACCAGGACGGGATTTTCCATGCGGATGGCATGAAATTCCGAAATCCGGTAGAACTGGGTCTGATCCTTGAAAAACCGGTCGCCGTCCATGCGGATCACCCCTGTTTTTTCCGCCAGCGCCAGAAAATCAGATATCCGTTTGAACCGGTCATCCACCAGCAGGTGAATCTGATTGTGCATCAGATGATCCGCCACGTAACACAGACGGTTCAGCACCAGACAGGTAATGGCATAATACACCTTGCAGGCGAATTCATACCGGTCAATACCGTCTCTCTTGTATGGATAATGCTTGAGAATGCCTGCCATGACATGGTCGTAGTTGATGGTGGTCAGCCCGTAGACCTGAGCCATGTATGTTTCCATCACAGAAAATGCGATCTGTCTTGAAATCTGCCTGGATTCCAGATTTTCAAACGGCCGCACCCGGCGTTTCACCGTGAGCAGGCTCTCCAGAAACGGGTGATCAAGATACGGGGATACGTCGATGGGAGGACCGAACCGGATGGTGATGTCCACGCCGGTGAACAGCATGGCCCCTTCGGTCATCAGCTCGTCCATGACCCGCTTGGAAGGTTCCTTGACCAGAAGCCCGGCAATGGTTCCCAGTATGTTTTCCCGGGGATTGGCCGGATAATAGGTGATATTCACGGGCACGATATGGGTGGACTGGTTGAGGACATCCGCCACATTCGACAGGTTCAGTTCCGCTGCCAGGCGCTGAAATTCCGGGGCCCCGGATGCTTTCAGACGGCGCAGCCGCTCTCTGAAAAACGCACACCTCAATGCCACAACCGCTGCGCCGGTGTGAGGCCGCAGTTCCCCTGTGTCATCATTGAGAACGAACCGGCCGTCCTTGATCAGCTTCTTGTTTTTCACCATCATGCCTTCCGGGAAAATAACCCACTGGGCTTCCCCGGACAGCAGGGTTTTCAACAACAGGTCATCCCGGTCCGGTGCGTCCGTGGACACGGCCCCCAGCCGCCGGATCAACCCTTCCAGCACCGGCACGTCAAACAGTTCTCCGGCCGCCAGAGACCAGATCGGCTTGCCGGTGATGGTATGGATATGGTGCGGCAGAAACACAGTTTCAATGCGGGTGAAATGGTTGGCGCAATATACCACGGACCCTTCAGGGATGTTTGACTCTCCCTGAATGGTTATTCTGGCCCTGGAAAACCCGGACAGGGTCTTCAGGGTATAGGAGGACAGCTTGAAAGCAAACCGGTTCATCAGATCACCCTGTTCCGCAAAATCATTGCCCGGATCACACCGGGTGTGTTGAAATTTCAACCGGTTGGTGATACAACACAACATGTTTTTTTGACAGCCTGACAAGAGTATAATACGGGATTATGCCTGGTTGTCAAAAACAATTTATTGAATGGAGACGTTTGTTTTGTACTCAAAAATCATTATTCTGACATTCCCGCCGGAAGTGGCCCAGAAAGCCCTGGTCTGCCAGCTGGTAAAAAAATTCGATCTGCTGTTCAACATTCTGAGAGCGGAAATTTCCAGCCAGAAACAAGGGGCCATGGTCATGGAAATCACTGCACCGTCCCGACCTGATTTCAACAAAGGTATCCAGTTTCTCAAGCAACAGGGGGTCCAGATCTCCACCCCGGAACACCAGATCTACAAGGATGAACAGATCTGCACCCACTGCGGGGCCTGTACCGCCGTGTGCCCCACCCAGGCCCTGTATATCCGACGGCCGTCCATGGAGGTGATCTTTGACAAGGAAAAATGCTCTGTGTGCGAACTGTGTATCTTGACCTGTCCCACCCGGGCCATGGGATTGTTCACCAAAGATCCGGAACGTGTGATCTGATGCCGGCCCCTGCCATTGGTGTGGCTGTCAGCGGCGGGGTGGATTCTCTGGTTGCCGCTTTTCTGATCAAACAGCAGTTCAAACAGGTGTTCGGGCTGCACTTCACCACCGGGTATGAGATACACAAACCCGACATCAACCGGCTTAAAGACCAGCTGAACATGGACATTTTCACCCTGGACCTGTCCGCGCCGTTTGAAAAGGAGGTCATCGGGTATTTTGTCTCCACCTACTTTCATGGAAAAACCCCGAACCCCTGCATGGTGTGCAACCAGAAAATCAAATTCGGGGTCCTGCTGGATCGGGCAAAAAAACTGGGAGCGGATTATCTGGCCACCGGCCATTACGCCGCCATTGTCAATGCCCTGACCCAGCCGGACGCCCGCCCGCAGACCCCCCGGCTCGAAAAAGCGAAGGACACCAACAAAGACCAGTCCTATTTTCTGGCCCGGCTGTCCCGTGACCAGCTGGCATCCATTCTGTGCCCGCTGTCCGGATTCACCAAAGACCAGGTCAGGGCCCTGGCAGCCGAACATGGTCTGGTGCCGGTATTCGGCAGGGAAAGCCAGGATGTCTGTTTTATGAATGACAAAAACCTGGCTGATTTTTTTACCGACAAAACCGGGCTGACTTCCCAACCCGGACCCATCATCGACACGCACGGCCGCCGGGTGGGAACCCATGCCGGGGTCCATGCCTTTACCGTGGGACAGCGCAGAGGACTCAACTGCCCGGCATCCGAACCCTATTATGTGAGACAGATCGATCCGGCCACCCGCACCCTTCACGTGTGTTTCAAAAAAGACCTGGCCGTCCAACAGATGGCCGTGGAACAGATGGTCTGGCATGATGACCGGCCGGAAGCGGTCCGGGAGGTGGCGGTCAAAATCCGGTACCGTCACAAAGAGACCGGCGCCACACTGACCTGCCAGGGAACCACGGGCCGGGTGACGTTCAGAACCCCCCAGTATGCCGTAACCCCGGGTCAGACCGCGGTATTCTATCAAGACCGGCAGGTGCTTGGATCAGCGATTATTCAATGAAAACATTTTATATCAGAACTCTGGGATGCAAGGTGAACCAGTATGAATCCGACGGCATCGCCGCAGATCTTGAGCAGCACGGCCTGGTCCGGACGAAAAACGGCAGATCCGTGGATGTGTGCATCATCAACACCTGTGCGGTAACCTCAAAAGCGGCCATGCAGTCCCGACAGGCTGTTCGGAAGCTGCGCCGGGACAACCCGGATGCCAGGATCATCGTCACCGGGTGTCATGCCCAGACCGCACCGGATATGATCCGGCAGATCGGAGACGGTGTACACCTGGTCAGTCATCAGGACAAAACCCGGCTGGCCCGGTGTCTGGTCACGGATCCGGACCCGTTTCCCCTGACGTTTAAACCGGCTGACCACTCACCGGAAAACCGGTTTTACGGTTTCACCCAGCCGGTTTCCGGCAGCATGACCCGGGCCTACCTGAAAATCCAGGATGGATGTGACGCATTCTGCACCTACTGCATTGTGCCCCATGCCCGGGGCTCTTCCGTGAGCATGCCTCAAGACATGGTTCTGCACCATCTTCAAGCGCTGGGAAACGCCGGTTTCAAAGAGGTGATTCTCACCGGGATTCATGCCGGACGATACGGCCGGGACTTGACCCCGCCCACCAGCCTTCTGGAACTGCTTGAAACCATTCAGGCCAAAAAACCGGTGCACCGGATCCGGCTGTCTTCCATCGAACCCAATGAAATCGATGAACGACTGGCCGACCTGGCCGCGCCGGAAGGGATGGTGTGCGATCATTTTCATGTTCCGCTTCAGTCCGGAGACGACACCATCTTGAAAAAAATGAAACGGCCCTACACGGCGGCGCAGTTCAAGGATGTGATCTGGCGCATCCGGGAAAAACTGCCCTTTGCCGGTATCGGCGTGGACACCCTGATCGGATTTCCCACGGAAACCGATGCCCAGTTCGAAAACACCTATGCGCTGATCGAAGAGCTGCCTGTATCCTATCTGCACGTGTTTCCGTTTTCTCCAAGAAAAGGCACACCAGCGTTTTCCTTCACCCCCCGGGTTCCGGATGCGGTGGTCACACAACGGTGCCAACGAATGCGGAACCTGAGCCGCCGGAAACAGAAAGATTTCGTCCTGGCCAACCAGGGAAGATGCCTGGAAGCGGTCGTGCAGAACCAGACCCACTCCCGTACCGGCCGCCTGGTGGCGATTACCCGCAACTACCTGACCCTGTATCTGAAAAACGACCCCTCACTCAAAGGCCGTGTGGTGACCGCAACATATGACCTTTGGGATGAAAACCTCAACATATCTGGAGAACTGTATCATGGAAAACGTATATAAAGACCTGGCCCGACACCTGGACAACACGCCGGGCGGCTTCCCCGCCACTGAATCTGGTGTGGAGCTGCGTATCCTCAACCAATTGTTCACCCCGGAAGAAGCGTCACTGGCCCTGAACCTGGTGATGATGCCCGAACCGGTGGAGGCTGTTGCACAGCGGGCCGGAAAAGCGGCCCAGGAGATTCTGCCCACCCTCAAAGAGATGGGGGAAAAAGGACTGATCCTGCACATTACAAAACCGGACGGGGACACCTTCATGCTCTTGCAGTTCGTGGTGGGGATCTGGGAATACCAGGTGAACCGGTTGACCCAACAGCTGATCAAAGATTTCAACGAATATGTGCCCTATCTGATGAAAGCCCAGGAACAGCATAAAACCCAGCAGCTCCGGGTGGTGCCGGTGGAAAAATCCATCACCACCCAGCTCAACATCATGGACCATGAACACCTGGAAAACCTGGTGAGAAGCCAGTCCAAAATTCTGGTGGCCCCCTGCATCTGCCGCCGGGAACACACCATGGTGGGCAAGGGATGCGGCAAAATGGAAGAAGCCTGCCTGGTCTTCGGGGGCGGGGCCTATATCTATGAAAGCCGGGGCATCGGCCGCACCATCACCGCGGACGAAGCCATGGAAATCATCCGAAAAGGCGCGGCCCAGGGACTGGTGGCCCAGCCGTCCAATTCAGTGAAACCCATGAACATCTGCCTGTGCTGCGACTGCTGCTGTCAGATTTTAAGCAATATCAAAAAAAACCCGGCCCCGGCCCGGATCGTGAATTCCAATTTCCAGGCAGCGGTGGACACGGACCTGTGCACCGGGTGTCAGGCCTGCGAAGAGATCTGTCCCATGGATGCGGTTGCCGTGCAGGACGGCCTGGCAGAAGTGGATACGGAACGGTGCATCGGTTGCGGCCTGTGCGTCACTGTGTGCGAATTTGACGCCATAACCCTGGCCGACAAACAAGAGATGGAACGGTGGGAGCCGCCTCAGACACTGGTGGACACGTACATGAGAATCGCAAAGGAAAAAGGGCTGTTCTAAAACCCTCTTTTCTTGCGGATATGGTCATAGGCTTCCTGAATTTCGGCAAATTTGTCATTGGCGAATTTGATGAACTCTTCAGGAAGCCCCTTGGCCTGAATCTTGTCCGGATGGTATTCGGTCACCAGTTTTCTGTACTGTTTTTTGATCTCCTCGTTGGATGCGGTTTCATCACATTTAAGCACGGCATAGTATTTGTCCGCCGGCCGGATGTGTTTGGATTTCAACCGGTTGAACTCCGCATCCGACACATTGAAAATCCGGGCCGCCGACGACAGGGTGTCGTCCTCGGCATCGGACAGACGGCCGTCCGCCGCCGCCACGCGGAACAGGACATCCATCATCAGCGCGATGATGTTGGGCTGGGTCTTGAACACGGAATAAAACTGCATGGCAAAGGCTTCAAAACTTTCATCGGACCGGACCGCCTGTCTGAAAATGTTCTTGGCGCTTTCCTGCCCGGTGGCGTCCAGCTGAAGGTCCTGTTTCATGAAGGATTCCACCACCTGGATCTCTTTTTCGGAAACCTGGCCGTCCGCCTTGCACAGCTTGGCCAGCATGGAAAAGGCGGCCGTGAAAAATACCAGCTGGGCCTCTTCATGGGAAGACAGGGACCCGGTTCTTCCGGGGATGGACGTCAGATAGGCATCCTCTTTTCGATCCACAAACGCATGTCCGAACGCGGCCCCGGCCACCGCCCCGATGGGACCACCCAGGGCGAATCCGATGGTTCCGCCGATCATTTTACCCAGCCAGCTCATTCTCAGGCTCCTTGCTTCATTGTTCCGTTCCGGTGTTTGGCCCAGGGTTTTTTCTTTCTGGCCTTTTCCTTGACCGGCGCGCACCTGGTTTCAATACACCCTTTTTCCATCAGATCCTCCACTTCCTGAAAAAACGCCGGGTCCGAGCAGGTCATATACTCATCCGCCAGTTTCACCAGCACATCCGGCGTATTCGGCAGACATATCTTCAGACAGGCCGGACAATCCCCCGGATACCGCTCAATAATGGGTTTGAGGCGTTCCAGGGTCTCGGTGCCGAACCGGTTTGCATCCACGGCGATCAAAATTCCGCTGGTCCATTCCAGCGCTGCCTGGTCAATGGGCACGATCTTTTCCGCCAGCAGCTTGATGGCGGACTCCTTTTTCTGCACCTCCGCCTCCAGGATCACCACCTGTTCCTGGGACAGGACAGGATGGGCCTGAGCATACACTTTGGGGAACACCACCACTTCCACGGCGGCGTTGCGGTCTTCGATGGCGCAGAAGGCCATCAGATCCCCTTTTTTGGTCTTGTGGGTCTTGAGGATCTTGATCATGCCGCCGATCCGGACCATTCTTTTATCAGGCATCTCCTGGAGGGTCAGGGTGTTGACCGTGGCAAACCGGGCAATGTCGGTCTGGAATTTGTCCAACGGATGACCGCTGATGTAAAACCCCAGGGATTCTTTTTCCATTTCCAGCAGAAAATGGTCTTCCCATTCCGCCATATCCGGCATTTCAGGAATGCTGGCCGGAATCTCCGCTCCCAGCCCGGAATCCGCGAACAGATCCATCTGGGCGTCCGCTTTTTCCTTCTGGACCCGGTTGCCATGGTCCAGGGCGTCTTCGAGAACCGCCATCATCTGGCTTCTCGCCGCTTTGGTGGAGTCCAGGGCCCCGCACTTGATCAAGGCTTCCAGCACCTTTTTGTTCACCTTGGACAAGGGAACCCGTTCACAGAAATCGTACAGGCTTTCGAACGGACCGTTCTGCGTCCGGTCTTCCACAATCACCTCTATGGCGGCATGGCCCACCCCCTTGACCGCGGCCAGTCCGAATCGGATACAGCCGCCCGACACGATGAACTGGGATTCACTCTCATTGACGTCCGGGGGCAGCACCTGAATATCGTGGGTCCGGCATTCATCCATGAATTTGAGCACCGCATCGGTGTTGCCCCGTTCACTGGTCATCAGGGCCGCGATGAATTCCAGGGTGTAATTGGCTTTCAGGAATGCGGTCTGGTATGCGATCAACGCATAAGCCGCACTGTGGGACTTGTTGAAGCCGTACCCGCCGAATTTCTCCATCAGGTCAAAGAGTTCTTCGGCCCTTTTCGGGTCAAGGCTGTTTTTGACGGCCCCTTCCACAAACAGTTTCCGGTGGGCCTCCATCATGGCGGCGATCTTCTTGCCCATGGCCTTGCGCAGTCCGTCGGCATCGGCCATGGAATAGTCGGCCAGGACGCCGGCGATTTTCATCACCTGTTCCTGGTACAGGATCACCCCGTAGGTTTCTTTGAGAATCGGTGCCAGCTCGTCAAACAGATAGGTCACCTCTTCCCTGCCGTGCTTCCGTTCCACATAGGTGTTGGCCATGCCGCTGTCCAGCGGGCCGGGCCGGTAGAGGGCCACCAGGGCCACGATGTCGGAAAACGTGGCCGGCTTGAGGCGCAGAATCAGGTCTTTCATGCCGGAACTTTCCAGCTGAAACACCCCGGTGGTGTCGGCCCGCTGAAGCAGGGCAAAGGTGTTGTCATCCGCGAAATCCAGATGATCCATATCCGGGACGGGCTTGCCCTGTTTTTCGATCAGTTCCAGACAGGTCTTGATCACCGTCAGATTCCTGAGCCCCAGAAAATCGAACTTCACCAGCCCCAGTTTTTCCACATAGTTCATGTCGAACTGGGTAATGGTCTCCCCTTCCTTGCCCCGGAACAGCGGCAGATATTCGTTCAAGGGCTTGTCTGACACCACCACGCCCGCGGCATGGGTGGAGGCATGCCGCGGGAGCCCTTCCAGCAGCAGGGCGGTTTCCAGCATCTGGGTCTTGTCTTCTGAACTGTTGCATATTTGCCGGATGGCCGGCACCTCTTCCAGGGCCTTGGTCAGGTTCTTGGCCCCGTCCGGAATCAGTTTGGCGATCTCGTCCACCTCGGGCAGCGGCACACCCAGCGCCCGTCCCACATCCCGGATGACGGCCTTGGCCTTGAGTTTTCCAAAAGTGATGATCTGACAGACATATTCCGGCCCCCCGTACCGGTCGATGGTGTAGTGATACACCTTGTCCCGGCCCTCGATGCAGAAATCCACGTCAATGTCGGGCATGGAGATCCGGGAAGGGTTCAGGAACCGCTCGAAAATCAGGCCGTGCTCAATGGGATCCAGGGCCGTGATATCCATGGCATAGGCCACCATGGACCCGGCAGCCGATCCCCGCCCGGGCCCCACCGGCACCCCGATTTTCCGGGCATGCGCAATGAAATCCGCCACAATCAGAAAATATCCGGGAAATCCCATATCCAGGATAATCTTTATTTCATAGGCGATGCGATCCCGGTATTCCTGTTCATTAAGATCCGGATTCTTTTTCTTGATGATGGCCAGTTTTTCCTCGAACCCGGCCATGGCCTTCTGCTTGAAAAGTTCGGCTTCGCTGTCTTCATCGGACCGGGCGTACCGGGGGAAATGATAGGTCTTGTCATCAAATTCCACATTGCACCGGGCCGCCACATCCTTCGTGTTTTCGACGGCGCCGGCATACCGGCCCAGGGTGGCGATCATCTCGTCTGCTGACTTGAAATACAGCTGGTCGGAATCGAATTTGAACCGGTTCTGATTGAACACCGTATCCCCGGTCTGGATACACAAAAGTATGTCGTGGGCTTTTTTGTCTTGTTTGGCCAGGTAATGGCAGTCATTGGTGGCCACCATGGGTATGGACAGGCGCTGACTGACATCGGCAATTCCCTCGTTGACCTTGTGCTGGATCGTCATCCCGTTTTCCTGAACCTCCAGGAAAAAATTGCCCTCCCCGAAGGTATCCAGATAAAACCGGGCCGCGGCATCGGCCCCGGCCATGTCATTGGCCATGATGGCCTTGGGAATATCTCCTTTGAGGCAGGCGGACAACCCGATCAGGCCGGCGGCGTGGGCCGTCAGCAGTTCTCTGTCAATCCGGGGCTTGTAATAGAATCCCTTGAGCTGGGCAATGGACACCAGTTTGCACAGGTTGGCATACCCCTCCCGGTCCCTGGCCAGGAGCACCAGATGGCTCAAGCCCTTATGATCCATCTGGGTTCTATGGGTGATGGACCGGGGGGCCACATAGACTTCACATCCCAGAATGGGCTTAATCCCGGCTTTTCTGGCTTTTTCATAGAACGCGGCCACACCGAACATGGTGCCGTGATCGGTCATGGACACGGCATCCATGCCGTATTCCCTGCATTTTCTGATCAGGTCATCCAGCCGGATGGCCCCGTCCAGCAGTGAATATTCCGTGTGCAGGTGAAGATGATAAAACGCGCCGGCAGAATCGGTCATGGGTTTCAGCTGCTTTCCACCCGGTAGTTGGGGGCTTCCTTGGTGATCACCACGTCATGAACATGGCTTTCTTTCAACCCGGCGGCCGTGATTTTCACGAACCGGGCCTTGTCATGCAGATCCTCGATACTGTTGGCGCCCAGGTATCCCATGCCCGCCTTGAGACCCCCCACCATCTGGACAATATTTTCCCGGATGGTGCCCCGGTAGGGAATGCGGCCCACAATGCCTTCAGGGACCAGTTCTTCAGCTTCAGACGTATCTTTCTGGTAATACCGGTCGGAAGATCCTTTTTTCATGGCTTCCACCGATCCCATGCCCCGGTAGGCTTTGTAGGACCGGCCCTGGTAGATGACGATTTCACCGGGACTCTCCTGGGTGCCGGCCAGAAGACTGCCCAGCATCACGGAATGGGCCCCGGCGCCCAGGGCCTTGGCAATGTCCCCGGAAAACTTGATGCCGCCGTCGGCAATAATGGGAACCCCGGTTTTTCTGGAGATATCCTTGCAGTTCTGCACCGCTGTAAGTTGAGGCACCCCCACGCCCGCCACGATCCTTGTGGTGCAGATGGATCCGGGACCGATCCCGATTTTCACGGCATCGGCACCGGCGTCGATCAAGGCTTTGGCGCCTTTTTCCGTGGCCACGTTTCCGGCCACCACCTGGGCCGCGGGAAAACTGTGTTTGATCTTTTTCACGGCATCGAGCACATTTTTGGAATGACCGTGGGAGGTGTCAATGACCAGGGCGTCCACACCGGCATTGATGAGGGCCTCCACCCGTTCCATCATGTCCGATCCGACACCCACGGCCGCACCGGCCCGCAACCGGCCGAATGAATCCTTGCACGCGTTGGGGTATTTCCTGATTTTTTCAATATCCTTGATGGTGATCAATCCCTTGAGCTTTCCCTGGCTGTCCACCACCAGCAGTTTTTCAATGCGGTGTTTGTGCAGCATGATCTTGGATTCTTCCAGGGTGCACTTTTCAGTCACCGTCACCAGATTTTCACTGGTCATCACCTCTTTTGCCGGTTTCTCCAGTTCGGTTTCAAACCGAAGGTCCCGGTTGGTGACAATGCCCACCAGTTTTTCCCCCTCCACCACCGGAATGCCGGAAATCCGGTATTTGGCCATGATGTTGAGCACCTCGGATATGGGCACATCCGGATGAATGGTCACCGGATCCACGATCATGCCGCTCTCCGATTTTTTGACCCGGTCCACTTCACCGGCCTGGTCCTCGATGGTCAGATTTCTGTGGATAAACCCCATACCGCCGGCCCGGGCCATGCTGATGGCGGTCAACGCCTCGGTCACGGTATCCATGGCAGCCGAAACAATGGGAATATTGAGTTCGAGCTCCCGGGTCAGCCGGGTTTTCACCGACACCTCATCCGGAAGGATCGCGGAATAATCAGGCACCAGCAGGACATCGTCGAAAGACAGCCCCTCATCCGGTAATATTGTGGACATAACTTGCCTCCAGAAAGGAATAAAATGGTTTATTCATACCAGAGCGGGCAGCCAGTAAAGCAAGGCAGGACAAAGCCGCCTGAAGGTGTCTCCGCAACTGGTATTTATAAACAGGTTCTTTTACCAAATTTGGGATGGCAAGGCAAGATGTTATATCCGCTGCCTACTCATGCCGCAACGCCACGATAGGATCCACCCTTGCCGCCCGGGCCGCCGGATACAGACCGAAAACAATGCCGATCCCCAGGCTGACGAACAGCGGCAGCAGTATTCCCATCGGCGTGATGACCGTGGGCATCCCGGCAAACCAGGTAATGAAAAACGGAATGGCTATTCCCAATGCCAGGCCCAGAATACCTCCCACAAAGGATAACACCACCGCCTCGATGAGAAACTGAATGATGATCTGTTTCCGCTTGGCACCGATGGCCCGTCGGATACCGATCTCCCGGGTGCGTTCCGTCACGGACGCCAGCATGATGTTCATGATGCCGATACCCCCCACCAGCAGGCTGATGCCGGCAATGGCACCCAGCACGATATTGAAGGTGCGTTTGGTGGCTTCCGCCTGTCTGAGCAGGGCCAGGGGCACCTGAACCCGAAAATCTTTTTTCCGATGAAACAGGGTCAGCATGCGTTCAACAGCCCGGGCCGCCGGTTCCACCTGATCCAGGGAATCCACCTGAACAATGATCTGATTGAGTTCCACTTTTTCCCTGAGACGGGATCCGGCAGACATCTTGATCACCACATCACCCAAATAGGTTCTGGCGGTGGTAATGGGGATATAGGCGTCGATTTCCCGGTCTGGTATCTGCATGGCCCCGGAGGATCCGGTTTCATTTCTGACAATGCCGATCACCTTGAAACTGTCCACGCCCAGGCGGATGGTCTGGCCGATGGTGTGCCGGGTCGCCAGCAGTTTCCGGGCGCCGAATTCCGTGAGTACCACCACCGGATCCTTGCCGGTCAGATCTCCGGGCATCAGGGTCCGTCCGGCCAGGACCGGCCTGGGAATCACCTCAAACCACTGGTGGCTGGTTCCCACGATCCGCAACTCCAGGGACCGTTCTCCCAGGCGGGCTTCCTTGCGTATCAGTTTGACGGGCACGTTTTTTCTGACCGAAGAGAAACTTTCCTGGATCCGCTGATGATCCTGATAGGTCAACCCGTAGATGCTCATGAAGGACGGGGTGGTGCCGGCGGCCTCCTCTTCCACGGGCTTGATCGATGAAATCAGGATATTGTGGCTTCCCAGTTTCCGGATCTGTTCCAACGCCTCTTTGCTGGCGCCCTCCCCCACCGCGAGCATGGCCACCACGCTGCCCACCCCGAACACCACACCCAGCATGGTCAGAAAAGACCGCAGCTTGTGAAGCAACAGTGTCTGAATGCCGGAGGCCAGTTCCCTGGAAAACTTGATCTGTCTCATATCTCTTTTTTCTCGATCCGATCGATCCGGCCGTCTTTCATATACAGCCGATGCTGGGCATATTCTGCAAGGTCGGGTTCATGGGTCACCATGATGATGGTTTTACCGCCTTCATGCAGGGATTTGAGCAGGGTCATGATCTGACGGCTGGTCCGGGTATCCAGGTTCCCGGTGGGTTCATCCGCCAGAATCAGATCCGGGTCCGCCGCCAGTGCCCGGGCAATGGCCACCCGCTGCATCTGTCCTCCGGACAGTTCAGACGGCCGGTGGGTCAAGCGTGTTTCAAGCCCCACCATGGCGGCCAGGTGCCGGGCATGGACCTGGCTTTTCCCTTTGTCCCATCCCAGATAATACAGGGGCAGTTCAATATTGCGCTCTACCGTGAGCTGAGGAATCAGGTTGAAACTCTGAAAGATAAATCCCACGTACCTCAAACGGATATCACTTAAGGCATCATCATCATACGCACTGATATCGGTGCCCTTAAACAGATACCGGCCCGATGTCAGCCGGTCCAGACATCCAATGACATTCATCAGCGTGCTTTTACCCGACCCGCTGGACCCCATGACGGCCCAGAAACCGCCTTTTTCAAATGCCACGTCAATGCCGTCCAAAGCCGCTACCTGCTGCTGTCCCATGGAATACATCTTTCCGGCATTTTCAAGCCGGATGATCGTTTCAGGCCGGGTGTCTGTCACGACCGGGTTCATACCGCTATTTTCCGTCCCCAGAAAAAACATCCTTTTCCGCATCCTCAAGCGGCGGGGTGAGCATCACGACATCCCCGACCGTCAGTCCCTTCTTCACATGAATCATCCGGTTGTTGTCCAGACCGGTTTCCACCTGCCGGGGGACAAACCCGCCGCCGGATCGGACATACACCGTGGGAATCCCCTGCACCTGCATCACCGCCTGGACCGGCACGGACAATACATTGTCATGGATTTCGATAATGATCTGGGCCTGACAGCTCATCCCTGTTCGCATATCACTGTCATTGCCGTCCAGAAATATCTGGGTGGAAAACACTTTCAAATCCGGGTTCATCCAGATGCTCTGGGCATCGGGAAGCGGCGCGATATGGGTGATCCGGCCGGTAAATTCCCGCCCCGGCAGGGCGTCCACGGTCACTCGCGCCGGCATGCCCTTGCGCACCTTTTTGAGGTTGGATTCATGAATGGCGACTTCCGCATTGCTGGAGCTGCCGGTGGGCAGATAAATCAGCTCCTGACGCTCCCGGATATCCTGACCTTCCTGAAGGGGTTCGGCATTGCGGCGAAACATACCGCCCTGGGCGCTGGTGGCATAAATCACCAGCCCGTCGGCAGGGGAAACAATCCTGGTTTTTTCCAGTTGCGTCAGAATTTTGTCCAGCCGGTCATTCTGGCGTTGAAACTCCGCTTCCCGGGCGTTGAGTTCGGCCCCGGCCTGGACCACATCCGCCCGGGCTTTGCGCCGGGTCCGTTCCAGGGCCATCTCAGCCTGACTGACATCACTTTTGCGCTGCGCCAGGTCCCGCTGATTGGTATAATTGACCAGCAGATCCAGATTGTTTTTCGCCAGGCTCAGGTCCAGGGCCTTTTTTTTCTCTGCCAGTTCATCAGCGGCCAGCTCGGTCTGGGAAATAAATTTTTCCTCATACAGGGTTTTTGACCATTCCAGCCGTTCCCTGGCCCGGGCCAGTTCCTCTTCAGCCAGAGTGATTTCCGCATTGGCATTCTGAAGGGCATTGGGATATTCACCGTCCGTGTACTTTTTCAGATCCTGCCGGGCAAAATCCAGGGTCAGTTTTGCCAGATCCAGATCACTTTGGGCCTGATTCTCCACCACCGCCAGATTTTCCGTGGCATTGACAAACGCCGCCTGCGCATTCTGCACCTTGATTTCCTGATCGATTCTGGCATCCATCAATGCACTGGCATCCAGCTCCACCAGCAGGTCCCCTTTTTTCACCTGGGTGCCCTCGGGAATCAGATACAAAATAGAGGTCTTGCCTTCCACTTCGTTTTTGATGATCAGCTGATCTCTAGCCTTGATGGTGCCGGATTCCACCACGTCAATGGTCAACGGTCCGGATCTCACCTGGTATACGGCGTCATGAGACAACGGCTCCGGAGAAACGGAAAACCGATGCCAGACCACCAGCAGCAGCGTAACTGCAACCACCATCAAAACACCCCATTTTACCCATTTTTGCCCTGGCATTACATTGGTCCTCTTGTCAAATATTCCTCCCACAACCCCGTATCCGAAACGGTGAGTACCCCCATGTCCCGCTGAATCTCCAGTTCCGCAATCCGGTAATCCACCCTGGCCGCTGTCAGACTGTTCTGGGCGTTCAGGAGAGAATCCTGGGCTTCCAGCAGGTCCCTGGTTTCGGCCCGTCCCGCTTCCATGAACAACGAGATGCTTCTTACACGCTTTTGTGCCAGGGCCACGGCCTGGGCCTGAATAACCAGGGTTTTTCTGGCCTCAAACAACTCCCTCAACCGGTTGCGTATTTCAATCTTCACCGAATCTTCCAGTTTCTCGACTTCCCGCACCGCCTGCGCCAGTTCAATATACCGGTTGCGGTAGATAACCGCCTCTGCGGTCCTCTCAAACGGCAGATCCAGGGTCAGCCACGCGGAAAACACCCCGTTGTCCAGGCGAAGTTCGGCATTGTCCAGGTCTGCCGAGGTAATGGTCCTGCGTTCTCCTGCGGATGCGGATCCCAGAAAGGTCAGTTCAGCCCCCAGTGCATCAGCGGCCACCACCACCTTCCTCTGGGCATCAAACACTTTTGCCTGAGCGATCTGTAAATCCAGCCGCTGTTCCAGCGCCAGCAAAACGGCCGTCTGTTCAGCCAGTTCCAGGGGCCCGGGATCGTCAAGAACCGTATTTTGTCTTTTTTTCATCTGTATGACAGACCCGGGATCCAGTTGGATTTCCGCGTCCGGGGGCAATCCCAGAAGAATCTTGAACGAATCCATCTGTTTTTTGAACGATTCTTCCGCAGACAGCCACCGCTGCCTGGCTTCCAACTGGGTCTGGACGGATTGGTCCACCTGGATCTCCTTGAGCCGGCCGGCATCGCCCAGCCGCCGGCTGCGCCGGGTCAGGGCTTCCCGTCGAAAATAATCTTCCCGGGCATTGTCCACCGTGTCCATCTGCCGCATCAGATTCAGGTATTGTCTGCCCACAGCCACGGCAAAAATTTTTTTGAACCGTTCGAATTCAAGCATGGCATACACCAGATTCTGTTCCGCCTGTCTCAGATTTTCCGTAACAATGTGCCGGCCCGATCCCCGCAGCAGCGGAATGGACAGGCTGGCGTCCCCGGCGATCCCCAAAGAGGCCCCCCCCCCGCTGAAAAGCAGGGTGGCCAGATCCACTGCAAGGGATGTCCTCAATGCGGCGCCACTCTCAAACTGCCGGGTACCGGATATGTCCACACTGGAGCTGGTACCTTTCTGCTCTGGTTCCGTGGACAGATCCGCACTGAACAGCTGCTGAACCTGTCCGATGAACCGGTTTCGAAACTGATCCTGCTCCAGATACAAAGCCAGGGCCGCCTGAAATACGGCCTCCTTTCGGGTTTGATAGTCAAAACTGTTTCCGGCACCGATTTCCAGGGCCTGAAACAGAGTCAGCGTCAAAGGAGACGGCAGCGTCCCGGGATCATTGTCTATGTCCGACAAAGGTGCCGGAAACCCGGGTTCCGGCCAGTGTGGAATCAACGGCAGCCGGCCTGTTCCAAACGATGCGGGGCCTGCAACCGGCAAAGACAGCTGTTCCAGCAGCCGGCGCCTGAGCGTGTCCCCCGGTTTTTCAATGGAAAAGTCCGTGTCGGTGTCAAGTACCTGGGACCGGGTCTGGGTGATGATCTGCCGGGCATGGGTATCCACCTCCCGGCGGAACGCTTCCGGGGTCCGGCATCCTGCTGTCAAACCGAACACAAGGATCAGGACAGCCAGGATACATTTCAGGCGAACGGGCTGGGAAACAGTCAAAGGCATCAGTTCAGTCATTTTCCTTGAATTTCAACCAGGACAAAGAATCTATCATATTTCTGACGGGTTTGGAAAGCCTTACCGACATGGGGTCACTCGAGCAGGTCCAGGATCACCGGGACAGCCGGAGGAATCCGGGTGCTGGACCGGGTCAGATTCCGAATCATGGAAAAGTGGTTGCCCGGTACCCGCACCACAGAAACGCCATCGAGCCGGGTGGCGTTCACAGATACCAGACCGTCGCCCAGCATCTCTCTGATGCCGCCCTCTTTTCGAGAAAACAACATCATACCGGCAATGATATCAATCTGCATATTTGCCGGAAGCGGGCGCTGATTCAACCGGGTCAGAAACCGGCTGCCCGGAAGCAGGTCCACCCCGGCCGCACCCGTACCGTCCAGAAGACAGTGAAGCCAATGCGTGCCCGGCACAGACAGGTGATATGCCTGATCCTTGATTTCCGTGACGATCCGAAACCGGGCCAGGTGCGCACCCTGATTCGGGGGGGCCACCAGGATGAGATGCCTGATCTCTGGCACGGCTCCGGCGGCAGCCGCCCCGGGATAATTCAGTTCCGGACAGGTGAGCATGTCCCGGGCCACCAGTCCGCCCATGGAATGGGTCACAATGGAGACCGGGGCCGGGTCTTTGTTTGCCAGGCGCTGCATCTGATCAAAAAAGAGCCGGGACGAGGCCTGGATGGCCTGATCGTTGGGATAGGACATCAGAAATACCTGAAACCGGTTTTCCTGAAGAACCGGGGCCAGGTCATCCCATATGATCCCCGGATCATCCAGACCGTGAACCAGGATCACCCGGCCCTTTGAATGCGGATGGTCAGTCAGGGAAAAACCCTGGAACGGGTGAATGCCCATCCGGTCTGCCAAATCCCGGGCCGCTTCCGGAAACGTGGCCTTTACAGCCAGATGAAAGTCGTGCCGGAGCTGACTCTCGTTGGGCAATATCATCTGACGGCACAGCTGGAACAAAACCACCAGCAGCACCAGCCCCACGAACAAGCCCCAGCGTTTTTTGCGCCGTCTGTGAAATTGATTGTCGGAATCTTTCATATCTGGTAGCATGCCTTTCATTGTTTACCACAGAATACACCGGAAAATTCATGAACACCATCCGCAAAAAAAAGAACATCGGCATCGTCACCGGCGGCGGGGACTGTCCCGGACTGAATGCGGTCATTCGGGCCATTGTCAAGGCGGCCGCCCTGAAGGGATGGGAAAGCACCGGCATTTTCGGCGGCTACGACGGCCTGCTGTCGCCCATGGAAACCAGGCCCCTGGCCCTCAGGGATATGGACGGCCTGCTGGTCCGTGGCGGCACGATTCTGGGCACGGCCAGCAGCGGGCCGTTTTCCGCCAAAACCGGTCAGGGAAAAGCCCGCCGGATCGATCCCGACATCCTGACCCGGGCAAAGGCCAATTTTGACCGTGAAAACCTGTCCGCTCTGGTGGCCATCGGCGGCGACGGCACTCTGACCGTGGCATTGCAGATGCATGAGGCCGGTTGGCCCGTGGTGGGCGTTCCCAAAACCATAGACAACGATCTGGACGCCACACTCATGACGTTTGGATTCGACACCGCTGTGTCCTGCGCCGTGGATGCCCTGGACCGGCTTCACAGCACGGCCCAGAGCCACGACCGGGTCATGGTTCTGGAAGTCATGGGCCGGTATGCCGGCTGGATTGCGGCCCAGGCCGGACTGGCCGGCGGGGCCGACGTCATTCTCATTCCTGAGATTCCGTTCAATTATGATGCGGTGTGCCGCAAAATTGGACGTCGTGAGGCAGAAGGAAAACACTTCACCCTCGTGATCGTGGCCGAAGGTGCCAGCCCGGCCGGGCTGGCGTATGTGTCTGAATCTCCGGACACCCAAGACCGGGAAATCCGTCTGGGCGGCATCGGGCAGCAGGTGGCCGAAGAAATCCAGACAAGAACAAAAAAG
>JBFLKI010000115.1:0-10331 GCA_040883135.1 Desulfotignum sp. | reverse complement strand
CAATCCCTGTTTCTTTTGTCAATAGCCCTTGCGTTATTCCGGCAGATCCGCGTGAAACGTTTTTACCAGCTGACTGGAAATGGCCGTATGAAGCTTGCGGATATGTTTTTCCGTCAGGGTCTTGTTTTCAGACCGATACACAATCCGAAACGACAGGGATTTTTTTCCCTCCGCCAGAGGGCTGCCTTCAAACAGGTCAAACAGATACGTATCTTCCACCAGAAATTCTTTTTGAGCAACGGTTTTCATTTCCCCGAGAACCTCACCCACCGGAATCTGCCGATCCACAATCAATGTCACATCCTGGGAGATGGAAGGAAACCGGGGCAGCGGTTTTGACTGAATCTGATCCGGCACTTGAGCCATCAATGCGGCCAGATTCAGTTCAAACACATAGGCGTCCTGTTTGAGACCGAATCCTTTCAGAACCGGACGGCTGATTTTCCCCAGAACCCCCAGATTAACTTGTTTATGTATCTTTGCCCCGAAACCGGATTCAAAGTAGGGGCTATCCGCATCCGCCATCCGGGTGAAGTTCACGTCATCAATCCCGAGCCCTTCCAGAAGGTCTTCCACCACCCCTTTGAGATCAAAGAAATCCAAGGGGGTTTTTTTGGCATACCAGGTCTGTTGTGTCCGGTTGCCGGTCATCAGTCCGGCCACCATTTCTTTTTCATCAGGCAATACATTCATATCCGTGCCAAAAAAGGTCTTTCCAATTTCAAACAGATGCAGGGTGTCGGTCTGCTGGGATATATTTTTACGCATGTTTTCCAGCAGGCCCGGCAACAGGGACGTTCTGAGCACGGACATCTGATCGGAAAGCGGATTCAGAATCTGCACCACATTCCGGCGTTCATCGTTTTCCAGAAGATGCAGCCGGTCACAGAAATCTTTGGCAATAAAATTGTAATTGATCGCTTCATAAAATGACAGGCCGTTGAGAATGCTGCGGATTGAACGGCGCGTCAGGATCAGGGGGTCCAGGGGGCGGCCTTTGGCCGGTACCGGAGGATAGGTGGTTTTGATCCGGTTGTATCCCCACAACCGGGCCACTTCTTCAGACAGGTCTTCCGGCCGGGTCACATCCACACGGAACGTCGGCACGGAAACCGTCAGATTTCCGTTTTCAGAAGGCTGTACCCTGAACTCCACTGACTCCAGAATCCGGGAAATCTCCACAACCGTCAGTTCGGTTCCCAGCCGGATATTCAAGGCATCGGGATCCAGTTCAATACAGAGCGGCACCGGGTATGCCGGACAGGCATCTATGATATCCGCTGCAATGACGGCGTCACTCAGATCAGCGATCAGGGTCATGGCCCGCTGCAATGCATACACGGTACCGTCAGGATCAACACCCCGCTCGAAACGGTGGGATGCATCTGAGGCGATACCGGTCCGCTTGGCCGTCCGGCGGATGGACAACGGGTTGAAACAGGCGCTTTCAATCAGGACCCGGGTAGTGTTCACAGAAATTTCCGAATTTTCGCCGCCCATGACCCCGGCCAGGGCGACCGGCCGCTGACCGTCACAGATCATGAGCATATCCGGATCCAGCTGGTGCACCTTGCTGTCCAGGGTGGTAAATTCCATATTTTTTCCGGCCTTCTGCACCACAATCCGGCCCTGTGCCAGCTCATCATAGTCAAACGCGTGCAGGGGCTGGCCGGTCTCCATCATCACGAAATTCGTCACATCCACCACATTGTTGATGGGTGTGAGTCCCACCGATTCCAGCCGGCGGCGCAGCCAGAAAGGGGATGGGCCGACCGTCACATCAAACAGCAGGCCTGCGGAATACCGGGGGCACAGATCCGGATCCTTGATGTCCACCCGTGCATGATCATGGATGGATGTGGCACCGAGACGCTGACGGGGAAATGTCACATCCGGCCGGACAATCTTCTGATTGGGCTGAACAAAGGCGCCCACTTCCCGGGCAACCCCCATCACACTCAAGCAGTCGGGCCGGTTGGGTGTCAGATCAATTTCAAATACCGTATCGGAAAAATCCAGGGCCTGTGTCAACGGGGTACCGGGCACTGGTTCACCGGGCAGATCCATGATGCCGGCGGCATCCGTATCCAGGCGAAGCTCAGCTCCCGAACAGAGCATTCCTTCCGACACCTCGCCCCGAAGCTTACTTTTCTTGATCTTGACATCTCCGGGAAGGATCACGCCCGGCAATGCACAGGCGGAATACATCCCCGGCCGGACATTGGGCGCCCCGCAAATGATCTGAGCCGGAGTTTTGCTTCCCGTATCCACCACACAGCAGCTCAACTTGTCCGCATCCGGATGTTTTTTCACCTCCAGAACCCTGGCCACCACGATTTCCTCGAGATACGCATACAGATCTTCCACCGAATCCACTTCCAGGCCGGCCATGGTCAATTTTGAGGCGATCTCATCCGGTTCAAGTTCAAGATCCAGAGAAATATATTCTTTTATCCAGCTCAGTGTGACTTTCATAATTAAAACTGCCCCAAAAAACGCATATCATTCTCGAAATATTTGCGGATATCATCAATACCGTATTTGAGCATGGCCATCCGTTCGATCCCCACACCGAATGCAAACCCGGTATATTTTTTGGTATCATACCCCACATTTTCAAACACGGCCGGGTGAACCATACCCGATCCCAAAACTTCCAGCCACCCGGTTTTCGAACACACCCGGCATCCGTCACCCTTGCATATCACACACTGGATATCCACTTCCGCACTGGGTTCGGTAAACGGAAAATAACTGGGTCTGAAGCGCAATGCGGTCTGCCGGTCGAAAAACTGATGGACAAACGTGGTCAACACCCCTTTTAAATCGCCGAACGATATCTTTTCATCCACCATCAGACCTTCGATCTGGTGAAACATGGGGGTATGGGTCAAATCAGAGTCACAACGGAACACTTTGCCGGCGGAAATGATCCGGACCGGCGGCTGTGTTTTTTCCATGGTCCGGGGCTGGGACGGGGAGGTATGTGTCCGCAGCACGATGTTGTCGGATATATAAAAGGTATCCTGCATATCCCTGGCCGGATGGTATTTCGGAATATTGAGTGCCTCAAAATTGTAATAGTCGGTTTCCACTTCAGGGCCTTCTGCGATATCAAACCCCAGACGCATGAAAATGCCGCATATGTCCTCCAGAACCCGGGTGATGGGATGGACAGACCCGTACCCGCGCCGTCGGCCAGGAAGGGTCACGTCGATACCCGGTCTTTGGTCTGTCTGCGCCGCCTGTATCCGGGACCGGGCCTGCTGGATCAATTGCTCCAGTTTCACCTTGAGTTGATTGGCTTTTTTTCCGGCATCGGGGCGCTGCGCTTCGGGAAGAGAAGAAATCCCGCGCAGAAAAGCGGTTAAAATCCCTTTTCGACCCAGATACCGGACGGAAACCATTTCCAGGTCTTCAACGGTATCGGCAGCCTGAATTTCATCCAGCGCCTGATTTTCCATGTCATGAATCTGATTTTGCAAAACATTCCCCCTGATGGGCTTCAATTCAGTTCAGTCGGGCGGCTGCCTGGGAAGCCAGCTGGGAAAATCCCCCGGGGTCTGAAACAGCCAGATCAGCCAGCACTTTCCGGTCCAGTTCGCAACCGGCCAGTTTCAGGCCATGAATGAACTGGGAATAAGACAGGTCATTCATTCTGGCACCCGCATTGATCCGGACAACCCACAGTTTTCTGAAATCGCGTTTCTTTGCCCGCCGGTCCCGGTAAGCATACATCAATGCCTTGTCCACCGAGTCCGCCGCTGTTCTGAACAATTTGCTCCTGCCGCCCCTGAATCCTTTGGCCAGTTTCAGCACTTTGTTTCTCCGACGCCGTGCTTTAAATCCTCTTTTCACTCTCATGGTGTCAAACTCCTCAAAAATTCTCAATAATCATTGTGATCTCGCCAGATGCCGCCACAATCCCGCTGCATCGGCGTTTTTCTTCAGCATCAGCCATTGGGCAGCATCCGCCGAACCTGCTTCATGTCGGACCCGGCTACGATCTGGTCCAGTCGAAGCGACCGTTTCCGTTTGGTGGTCTTTTTGGTCAAAATATGGCTGGCATGGGATTTTCGGAACTTGTATTTCCCTGATCCGGTTTTTTTGAACCGTTTCGCTGCCGCTCGGGTTGTTTTGATTTTAGGCATGTTACATCTCCTTGTCCTTGGCTTGGCTGTTACCTGGATTATAAAAAAAAGAGACGGTGATGCATACCGGAATCAGCGATATGCATCACCATCCATTTCTACATGGATTGAAGGGCTCATGCAGGATGATCAAATAAAGGAATCCGTTCTATTTCGGGGCAAGCAGCATGGTGATCACCCGGCCTTCAAATCGGGGCAGCTGCTCGACAACAGCAAAATCCGAAGTCAGGTTGACCACTTTTTCCAGAACCGCATTGGCCTGTTCCCTGAGCATCACCTCACGTCCCCGGAATACCAGGGTGATTTTCACCTTGTCATTGTTGCTGATGAACTTTTCAATATGCCGGACCTTGGTGGCCAGATCATGGTCATCTGTTTTCGGCCGGACTTTTATTTCCTTGATTTGCGTGGTTTTCTGTTTTCTTTTGGCTTCCTGTTTCTTTTTTGTCTGCTCATACTTGAACTTTCCATGGTCCATTATCTTGCAGACAGGCGGTTTCGCATCCGGAGACACCTCCACCAGATCCAGATTCTGCTCTTCCGCGATTCTCAAGGCTTCCGGCATGGGCAGAATGCCGATCTGCTCTCCATCGGCACCGATCACACGGACCTCTCCAGCCCTGATCCCCTTGTTCACATTCAATTGATCCTGTCGTCCTTGCTTAGATATTTTTACACCTCCTGCTAAGGGTTCAATCCATTACCGTCTTATACTTAAATAATATCAAACAAGCATAACCTTGCTATTATAGAGGGCAATTTAAAAAAATTCAATATTTATTTAATTCCTGAGTGTTTCTGATCCCGCACATACTGTTCCAGAAAACTGTCTTTCCAGTATCGATTGCCCTTTTTATTAAAAAAATCATAAAAAAGATCAAGACTTTTTCCGCGACAGACCCCTTTTTTTATCCGGATCCGGCAATTTCTGTAAAGCAGGGGCAAAGAGGACATGTCACATGCGGTTCCGCCGCCCATGGGGTCTTCAAAAGCATACACCACCGTCTTTATCCCGGACAGAATAATGGCGCCGAAGCACATCAGGCAGGGCTCCATGGTGCAGTACAGCACACATTTTTCCGGCACGACCGTGTGGGGACATGATTCAAGATGTCGAAGCGCCCGGATCTCTGCATGATCCACTTCGCTGATCATGACACGACGGTCCGCTCCCGGGACCGTTCCGGTCCGGGCCCCCCGGCTCATCACCCGCCCGTCCTGAACGATCACACAGCCAACGGGGAATTCTCCCTGTTCAAGGGCCGCCGATGCCTGATTCAACGCCAGCAGCATATAAGTTTCATCTGTTGTCGGCAATCATCTTTTCCTTGCAGGACACCCCGTCAATTCTCCGGACCTGTTTCCCGTCTCCCGGTCTACTTGCTTTTTCATAAAAATGTTGTATTCTATACTATCCTGCTAAAACCGCAATAAGGATTTATGAAAGCATTACAGAAAAATTTATCTGACACCGGGACCGGTCTGAGTATCAAGGAAATATTTCAGAACCGTGAACGTGATTTTCTGTCCAGTCACGGTACGCCCAGCAAAAGAGCCACCCGGCGGTTTCCCGAAACCGCCGTCTGCAACATAAGGACGCCGTTCCAGCTCGACCGGGATCGCATCGTCTACTCCAACTCCTTCCGGCGGCTCAAATACAAGACTCAGGTATTTCTTTCTCCACTGGGAGATCATTACCGCACCCGGCTGACACACACCCTGGAGGTAGCGGAAATCGCCAGAAACATTGCCCGGGCCATGCGCATGAATGAAGATTTGGCCGAAGCCGTTGCCCTGGGGCACGATCTGGGGCATACCCCGTTCGGACATGCCGGAGAAGTCGCTCTCACGGAAATCCACTCCCCGCACTTCACCCACTCCAACCAGAGCCTCCGGGTCGTGGACACCCTTGAAAATAAAGGCCAGGGACTGAATCTGACCCGGGATGTCAGAGACGGCATCCTTAAACACTCCAAAGGATTCGGCAACATCATTCCTGCCGTTCCCGGTGAAACGGCTGTCACCGTGGAGGGAAGAATCGTCCGGGTTGCCGATATTATGGCCTATCTGAACCATGATCTGGATGACGCCCTGCGCGGCAGGGTGATCACCATGGACGAGGTGCCTGAGATCTGTCTGAAGAAACTGGGCAGAACCCATTCCGTCCGGGCCAGCACCATGATCGAAAATCTGGTGAGTCACAGCGGCCCGAAAAACGGCCGGTTCGTTCTGGAAATCGGGCAGGATATTTTCGGTGCCATGACCATTCTGAGAAAATTTCTCTATGAAAAAGTCTACCGGTCTCCGGGTGTTCACAATGAATTCATCAAAGCCAAAAAAATCATCGAAGGATTGTACCGGTATTTTATCATCCATACCGATCATCTGCAGGTGGAACTTGAAAAAATGGAAATGGCGCCCTGGGATGCGGACAAAAACAGCTTGAAACGATCGGTCTGTGACTTGATTGCCAGCATGACGGATCGCTATGCCCTTGAGGTCTACGCCAAACTTTTCCTCCCCAATCCCCTGGTATGACACTGCTTGACAGATTCATGACTCAGTATGATTTTTCTTTTCTGATCCGGGTATACGAAAAAATGGATGCCGCCTATGACCAGGTGGCGGACCGATACGGCTTTCATTGTACCGGCTGTATCGACAACTGCTGCACCTCCCTGTTCTTTCATCATACTTTTATTGAAAAAGCGTTTCTGGTTCAGGGGTTCCTGCAAATGGACACCATCCGAAAACAAAGAGTCCGGACCCGGGCGGCCGACTATGTCAGTCAAACCTTTGCGGGCGGCCATGCCGGCCGGTCCCTGAAACTGATGTGCCCGCTCAATCTGCAGGGCCGCTGCACACTGTATGCCTTCAGACCCATGATCTGCCGCCTGCACGGCTTGCCCCACGAACTGCATCCCCCCGGCCGGCAGTCAATCAAAGGTCCGGGATGCGATGCCGGGCAATTTGACGGCAAGCCCTACATCCCCTTTGACAGGACTCCTTTTTATGTGGATCTGGCGGCCCAAGAGCAACAGTTCAAAAAGCACCATAACCTGACGGGGCGCCCCCGGCTGACCATCGCTCACATGCTGCTGAATCCGGAAGTCTGAAAAACCGTTCCTTCTGGCACGTTTCATTCGATTGGCAGAACATGAAACACAAAGGCATCCCATTGCTGATTCAGATTCACACAACCCCTTTGGGCATGGGTGGTACATTTTCACCGCCCAGCACAAACCCGCCGTCCAGGCGGAGTAAACTGCCGGTCAGGTAGGGGGCGTCCTGAATCATGAACAGGCAGGCCCTGACCACATCTTCGATGGTGCCGGTGCGGCCGGCAAGGGTATGATCCACCAGGGCCTGTTTCTCAACCGGCGTAAGCACCTGTTCCCAACCGCGCGTTCCCTGGGCGTGTCGGGTCTCAAATATTCCCAGCATGAGTTCGTTCACCCGCACATTAGGGGCGCCCATCCGGGCCCAGGTTTCGGTCAGACTCAGAATCCCCCTGTTGGCCGCCGCATACCCGTCATTGAACACCAGTGCGGCCGGACCGGATCGACCGGTAATGGCGGCCACGGAAGACAGATTGATCACCACCGCATCTTCTGAGGCCCTGAGCAGGGGAAACACGGCATCAAACACCCAGCGCTTGGCTTTCAGAGTGGTTTCCATTTCCAGGTCCCACTGCGCTTCCACATATGGCCCGTGAACCACGGGCCATCCACCCCGCTCAATATTATTGATCAGAATATCCAGCCGGCCGTATCGATCCCGAATCAGGCCCGCCATCCGGGCCACCTGATCGATCCGCCTCAGATCCGCTGTAATAATATGGTATTCTGCCCCGGTGGCAGCAAAATCCCTTTCCATCCGGTCAAAGGAATCTTCCCAGTCATGGCGGGTCAGGATGAGTTTGACGCCCCGTTTTGCCAGGGCCAGCCCGATCCCCTTTCCAATGCCTTTCACCGCTCCCAGAACCAGAGCGGTCTTCTGATCAAGCGCCGTCATCTTTTCTCCCATCAAATTCAACTGTCGTTCATATCGATGCCGAACAACTGGTAACGCGTCCATTTCAATCCCAGATTCAGCAGGGCCTCGTCGCTGGCACCCATATTTTCCATCAGCGGCCGGGGCACAGGCATCCCGCCCAGCAACTCTTCACTGACAACCCCGCGGCGGAATTCATCCAGGTCATACAGTGCCAGAAAAACAGCATTGGACTGATCGTCGGTGAGTGGGCCGGGCAGGATGCTATTTTTCAAATGGATCAGTTCCATAAGTTTGTCATTGTTCCGGTTATGCGGTTCCACCTCCTGGCCGGCCAGCCACTGGCCGATGCTCTGGGGGTTTCCCTCTTCAACTCCCTTGCAATGATCTTCCCGGATGAACGCATAATATTCGTTGATTTCACCGGAATCCCGGGACCGGGAGATGGCCCGGGCCAGAGGATAAAGGCGGCAGGATGCCGGCCGGTCCGGATAAACAGAACAACCGGTGGCCGTCACGAACGGGCAGGCGTACCCTGCGGACGGATTGAATTTGAATGTGACCACGGGCAGGCCGGAGGTCGGACCCACTCGGCGGGTGGTATATGTCTGAAGAAACGTCCGGGACGGCATCTGCAGATGATTTTTAAGACGCAGCACATCATAGGGGGTCAGCACCTGATTCAGATCCCGGCAGCACTCATTGAAGCACACATTGCCCGGACCGCAGACAAACCTCATTGGATCGCTCAGTGAAACCGGTATCATGTCCTGGGCCATCGGGTCTCCTTCCAGTTCCTTTTTTTTGAATATGGCCATTGCCGCCGCGGACAACCTAACAGGAAATGCTGGTTTTTGCCAGCCTGATTTTATTCCGTGCGGGCTTCCCCATATATGGTGGTTCAGACCGGCTGAATGCTGATATATATGCCGTGTCCCCTAAAACCTTAAGTGATTGAAAAATCTCATGCATCTTTTTTTAAAAAATCTTGACAAAAACCATGTGCCAGTGCTATTGCCATAACATTTGTTTGAAGCCTGCTTGAGACTGACCTGTTTCAGCTGTTTGAGGTGAAGGCATCAAAAAAATATCAGGCTTGGGATAGGTCCCGGGGTCTGAATTTGATAAAAGACATTGTTGCACAACGGTATTGTGCTTTTTTTGATTAACTTAATGTATGGAGGTATTCTAAATGCCGACTTTTGTAATTGCAGAAAAATGTGACGGCTGCAAAGGCGGGGATAAAACAGCATGTATGTACATCTGCCCGAATGATCTGATGGTTCTGGATCCCAATGAAATGAAAGCTTACAATCAGGAACCGGATCAGTGCTGGGAATGTTATTCCTGCGTAAAAATCTGTCCGTCCCAGGCCATTGAAGTCAGAGGCTACAACGACTTTGTACCCATGGGTGCATCTGTTGTCCCCATGCTGGGAACAGAAGATGTCATGTGGACCTGTAAGTTCAGAAACGGTGTGGTAAAACGGTTCAAATTCCCCATCAGGACCACCCCTGAAGGAGAAGCCAATTCCTATGATGATCTCAAGGGAAAAGACCTGAGCTCCGGCCTGCTGTCCACGGAAGAAGCAGACGGCCGTGACTTTCCGACCCCTACAGAACTGGCATAGTTTAAACCGCTACCAACACACAAATTCTGATACTTAAAATTTTGGAGGTATACAATGGCATTACCGAACAAACCGATTGGAGAAACCAAAGCAGTTAGAGACCCGGAAGTTGACAAGAGAGATGTTGACATCCTGATCATCGGCGGTGGTATGGCTGCCTGTGGTACTGCATTTGAAATCAAGAAATGGGCCGACGAAGGCACCAAGATCCTGCTGTGTGACAAAGCCGCTCTGGAAAGATCCGGCGCCGTAGCCCAGGGGCTTTCCGCCATCAACACCTATATCGGTGAAAACAAGATCGAAGACTATGTCCGCATGGTCAGAAATGACCTGATGGGAATCGTCCGCGAAGACCTGATCTACGACCTGGGCCGCCATGTGGACGACTCGGTTCACCTGTTCGAAGAATGGGGCCTGCCTGTCTGGAAGAAAACCGAAGACGGCAAGAACATGGACGGCAAGAAAGGCCTGAAGCTCGGTACTCTCAAAGCCGGTGCCACCCCGGTCCGGACCGGTAAATGGCAGATCATGATCAACGGTGAATCCTACAAGAGAAT
>JBFLKI010000114.1:0-19664 GCA_040883135.1 Desulfotignum sp. | reverse complement strand
GTCACCCCCAGCATGGCGAAACTCAACCCCACGGCCAGGGCATCGATGCTCACGGCAATACTCAGCATCACCATGGTCATGCCCCGGGACGGATCTCTGGCATGGGATTCCGAATCAGGATCCAGGCCTGATTTCACCATGCGGCCCCCGACGAACATGAGCATCAGAAACGCCACCCAGTGGCTGACCGCCTGAATGAACACCAGCAGCCCTATCCCCAGAAACCAGCCCAGCACCGGAAAAAGGAACTGGAACAGCCCGAAGTGAAAGGACAGCCGGAACACGGCCCTTGGATTGCCGGCATATCCGGCGGCGGATGCGGCCAGGCTCACCGCAGCCGCATCCATGCCAAGACCCAGGGCTATCAGAAAAATATCCGCCGCGCCCACAAAGTTCCTTTTGTCGAATCATCCACCGTCAAACGGATCATGGATTTACAGACTGATCACTGCCGCATCACAGGACATATTGATAAACTCCGCGGCCGAGGCCATGCGGGCCCCTTCGATGAGGTCCGCCTCCTTGATCTGGCGGGCACCGGCGCAGGGGGTGCACACCAGAATCGGGACTTCATGGGCTTGAAGGTATGCCAGAAGGTCATCGGCCACATCCCCGGTGGCGGCCCTCACATGGGTGATGATGCCCTGTTTGGCCAGATACACGCCTTCGTCCAGTAAAAACAGGCAGGTGTTTTTTCCTTCCTTGTGGGCGATGGTGGCCAGATGAATGGCCCGGGTCGCCCGGTTGGTGTCGTTTGTTCCACAGGACAGTGCAATTACCACGTTATTTGTCATTGGATGCTCCTTTTTCTCATGTGTGTTACAAAACAAGGAATTCCCGGGTATCGGTTCCGGTGGCAGGCCGTTACAACGTATGGGAAATCCGGGCCATTTCCACCACCGGCAAGGGGCCTAAGGGCTCTCCGGGAAGCAGGTTCAGCACTTTCTGGGGCATGCTCCGGTACAGCAGCCGGACCTGGATCGTTGATTCCTTTTCCAGGGGACGGTCCAGGGTGATCACCTCTCTGGTCTGCCCTTTGGCCGGGATCCGGTTGTCATGAAGTATCTCCCTGGCCTTGGACAGGTTGAGGACCGGATTGCCCTTGCCGTCCCCGAACACGGTTCGATAAATCAAGGTGTTATCCGGCAGCTCTTTTTTCTCATCCAGGATCCCGGTTTCAAACACCCGGTTGCCGTCCCTGTCCTGGATAATGATTTCCAGCCACATCTGGCGCATGTCCGCGAGACCCGTGGGCAGGGAATGACCGGCCCCGGTGTTGGAGACAACGATCCCCACCTGGTTCTGGTCCAGGCCGGACAGGTCCAGATCCAGATCTGCCGCATGCTGAAGGCGTTCCTCCGCCATGCCCGGTTTTTCCGAATCCCCGAAAGAGGCCGGCACGCCGGAATTGCCCCCCACAAAATAATGGGTATAGGTATGGGATCTTTCCTGGCTGTAGTCCGCAGAGGAGCCCGGGTTTTCAGGCCGGTCCGTGCTGCCGGTGGCGGGCACGCCGGGCCGCTGGTACATATGGCACCCCTGGCAGGTGATCCGTTTTTCCGGATCATCGGCATTGTACGGGCTGTTTTTCCATTCCGTGTACGTGGTTTCCAGATCCGTGCCAAAGGTCACGTGCTTGACATCATGGCAGGTGCCGCAGAATTCGGCACTGTCATGCAGGGGGGAATAGGCGGCCTCGTGAAAGTCGGGTTCGGCATCGTCAAACGGGCCGCGCTTGATCCCGGGATCGTCCTCGCCGTATCCGGGTTCCAGCACCAGCCCGTTGTTGTACATTTTCTCCAGGTTCACGGCGGAATGGCAGTAATCACACTGAATGCCCCGGGTGGCGATCTCCGGGGTCTTTGACAGGTCATCGGACAGTTTTTTCGGAAATCCCGTGATCACGCCCACCGGGGTATGGCATTTCACACAGGATTCAGCCTCGTCGATCTCGCCCTGATCCGTGAGGCCCTGGCGCAGAAATAATGCCACACGGGTATATACCGGGTCCTTGTGGGACAGGTTGTGCATGGAATTGGACCACTGTTCGAATTTTTCAGAATGACACCCGGCACAGGTGTCCGGGTCGATGAACCGGTCCAGCTCGAATGTCGATGATGATTCGGACAGGGCCATGGATGCCCACCCCAGAATCACCAGAAAAACGGCCGGAATTCCGACCCGGAAAACATGGGCGTACTTATGCATTTGCTTCTTCATCATGTGTCTCCTTATTTCACCAGTACATGGGAAAACTGTTTGATCTCCCCTTCCGGAGTTAGAACCATCCAGTCGCCGTTTTCTTCCCGGGCCGCCACCAGGCAGTCCACATCCGTGCCGTCGATCAGTGTGATTTTACAGGTGCCGGATTCATCCGGGGTGTCCACCCGGTCAAACCGTTTGTCCTGAGCCATGGTCTTAAAGGTTTCCGTTCCTTTCTCGATGGCGATGATCCGGTCGTATGCGGTTGGATCCAGACGTTTGATCTCCCGGCGCAGATCCTGAATCTCCTGTTTCTGGCTTGCAATGGTCTGCATCACCTGTTCCATGTCCGCCTTCTGGTTCGACGGGATGGTCACAAGGATCTGTTTGTGCAGTTCCATGTCGGTTTCAATATACGAAATTTTCATTAACAGATTGTCCACAGAAGGGTGCATGCCGTTCCTTTTCAAGTCTGATTATTTTTTCAACCCGGCACCCGGCCGGTCATTTTTCTTGAGTCAGGAGGGACAGAGATTTCCTTCCCGGGCCGCTTTCTCATTGCCCTGAATAATCCACTCCATCAAACGCTTCAACAGATTTTTTTTCTTTTGTTTTTTTGTCATGATGATTTTACCTTGTAAATGAGCAGCAGATGGCCTTGGTCGATCTCTTCGCACATGTCAAATTCATACGCCAGGTCCAGAGGTGTATTGAACAGAGACAGTCCCTGTCCGAACACTTTGGGCACCAGGGTCAGATGAATCTGAGTGATAAGACCCTGTTTTGCAAACAGCGAATTGATGACCGATCCGCCGATCAGGGCGGCCCGCTCAAACCCCTGACGCTTCAGATCCGCCAGCAGTTGTGTCGGTGCCTGGTCGGTGAACACCAGGGACGGATCGTCACTTTTCCGGGTGATGTCCCTTGTCATGACAATATTTTTTCTTCCGGGCAACGGGTGTCCGATGGTGTCAAAGGTTTTGGAACCCATGATCACCACCCCGGCGCTCCGGGTGATCTTCACAAAATACTGCTTGTCTTTTTTTCCGGTCCAGTTCACCAGCTCGGACCGGGTTCTGGCGATCTTCCCGTCCAGGGTCATGGCCATGAGCAGAATCACTTCCATGGGTTTTTCCATGGGGTCATTCCGTATCCGGCCAGGGCCGTCTGGCCTCTTCCACCAGGTAGCAGAACCGGGACCAGGATAATTCCCTGCCCGACAAGGGACAGCGCAGCATGACCTTGTGCTCGGTCACGTTGATCACTTCCCAGTCTCCGGACCGGGGAGAATCCTCGATGCGGATTTTCTGTCCGACTTTGAAGGGATATCCCTTGAACACAGTGACGTCTTCCAGCATAACATATATTCCTTTTCTATTCGGTTTTAAACGGCCGGGTCATGGCGGACGGGTCCACCAATTGCCGGAATTCGTCTCTGGTCAAATACCCCAGATCGCAGGCCGCCCGCTCCAGGGTGATGCCTTCGGCATGGGCTTTTTTTGCGATCACGGCGGCCTTGTCATATCCGAATTCCGGGGCCAGGGCCGTGACCAGCATCAATGAGTTCTCCAGATGGGCCTGGATGTTTTTTTTGTTGGGCAAAAGCCCCCGGACGCAGTGTTTTCTGAACGAATCCGCCGCATCCCCCAACAGCTGGGCCGACTGCAGAAAATTATAAATGATGACCGGTTTGAATACATTGAGTTCAAAATGACCGGATGATCCGGCCACCGACAGGGTCACGTCATTGCCCATCACTTGCGCACAGACCATGGTCAGGGCTTCGGCCTGGGTCGGATTCACCTTGCCGGGCATAATGGAGGAGCCCGGTTCATTGGCCGGCAGCTGAAGTTCGCCGATCCCGCACCGGGGACCGGACCCCAGCATCCGGATGTCATTGGCGATCTTCATGAGGCTCACGGCCACGGTTTTCAGGGCCCCATGGCCGGCCACCAGATCGTCATGGGCAGCCAGGGCCGCAAATTTGTTGACCGCCGGAACAAAAGGATGACCTGTGAATTCGGACAATTTCTTTGCCACTTTCACATCAAACCCTTCCGGAGAATTCAGGCCCGTGCCCAGCACGGTTCCCCCTATTGCCAGACGGGCCAGCAAAGGCAGGTGATCCGTCAAAACCCGGATATCCTGTTCCAGCATGGCCGCATATCCGGAAAATTCCTGACCCAGGGTCAACGGCACTGCATCCATGAAATGGGTCCGGCCGATTTTGACAATATCTTCCCATTCCCGGCTTTTTTGGGCCAGTTCCCGGTGAAGGGCCCCCAGGGCCGGTATCGTGGTCTTGACCAGCAGATCATAGGCCGCCATGTGCATGGCTGTGGGAAATGCATCATTGGAAGACTGGGACTTGTTGACATCATCATTGGGATGCAGCATCTTCTGCCCGGACAGTTCCCGGGCCCGGCCGGCAATGACCTCGTTGACGTTCATGTTGGTCTGGGTCCCGGACCCGGTCTGCCAGACCTTTAACGGAAAATGGTCATCCAGGTCTCCGTTGATGACTTCATCACACACCTGTACGATGATCTCAACCTTGACGTCCGGCAATAACCCAAAGCTGCCGTTTACCAGGGCCGCCGCTTTTTTCAGGTATCCGAATGCTCGGATCACCGGGACTGGCATGGTTTCATCGCCGATGTTGAAATTTTCAAGAGAGCGCTGGGTCTGGGCACCCCAGCATACATTTTCCGGGACATGCACCTCTCCCATGAAGTCTTTTTCCGTGCGTTCCGCCATCATATCTCCTTTTTATCTGAATCAGTCAAACCGGCATTGGACCGGATGGCATCGGACCGGAGCCGTCCCTGGATATACAGGGCCATTGCCGCCACCGCCTGATCACATACCTGAAATACCGGCACGCCTTCGGCCATGAGCGCATCCCGCAAGGGGTCATACAGCCGGCCTCCGTCCACCACCGTGACAACGGGTGTCCGTGTCCGGGCATTCAGATCGATCATCAACTGCCGGATACTGTCGTTTTGATGCATGTCAAAACCAGGGGTATTCGTCTCATCCAGGGTTTTCATGGCCGGTGACATCGGATCCAGACTCAGGATGACGGCATCCACATTGGGATCGTCAGCCAGGATCTCACAGACCCGGGCATGGGTGTGATCATCGGCCGCCGGATTGATGTCCAGGGGGTTGGACAGGGTCACCAGGCCGGACAGATTCTTGTCTGAAAGCACCTGTGCCACCGCCTGCCGGGTGGATTCACCGCACCGGGCCAGTTCCAGGGAAAAATCATCGGACTGAATGGCGTCCGCCATCCCCACCGCCTCAAATCCGGCACCGCTGACAAGGGCCAGACGGTTGCCCTGAATAATTTTCCGGTTCAGGGTTTCCGCCAGCAGCATCAGGTCCTGGAATTCCGTAAAACTGCGGGCCACAACCGCCCCGGCCTGGGACACGGTGCTCTCGCACACCATATAATCACCGGCTAAAGAAGCGGTATGACTGCCCGTGGCCGCCTTCCCCTCCGGGGTCCGGCCGGCTTTGTAGAACACCACATCCTTGCCGGCCAGCACCGCTTCCCTGACAGCCCGGCAGAACGCCAGGCCGTCCAGATCATTGAACCCTTCCGCATACACCGCAATCACATCCACCTGATCCGAATCCTTGAAATAGGCCACCATATCCCCGAGTGTAAGATCGGTCTGGTTGCCCATGGAAATCATGTACGCCGGAGACAAAAAAGGACTCTGATGGGTCCGGTGGAGCATGAACGCCCCGCTCTGGCTGATCAGGGCCGCCCGGTGACAGGCGTTTGCCCGGACTTTGGGCAGTTTTTCCTCCGGAATGAACCAGGTGTCATACCGCCCGGGTTTCGAGATTACCCCCATGCAGTTGGCACCCAGAAACACCGGCCCCCCGCCCTCCTTGGTGTGGGCCTCATGGATCTGCGCAATCACCTGGCGGGCGCGTTCCCGGCTGTCTTCGGTCTCTCCCATGCCCCCGGGAATGAGCATCACCGACCGGGCCAGATCCTTTTCAATGATCTCTTCAACCAGATCCGGCACCTGGGCGGCACCCACGGCCACGATCAACAGATCCAGTCCGGATATCCGTTCCTTTTCCAGAAAGTCAAACCCGTCCAGGCACCGGACCCCGTCGATCTCTTTGACGCTTTTTCTGAACACCACCACCTGATTTTTGTCAAACCCCTGGGCCAGAATGTTATTGAGGATGATCCGCCCGAAGTTGTTCCGGGTGGCGGACACGCCGACAATGCCGATGGACTCCGGATGAAGCAGGTGATCGATTTTGGCCACCGGCCGTGTGCCAAGGTGCTCTCCGGGAAGGGAAAACCGACACAGCCCGTCCAGGGGCACCATGAGATAATCGGTGAACGCAAAGGGGTTAATCTCCAGTTCATCGATGATAAACGGCGCATCCGGATTGATCCGGGAATAAAAATTGCCGATCCGGACAAAGGATTCAAAACATTCCGTGATCTGCTCGTCCGTGACGATCCGCCGCTGTCCCCGGGTCAGGCCGGCCAGTTTGCGGTAGGAAATGGTCTGGCGAAACAGCTGAAAAAATCCGGGGCCGTCCTCCATGACGGTGGAGGCGGCCACAATGGCCTGCCCTTTTCTGAACCGGGCCGCATACAGCTCCGTGTCCGTGCCGCCCAAACCCGCACTGATGACAGGCCCGAACTCCCGGGTATGGCGCAGCCCCACAATCAGTTCATTGCCGAACGCCTGGGAATCCGGCGGCATGTACTGGACCAGCAGCACCCCTTTGATATCCCTGGCCACGGCCGTGACCAGCGCATCGCCCTTCAATCCCCGGTATTGGTCGGGCATGTCCCGCTCCGGGATCCGGGCCGCGTAATCCTCGGGCACCTCATAGAACATGCGCCGGACCGCGGATCGGATTTTTCCGGCCTCTTTTTCCACAATTCTCACCCCGCCCACCTCGGTTTTGTGAACAATGGCCGGAGACACGATTTTCAGCACACACCGGGTGCCGGGAAAAGCCGTCAATGCGTCATCACTGTATCGGGCCCCCCGGGTCAGCAGCCGGCAATCGGGCGGGGTTTCCGCACCGGAACAGGCCAGCAGCTGATACACCTCGTACTCGTAAAGAAACCGGCGGCCCTCGGTCAGGGCGGTCTCAAACAACCGGGTGATGCGGTCAAAATCAATGGGGATCTCCATAGGGGTGTGCTCCCGACACATAAAAAGGGGTTGAACAGATCTGAAAACATACCACCCGGACCTGTGCTCTGTCAATGAAGATGCCACCCATTGCCGTCTGTGCAAAATTTCTTGGCATTCAAAAACGGGCGTGGTAAAAAAACAGCATGTCCAAAGAACGGTTCAAACATTTCATGTACCGCCATGTGATCCCTGCCGCTGGATTGACCACGGTCCGGATGTTAAGCGCCACCCTCCGGGTCCGGCTGATGGCCCCGGAAAATGAACAGGCCGCATTGAAGCAGGGCAACGGGGTGATCTATGCCTCATGGCATCAGCGGTTCTTTCCGGGCATCACGTTTTTTTCCACGCGCAAACCCATTGCCATCATTGTCAGCAAAAGCCTGGACGGAGAGATGATCGCCCGGGTGGTGAGATCTCTGGGATGGCATCCGGTGCGGGGGTCCTCTTCCCGGGGGGGGAAAGAAGCCCTGGCTGAGATCAGGCGTCTGGGCACCTCCGGGTTCCGGGTGGGCCATATCGTGGACGGGCCACAGGGTCCGTTCGGCGTGGTCAAGCCCGGCCTGATCCGCATCGCCCAGTTCACGGGCATGCCCATCGTTCCCACCATCACCTCGGCACAGCACCGGTGGGTGTTCAACTCCTGGGATCGGTTCATGGTGCCCAAACCCTTTTCCCGGGTGATCATCCGGTTCGGGGACCCCATTTATGTACCAGAGAATCTGGATGCGCAGGCATTTGAAAACCAACGGCTGACAGTGGAACAGTATCTGACCGACCTGTATGCGGATACCGACCGGATCTGGAAAGATCCTGCCCGGATCAAGCGCCTGTTCGGCTGAAATTGACTGCCGCTGTCACTTTCCCCTGAACCGGACGGTACACACCGCAGCCAGCACCAGAAAATTGACTGTAAAAAACAACGGAAACCAGAAAAACGTATCCACAAACACCTGGTTTTCAATCATTTCTGGAGACAGGCCTGATGCAGAATCCACCCCGGTTTTTGCCAGCTTCAGTACTAGGGCATAAGCAACCCCTAAAAGTCCGTAGGAAATATTGTAGGACAACCCCTTGAAGCTCAGTACCGTGGCACGTTGTCTGGAATCGGTCTCCCGGTTGATGTAGAAGCTGACAAAAAAACCGGTGAAATTCATGGCGGCAAACGTCACCAGGGCCGGCACAATACCCACCCAGTGCCAAAAACCGTTCATGGCGGCAAGCCCTGCAACCGCCAGGCCCGCCGCGATCAAAAGGGCTGCCTTAGGTGACCGGTTTTCCGCGATCTGCCGGGCAATTTTCGGCACCACCACGCCCAGAAGCGCCACCACCGATCCCATCACGCCGAAAATAGATTCCGGAATGCCGATCATCCGGTAATACTGGCTGGACAAAGTGATGACCATGCGGATGGTGCCGTCCAAAAGCATGCCGAACAGCATCACCCACAGGACAAACGGGGTTTTCAGAATCCATATTCCGGCATTCAGGGTCACGGCCAGGGTCTGTTTCACGGACCGGGTCGATGGATCTGGATCTGCTGCCTCCTGCTCCGGTTCCGTCATTTTCAGGGTGCTTACAAAGGCCAGCAGGGCCAGCACAAAGGTCAGATATAGCGGGAACCGCATGGTCATCTCCTGGGTCAGCGTGACACCCAGGCCCATCCAGTCCGCCACCCGTCCCATGAGATGGGGATCATATACCGCAGCCCCGGTGGTCATGGCGATCACGAACCCGATGGCCTGGTAGCGCATGAGCACCTCCAGGACCCGGCCCCACTGATCGGCCATGCCCGCCTCGTGAAGGCTGTCATAGGCCAGGGCCTCGTCCGCGCCGCTGGCCGCCGCTTCGGCCAGGCCGCTGAGCACCCGGTTCACCAGAAACACGGAAAAGATCAATACCGGATCGATTCTTGGCATAAAACTGATGATGCCGATCTCGACAATCATCACCCCGGCGGCAAAATTGAGCAGCCGCTTTCTGCCGATGATATCCGCCACCGCGCCGGACGGTACTTCCGCCAGCACAATGGTGGCGGCCCAGACCGCGTTGAGCACGGAAAACTGGGCCACGGTCAGACCGAAATCCAGAAACAGAATGGTGAACACCGGATAGTAGAACCGGGAATTGAAAAACACCCGAAACGCAATGAACCATCGGATATCGGGAATATCAAACGGTGTTTTAGAACCGTCAGTCATGGGCACCTTTTATTTTTCATTCTATGGATTCATGATTCGAGATTGTTCATTTACCATACACAAGCTTTCAAGTCACGTGTCAATCCATGTACAGGCAATCACCATTATACCTCAATTCCTGCCTTTTCCGTTGCTGACAGCTGCAACACGGCGATTGATTTTTCACAAATTTATTCCAACCATGTCATTTTTTTTTTCAGGAAGGTCTCCAACCATGATTCTGTGAAATATTTTGTTTTGGAACAAAAAAACTCTTGACAAAAAGAATATTTGAATGGTACCAATAACCTACCGTCCGGTAGGTAGGCTGACATGCCGTATTTCTCTTTTTTCGGGTTACATGTTGAACAGGTCTGATTTCACATCGGTCTTTACCAAAAACTTAGGAGGAAGCTGCACCTGTGGGAACCACAAAAAAAATCATAAAAAAAGCCGCCATCAACCTCTTTTATAAAAAAAGCTACTTTGCCACTGCCATGAGCAATATCGCCCTGGACAGCAATATTCGCAAGGCCAGCATTTACCATCATTATGCCAGCAAAGAAGATATCCTTTTCGATATCCTCATCACAACAATGAGAGCACTGGATGTCTATATCGACGACTGTCTCAAAGACGTAGAGAACATTGAAAACAGAATGCGGGTCGCTGTCAGGGCCCATGTGAAATTTCATTGTGACAACCAGAAAGAAGTACTGATTTCCGACACGGAACTCAGAGGTCTTACAGCCAAAAATTATAAAGCGTTTGTTGCCATGCGGGATGCCTATGAAAAAAAATTCCAGGATATGATCGCTATGGGAATGACCCAGGGATGTTTTGCAGCCGGAGATGTCAAGGTCATTTCCTATGCCATCCTTACCATGTGCACAGCGGTAGCCAACTGGTTCAAACCGGATGGACGGCTTTCCGGAGATCAGATTTCCACCATATATGAAGAGCTTGTTGTAACAAGACTGTTAAAGGAATCACTGCCTATTCACTCACTGGAGACACCGGTCTTCAGAAAATGAAACAGGCATTTTATTTCAATGTTCAACCCCAAAAAGGAGATGCACAATGAAAACCGAAAAAGAAGCAGGAAACCGACTGTTTGGGACCAAAACCAGGTATATTCGATACCTTTTTTTCATTCTGACAACATTACTCCTTGCCGCATTCATGACCGCGTCCTGGGCATATGCCGGCGGCACATATAAATGGAAAATCAGCCAGGGCATCGCAGAGGACCATCCCGCTTCCGCAAGATGTAAACAGTTTGCAAAAATTGTAGAGGAAAAATCCGGCGGAAAAATGAAACTCACCTATTTTCCGGCCGGGGCATTGGGGGACTGGTCCGAACAGATCGAGGCAAACCGGATGGGAACTCTGGAAATCGGCCTCAATGCCGGATCCACATCCTATGATCCAAAAACAAATCTCATGTTCATGCCGTACCTGTTTTCATCCTGGGATGAGGCACGTGCCGCCATCGGGTCAAAAGGATGGCTGACCCCCATATTTAACGAACTGTATTCCGGTATCGGGCTCAAGGTGCTGGGTATTTATCTGAATGCCTGGGACGGCATGGCTTACACCGGCCGGGTAAAGAACCTGGTCAAAGTTCCGGCTGATGCCAAGGGAATCAAAATGCGGGTGCCGCCAATCAGAATATTTGAAGTGTACATACCCACCCTGGGGTTTATCTCCACGCCCGTGGCCTATTCAGAAACTTTTACCGCCCTGCAGACAGGCATTGTTGACGCCAGATCCGCCTGCCCGGCAGTGGAGGCCTATGTGATGAGAGATGCCATCGACACCTTTGTGTTAACCAAGGATGCCTTTGAATACTGGTTTTTGACCATGAACAAAGATCTCTGGGACAGTCTTTCCGCCGACGATCAGGCCATACTCACCGCCAGTGCCGACAAGGTCATGGCGGAACAGGCCGTAGCAGCGGAAAAGGATGAAAAAGATTTTATGGACAAACTCACGACTGCTGGCGTCAAAGTATATGAAGTCAGTGATGCAGAATGGCAAACATCCGCAAAGGTTGTCAGGGAACAGGCCTGGCCAATCATTGAAAAAGAACTTTTGGGGTCCGAACTCATGAGTAAAATTACGCATTATGCAACCCCCATTTCCCAGTAGGACATTTCGTGTCCGGAAAGGAGTTCTTCCTTTCCGGACTTACCCCGGCAAAAGGAAACAAAAATGACCACAAACACCATTCAAAAAACCTTTGCCACAATCGACCAGGGTATAACCCGGGCTTTTTCTTTTTTACTTATCTCCGGCGGCATCCTCATGACCTTGACAGTGGTCCTTCAGGTAATGTTGCGCTATGTGTTCAAAGTGCCGCTTTTCGGGCTGGAGGAATTTTCACGCCTGGTGGCCATATGGATCTATTTCATGGGGGCTGTTTTCAGTACGAGAAATGACAACCATGTTCAGGGGGGTGTTGCTGACAATTATATCACAAATGACCGGACGAGACTGTTTCTGCGGGCCTGTGTCTGGGCTTTGTCCCTTTTCACCTGCTGTTTGTTTCTGTTTCACTCCGGAAAATATTCCTGGTGGATATACGGCACAGGGGAACGCACCACCGGCCTGTGGTGGCCGAGAATCATCAGTGTCAGCAGCATGTTTTTCGGGGCCTTTTTCATGGCTGTTTACAGTCTTGCCAATACGGTCAAATACCTCACCACGGCACTGCACTATAAACACGATCACCAAAGGAGCGTCCCATGACCATTGTTTTTGGTATGTTGCTGATCGTCATCCTGATGATGCTGTCAGGGGTTCCTGTGGGGTTTGCCTTCGGTCTGGGCGGGTTTGCCATTCTCTTTCTGACCGGTATTGATCCCAGGTTTGCCATGCCTGCCGCATTCAGGTCCATTGAATCATATACCCTCATGGCCCTGCCCCTTTTTATCCTGGCCGGTGGGCTGATCAGTGAGTCCGGAATTTCCCGGCGCCTGCTGAACTTCACCATGTCCATTGTGGGACGTACAAAAGGGGGGCTGGGGGTCGTCTGTGTGGTCACCTGCACCATTTTCGGAGCCATTTCCGGGAGTGCTTCCGGTGCCATTGCCGCTATCGGCTCCATCATGATTCCGGAAATGACCAAACAAGGGTACCCCAGGGGGTATGCCACCGGGCTTGTGGCAACTTCTTCCATGCTGGCGCTGCTGATTCCCCCGAGTATTCCCATGATCGCATTCGCCATGACCGCACAGATCTCCATTCTGTCCGCTTTTTTAAGCACCCTGATTCCCGGTCTTTTGATGATGACCAGCTACAGTCTGATCAACATTTTTTTAAGTCGGCGGATGAAAAATCTGGCAATGGCCCCCAGACAGTCTGCCAAAGCCAAGGTCAGAGAAATTGGGCGCACCACCAAACAGGCCACATTTGCCTTGTTAATGCCGATTCTGATACTGGGCGGCATTTACGGAGGGATTTTCACTCCTACAGAAGCTGCTGCCATATCCGCGATTTATGCGGTGCTGGTGGGACTGATCCTTTACCGGGCCATGACATTCAAAAAAATGTTTGCCACCATAAAACAGGCCATGATCACTTCCGGTGCCATCATGATCCTGCTGTTTTTCATTTTAATGGTTTCCCGGATTATGGTGACCCAGCAGGTGCCCCAGATCTTGACCGAAGCCATGTTCAGCATCACCACCAACAAGTGGGGGGTCCTGCTCATGCTGAACATCATTTTACTGGCCATGGGCATGCTGGTGGATGACGTGTCAGGCAATATCCTGTCCGCCGCTATCCTGCTGCCGGTGGCCCAGTCTGTGGGCATTGATCCGGTGCATTTTGCCGCCATTTCCGTGACCAATCTCTCTTTGGGCAATGTGACCCCGCCGTGTGCCCCCATGCTTTATCTGGCCGGCATGATCGGCGGCAATCTGCCTTTGAACGAATATATCAAACCTGCCGGATGTTTCATGATATTCGGCGCATTGCCTGTGATTCTCATGGTAACCTATGTACCCGAATTTGCGCTGGTGTTGGTTAACCTGTTTTTGCGATAACCTGTTTTAATGGAGACCCCCATGAAAGAAGACACTGTTGAAAATGAAACCGTATTATACCACCTGGAGAAAAATATCGGGATTATCACCCTGAACCGTCCCCACCGCCTGAATGCCATTAACCTGGATCTGCTCAAAGGTTTTATGGCGCAGCTCGGGGTGGCGAAACAAGATACCCGGGCTAAGGTCATTATCCTCACCGGCAAAGGAACCTCTTTTTGCGCTGGAGAAGACCTCAAAGAGACCGCTTCAGGGAAAAGCATGGACCAATGGATGGATGAGGCCGAACGGCTTCAGGATGTCCAGCGACTGACCATGAAACTTGGCAAACCCATCATTGCAGCCATATCCGGATATGCCCTGGGCGGAGGATGTGAATTTGCCATGGGGTGCGACATCCGCATCGCTTCAGACACGGCTGTACTTGGATTTCCAGAAACCACGGTGGGCATGACCGTTACCAATGCCGGCACCAAAATCCTGACCCATCTTGTGGGCCTGGGAAAAGCCAAGGAGCTGGTATTTACCGGCGATTTTATTGATGCCCAGGAGGCGGAAAAAATCGGCCTGGTGAATAAAATAGTCCCAAAAGAAGCACTTATGGCGGAATCTATAGCCATGGCCCAGAAAATCGCCAGCCGGTCACCCCTGGCGGTGAACCTGTCACGAACCGCCATTGATATCGGCATGGAATCGAGTTTTGAACAAACCATGGAACTGGAAAAAAGCCATCTGCTCATGTGTTCACAAAGTGAAGTTGCGTTTGTAAAAAAACGGCTCAGAGAAATGGGTGGCAAATAGCCTGATCATTATCAAAAAACGATGCCTGTCACAGGAGAAAAAATGGAACATACAATGTTTAATCCAGAATTGGAGTCCATATCTGAAACGGATTTAAAAAAAATGGAACATGATCTTCTGCTGAAGCAGATTGATTATGTGTATGCAAACAGCCGCTTTTACCAGGATAAATTCAAGGTTGCCGAAATTGGAAAAGCGCGCATAAAAGATGTGCAGGATCTGTCGCTTTTGCCTTTTACCACCAAACATGAGTTGCGGGAATCCCAGAAAAGGATGGCCCCGTTCGGAGATTTTCTAGCCGCCCCGCCAGCACAGGTCAACCGGGTCCACCGGACATCCGGCACCACCGGCAGCTTCATCTACACCGCCCTGACAAAAAAGGACCTGGATCTGACCCACAATTGCGGGGCACGCTCTTTCTGGGCAGCTGGGCTGCGGCCCCATCACCGGGTGGTGCATTGTCTGAATTACTGCATGTGGATGGGGGGCTACACAGACCATGCCAACCTGGAAACCACCGGCGCTGCTGTCATCCCCTTTGGTGTGGGGAACTCAAAACAACTGGTTCAAATCATCAGGGATGCCGGAATCAATGCCATTTCATCCACCCCTTCCTACCCCAACCACCTGGAAAAAATTGTCCGGACGGAGTTTGCCATGGAACCCCGTGAACTGGGTCTTGAATTGGGGTTGTTTGGCGGAGAGCCCGGGCTGGAAAACCCGGTATACAGAGAAAGAATCGAATCCACCTGGGGCATGAAGGCCCAGAATGCCAACTACGGTGTGTCTGACGTGCTGTGCAATTTTGCCTCGGTATGCCTGAAAAACTACAAGCTCCACTTTCTCGGACAGGGGGCTCTGCTTGTCCAGCTCATTGATCCCATGACCCTGGAAGACATCCCGATTAAAGACGGCGTGGTGGGGGAAATGGTGCTGACCCATCTGCAAAAACAGGCCCAGCCGCTGGTCAGATACCGCACCTCGGATTTGATGGAGATCCTGGAAACCGGTCCGTGCTCATGCGGCAGAACAGGATTTCGCTTCAGGATCGTGGGGCGGGCGGATGACATGCTCCATGTTAAAGGCATCAATGTGTTTCCCAACGGCATTGCCAGGGTTCTGGCAGACATGTTCCCTGACGTCACCGGTGAATTCCAGATCATCCTGGATCACCCGTCCCCGTATACCAGCCTGGATATCAAGGTGGAACACGGCCCCCACATCACGCCGGACCAGATGCCGGGATTGAAGGCAGCCATTGAAAACAAAATCAAAGAGGCGTTGAATTTCAGAGGAAATGTCGAACTGGTGATACCTGATTCCATTGAGCGGACCAAAATGGGAAAGGCCAGACGGGTCATCAGAAATTATTGATGCCGGCAACCAATATGAAATCCATCTGTTCAGATCTTGCAGCAGAATACCAGGCCCTGGATGACCTGTTGGCCGGACTGGATAAAAATCAATGGTTTCTGGAAACCAAGTTTTTCGACTGGACCGTGTTTGATGAAGTGGCACATATCGCTTTTTTTGACCAGGAAGCCCTGATTGCTATCGATGATCCGGGATGTTTCAAGGCGCGGGCCCGGGCCATAATGAAAATTGTGCTGTCTGAAGACAACTGGCCGGCACACTTCAATCCCATGCTGGGCATAACCGGTCCGGATGAACTGCTGGTTTTCTGGCGCGACATCCGCTCCCGTCTGGTAGAGCGCCTGCAGGACATGCCCCCGGAAAACCCATTGTCCTGGTACGGTCCTCACATGCGGGCCCATGCCTTTTCCGCAGCCCGGCTGATGGAAACATGGGCCCATGGCCAGGATATTTTTGACGTTCTCCACCAGAAAAGAACCCATTTTCCCCGTCTTTACCATGTGGCCCACTTAGGTGTGATCACCTTTAAATGGAGTTTTACAGTGCACGGGCTGACCCCCCCGGATATTCATCCCCGGGTGGTACTGACCGGTCCGGGGGGAAAAACCTGGGAATGGGGAGAGCCCGGTGCCTTTGAACAGGTGGAAGGCAGCGCGGAAGATTTCTGTCTGGTGGTGACCCAGAGACGTCATGTGGCTGACACAGGCCTGAAGTGGCGGGGCAGGCATGTGGAAAAATGGCTTTCCATGGCCCAGGCATTTGCCGGCATCCCCCAGTATCCCCCAAAACCGGGTATTCGAGCCATGGATTCAAACAAAAAGGAAAAAAAGCATGTCTAACATCACCAAAGTGCTGGTGGCCAACCGCGGTGAAATTGCCTGTAGGATCCTGCGCACCCTCGAATGCATGGGCATTGCCGGGGCCGTGGTGTACCATCCGGTGGATGCGGCATCACCGGCTGTGAAAATGGCGGCCCAGGCGGTGGAGATCAACGGCCCCTCTCCAGTGGCCGCCTATCTGGATATGGAAAATATCATCACTGCCTGCAGAAAAACCGGTGCCGATGCTGTCCATCCGGGATTTGGATTTTTAGCGGAAAATGCCGGTTTTGCCAAACGACTGGCAGGAGAAGGCATTATTTTTATCGGTCCGCTGCCGGACACCATGGCTTTAATGGGCAACAAACTGGCAGCACGCGCTTTCTGCATGGAAAATGGGTTTCCTGTCCTTCCTTGTGTGTCTGAGCAGAAAACAGGAAAAGAGTTTGCAGCCGGTGCCATGGAAATCGGAGTACCGCTTCTCATCAAGGCCGCTGCCGGCGGCGGCGGAAAAGGAATGCATGTTGTGCACGATTTCCGTAAGTTTGACACGGCTGTCCACCTGGCCAAAGAAGAGGCCCTGCGCTTTTTTGGCAGCAATGCCGTATATGCAGAAAAATATGTCGCATCCCCCCGGCATATCGAAGTGCAGATCATGGCGGATCATCATGGCCATGTCCTGCACATGGGTGAAAGAGACTGTTCGATTCAGCGCCGCTTTCAAAAAATAATTGAGGAAAGCCCCGCCCCGGGGCTGGCACCCCGGCTTCGCCGACAGATCTGTGATACAGCGGTAGACATCGCCCGGAAATCAGGTTACCGCAATGCCGGTACTGTTGAATTTATTCTGGCACCGGACGGGCAGTTTTATTTTCTGGAAATGAACACCCGTCTCCAGGTGGAGCATCCAGTGACGGAAATGGTGACCGGCCTGGACCTTGTGGAAATGCAGGTGCGTGTGGCCCGGAATGAATCCTTTTCCCTGACCCAGGATGAGATCACAACAAACGGGCATGCAATTGAACTGCGCTTGTATGCCGAAGACCCGGAAAAAGAGTTTATGCCCGCCACAGGAAAGCTGATGGCCTTTCATCTGCCACAGGGAGAGGGTATCCGCGTAGAAAACGGGTTTGCTCAGGGGATGCAGGTATCTGCCGCCTTTGATCCGATGCTGGCCAAACTGATCGTCCATGACACAAACCGCAAGCAAACCATTGATCTGGCATTGCAGGCCCTTAGGGACACCCTCGTGCTGGGAGTGACCACCAACTCGGACTTCCTGATGCGGATTCTATCCCATCCGGCCTATGTTTCCGGCCGGATACACACCGGCTTTATTCCGCAGCACCAGACAGATCTGCTGCCTCCGACCTTGACCCATGCTCAGCGCAGCCTGCTGCTGGCAGCTGCGGCGCTGAGCAGCCGAGAGTTCATGGATACCGCCTTTGCAGTACCGGAACCCCACGCTTTTTTCGGAAACTGGAGGAACTGAAATGAAACGCAGAATCGATCTGCTGGACAGCCATTACACAGTCACCATTCACAACACCCCCAGGGAAACCCTTATGACGGTTGATACAGAGGCACCCCTGCCCGTTGCCATCACCCCCGTAACCGATACCAAACACCTCATTCATATGGGGGAAAACCGTATCCAGGTGGAGATGGCTGTCAAAGGGAACATGGTATTTATCCGTGCCTTTGATCGGACATTTGCCCTTGGCATTGTCAATCCAGTGGAACAGGCAGCCCAGGAAACAGGAATTTCCAGCAGCACTATCTGCGCGCCCATGCCCGGCATGGTGGTGGAGGTCACGGCAGCTGCCGGTGATAGGGTTGCCAAGGGCCAGCCCGTCATGACCATTGAAAGCATGAAAATCCTGACGGTGCTGACAGCACCCAAAGAAGGCGACATTGCCAGGATATTTGTGAACCCCGGTGATTCATTTGACAAGAATGCGGTGTTGATCACCTTGTCAACAACAAAGGAAATATGAGATGCGGCGCATCATATCCAAAATTGATCCCCAGTCCAGCGAATTTTTCACATATGAGGCCCACAACCGGAAAATACTGGCAGCATTTCACGAAAAACAGCACCATGCCCGTTTTACACGCTCAGAACGGGATGTGAAACGGTTGCGGAACCAAAAAAAACTGCTGGTACGAGAACGCATAGACCTGCTGCTGGATCCCGGCACCCCGTTTCTGGAACTGTCCACACTGGCCGCCAACCTGGCCTATGACGGGAGTGTGCCGTCAGCCGGACTGGTATCAGGCATCGGCATTGTCAACGGTCGTGAGGTGATGGTGATGGCCAGTGACAGTACCATCAAAGGAGGCGCCTGGTATCCCCTTACCGTAAAAAAAATGGTCCGCACCCTGGATATCTGCCTTGAAAACCATCTGCCGGTGGTCCACCTGGTGGATGCGGCCGGTGCTTTTCTGCCGCTTCAGTCCGGATTGTTCCCGGACCGGCACATGGCCGGACGTATCTTTCGCAACCAGTGTCTCCTGAGCGCCAAAGGGATCAGACAGGTGGCCCTGGTGCTTGGACACAGCACAGCCGGGGGTGCCTACATCCCTACCTTGAGTGATTATTCGATCATGGTTCGGGGAACCGGCGGGGTCTTTCTGGGAGGCCCCCCGCTGGTCAAGGCGGCTACCGGTGAAGAGGTGACCGCTGATGAACTGGGCGGCGCCGATGTTCACAGCACCGTCAGCGGGACAGCTGATTATGCGGTCAATTCTGAAAAAGAAGGCCTGGCACTGGTTCGTGAAATCATCGGCACCTTTGCCAGGACACCCAAAATGAAAATGGAAAAACGCGACACAGAAGAACCGTATTACGATTCCGAAGAACTTTACGGCATTATCCCGGATAGTGTAAAAAAACAGTTTGACATGCGCGAAGTGATAGCCCGCATTTTTGACGGCAGCCGGTTTCATGAGTTCAAACCGGATTATGGGGCTACAGCTGTCTGTGGATTCGCTTTTCTGTATGGCTGGAAAGTGGGAATAGTGGGAAATAACGGGGTTTTGTTTTCAGACAGT
>JBFLKI010000113.1:0-7901 GCA_040883135.1 Desulfotignum sp. | reverse complement strand
CTTTCTTTCGGAAACACGGGCAAAGACCTTTGAGGATGGATATCCAGGGCTTTTTTTGCCAGTGTTGTGACAGGTGTCAGCCGGTTCAGGGGATTGACCACAAAGGAAAAGGCGGTTCCCCACCGGCCTGCCTGCCGGGCATCCGACAAAAGCCTTGCGGACAGCGGCGGTTTTTTCTTTTCGGCCCGGGCAGCCTTGGCTTTGAGCACCAGTGTCCGGATATCCTGGCACGGGCACAGCCCGCACAGGGTGCACAGGTCCACCAGGGATGCCAGATCCCTGTCGGAAGGCGGTGTGCCGGTTTCTTCTGCCAGGTCGTGCAGGTGGTACATTTGAGGAAAAAACAGGCAGTCCTCTTCCATGTGTTCCCGGCACACCTCGCACCCGGAACGGCCGGCGCATTTTTTGAAGATTTCCAGCACCAGGGAGGTGAAATCGCTTGCCATTGCCATCACTCGCCCTGGTTTTCCGCAAGGATTTCCATAAAATATCTGGCTGTGTCTCCCCGCAGAAATTCGGCAAGCCCCAGAAGTCCGTCCACCAGATACTTTGCATTGTAGCCCTTGGTTCTCAGATATGCCATGGCAAGAATGGCCCGGTCTTTGTGAGGACAGGCGGTCACGATGATTTTGTCTTTGTCCAGCTCGTCCAGCCGGGACGGCAGTTCATTGAGCGGGATATGGATGCCAAATCCCATGCGCCAGGCATCGGTTTCCTCTTTGAACCGGATATCGATCAGCTGGATGAGGCCCTGTTCCAGCCCGCTGACCAGAGATTCGCTGTTGATCTTCATCTCTTTGCGGGCTTTGTAGTCGAACCCGGAAATATAGGTTTCCATAGACAATTCTGCGGCAAGGGCCGCAAAAGGGATGACCATCATCAGGATGGCGGCAATCGTAATGATCCGTTTTTTCATTATGATGTGTCCTTTGCGATTTTTATATTTTTATATCAGGTGCCGGCGGGTATTTTTGACAAACACCAATCTACTCAGTCCTATGGACACAATCAGGAACGCTATATCCCGCACCAGGGTCAGAAGGGTGACGGGATTGCCATCCGGGGCCGCGGAAAAACACCCGCAACTGATATCCAGGCCCCGGGCCAGATTCAACAGAATCAATCCCACAAAAACTACCATCAACAGCACTGCCAGGGCCGATGCCCCGGGCATCCAGCGGTTGATCAGCAGGCAGGTTCCCAGGGTCAGCTCTAGCCAGGGCAGTACCAGGGCGGTCAGGTTCACGAGATACCCGGGCAGCACCTGATAGTTATACACGGCTTGAGCAAACAGGTCCGGGTGGATGATTTTGTCGATGCTGGCATAAATAAATACACCGGCCATGACCAGCCGGGTGAAATGATATCCTATGGTGAAAGTGACATCAGAAGATGCTTTTTTTAGCGGCATAGAGCCTCCGATAAATCAGGATGACGGGGTGGCTGCGGGTAACCCGTGGTTTTTCCACAGGGTCCAGCCGTTGACCAGCACCTTGACCCGGGTGAATCCCAGGTCCTTGAGAAACACGGCCAGATCATGGCTCAACGGACAGGCTTCTCCGTCGCAATAGGTGATGACCATGGCTTCCGGGTCCAGGGCCATGATGACGGTTTCAAAATAATTGTCCACCTCATGCCAGGGCAGATTGACAGCACCCTGGATGTGTCCCTGCTCATATTCAGCCGGTGACCGGGCATCCAGGAAAACTGCGGCATTGTCTGTAAACAGGGTTGCCGCGTCTTCCAGCGCAATGGCCAGGTCCTCACCGTCTTCTGTAACCAGTTTGTCCGTGATGGACCAGGAGTCGACAAAAGGGATGCCGTCCGGCCGGATAAGGTTGACGGCCGCACCAAGGGTCACGGATATCAACAGGATGAAAATAGTCTGGCGGACCGAATTTCCGATATGGTGCCATGCAAGTGAGGGTGCCATGAAAGGGTTCCTTGGTTTATATTTCCAGGTTGAACCGGCCCATATATTCGGTGAGGCGCCGGTGCGGTTCTGCATCCAGTGGAGGACAATCGTCAGGCCCTTTGGCCCCTTCCGCCACTTTGGCGGCAAACACCAGGCAGGTGGGTTGGCCGCATTCTCTGCAGTTGGTTCTGGGCAGCAGTTTCAGAATTTCCATGATACCGGGACGGGGCATCCCGGTATAGCAGGGCTCGATCTCCTCTTTTTTCTCCCAGGCCGCATTGATCTCATTTTTGAGCCATGCCACGATTTTTTCCGCTTCTGTTTCATCTTTCAGGGCATTCACCGCAATTTTGTTGCCGTGCACCGTGATCAGTTTGCCATGGGTTTTAAAGGTCACGGCCGGGGGGGCGTTGAGGTATTCAAACCCGCCCAGCACCGCGTTCAGATAAGGCAGGGCCTCTGTGACATCCTGGTCCAGGTGGGCAAAGCAGTGAACGCCTTCAGCATCTGCCTGGCATTTGGATTTGAATATTTCCAGGGAATAGGTTTTCAACAGCATGTCATACCTCCTTATATCGCCTGCAGGGCCGGGAAAAAGGGGTTGGCAATGAAATACAGGCCCAGCAGCATGATGGTGGCTCCGGCCAGTTTTCTGAACCACCTGCCGGCCCCGCTCCAGGTGCTGCTCTCCAGCAGTTTTTTCACCAGGGCCGTGGAACTGCCGGCAATGACGATGGGCAGGCAGTGGCCGATGCCGAACAGGACGATAAGAGTGATACCGGTCATCACTTTTTCCTGGATCGTGATCAGCGCCAGGATGGGGGCGATGAACCCGAAGGTGCAGGAGCCGGACAGCACCCCGTAGGCCAGCCCCAGTACAAAGGCCCCGGTCATGCCCTTGAGTTTCATGCGGTGCATCGGGCCTCCCGACATGGAACATTTTTCAACCCCGAGCATGCCCAGGGCCACCCATACCAGAACGGCCCCCACCAGTATCTGCCAGTAGTTTCCCACATCTCCCAGCATCCGGCCCAGAATGGCGCAGATGATGCCGATCAGTGCGATGGTGATAAACAGACCCAGTGTGAACAGCGCGGAATAGACACCGGCCTGGCGGGGGTGGACCATTTTTTCCTGGCCCCCCACATACCCTACGATGAGCGGAATGGAGGCCAGGTGACAGGGGCTGAACAGCACGCTGATCATGCCCCACAAAAAGGATCCCACTGCGGCGATCATGATGCCGCCGGTCATCCACTGGTTCACGGTCAGAAATACAGAATCAAGCATCATCATGCTCCTTGTCATTCGGTCTAAAGCGCGGGTTTTTCAACGCCCATGCGGGTCAACTGTTCCACAATGGCGGCTTCACTCATAAAGCCCTGGTGACGGTACACCTCTTTGCCGTCCGCATCAAAAAAAACCTGGGTGGGAATGGCCCGGATCCCGAACCGGGGGGCCTGGTCCCGGTGCTTCCATACATCAATGAACGCGATCACGGCCCGGTTCCGGTAGGCGGCCTCCAGCTTTTTCAGGATGGGTGCCATCATTTTGCAGGGCACACATTCGGTGGCCCCCAGATCGATCATGGTGACTTTGCCTTTCACCGGCAGGTCGTTGAACTGAGTTCGAACCTCATAATCTCCGGTATCAGTGGTTCGATCTGATGTCGAAGGACTTTTTTTGAACTGGGTATTCACCAGAGTGAATCCGGCAATCAGGGCAAAGCCGACCAGAATGAGAATACGCACATTTTTCACTGAGCCACCCCCATTTTTTTCAGCTGCTTCATCACCTCTTCTTCAGCAAAAAATCCCGTGTGCCGGAACACCTCCTGTCCAGTGGCATCGAAAAACGCCTGGACCGGGATGGACTGAATGCCGTAACGGCCGGCCAGCACCTGATTTTCGCCCACATGAAGAAACACAATGTTCAGGGTATCGGGAAATTTTTTCTTCAGCTTGTCCAGGATGGGCTGCATCATGTCACAGGGAACACATCCGGTGGCACCGAACTCCACCATGGTGGGTTTTCCGGACAACCTTGCGTTATCCACGGGGTTGTCAGTCATCCGTTTATATTGGGTATCCATCCATTTTTCATTGATGGCGATCTGGTGGCGTTCTCCCAGATCATGAATGTAGGTCCGGACCGCAGTCTGCCGTTTGTTTTCCAGCAGAAATTGTTTGATGTTGTCTTTCACCTGATTAAAGGGCATGCCCCCGACCATCTCCTTGTTCTCATCATAAAAGGTTTTTGCCTCTTTATCGGATACGGTTGTTTCCCCTATTTTGGATTCCAGAAAGGCGGCAATCTGTTCCTGGGCCACAGTTTCACCGTCTGCCATGCCGTCTTTTTTTACCTCATCTTCCAGAATCAGGGTGAGAATTTCCTGTTCCGCCAGAAATATCAGGTTGTTTTTTAACTGGTCCTTCAATCGGGGGTCATGTTGATCCAGGGTCTGTGCCATCCGGTTCTGTGTCAGCATGATGCCGGTGTTGGTTTGCAGGATTAAATCATCTTTCAAAACGACAAGGTCCGCAGATTTGATAAACCGGTCCGACAGCAGGGGGTAAAGGTCTTTTACAGTTTTGGAATGGACGTTCTGCGGCGCTGCCGCCAGGAACGCCAGTCCCAAAATCAGGGCAGCCTGAGCGGTGATGTACCATTGTTTCGTACAGAGGGTTCGGGTCATCAGGGGCATATCCTTAAATTTCATATCATGAGGTTTAATTCTTATCCGCAGCATCCGATGGTCTTGAGTGTCTGACCGGCAGCCGCCGCAGGTGTGCCGGTGCCGCATGTTTCCAGGATCGCGGATTTCACCCTGGCGATATCTTCCGCTTTCAGGCTGAAGTTTTTGTTTTTTTACAGATCAAACAAGCGGGTTCACCCTCTGCCTATTTGGTCAGCCAGGATTTGACATCCTCTTTTTTGGGGATTTTACCCACGCATTTGACATCCCCGTCAATGACCACGGCCGGGGTGCCGAAAACCCCGTATCCGGCGATCTCCATGACACCGGTGACTTTTTCCACAGTGGCTTCCACCCCGGTTTCGGACAGGGCTTCGGCCACGATTTTACCGGTTTGTTCGCATTTGGGGCATCCAGGGCCCAGTATTTTGATTTCCATGATGCAACTCCTTTAAATGAATGATATGTTTTTTTACTTTAAACGATACTATACGACAAACGTCCCGTAGATCATGCCGGCAATAGTGGACATCACAACAATGATGGAACAGAAGACCACGGTCTTTTTGACGCCCATGACCCCGCCGATCACCAGCATGTTTGGCAGAGACAGGGCAGGGCCTGCCAGCAGCAGGGCCAGAGCAGGCCCCTCGCCCATACCGGCGCCCAGAAGTCCCTGGAGGATAGGGACCTCGGTCAGGGTGGCAAAATACATGAACGCCCCGGCTACCGATGCGAACAGGTTGGCCCACAGCGAGTTGCCTCCCAAAAGGGTCTGAATGTACTGTTCGGGGATCAGTGCGGAGTGCCCGGGCCGTCCCAGCAGAAATCCCGCCACGATCACGCCGGCAAACAGCAAGGGAAAGATCTGTTTCATGAATCCCCATGTGGCATCGATCCAGGACACCCGCTCATCTTTGGTGAACCAGGCTTTGAGCATCCAGCCCAGAGCGATCAGCAGAAAAATGGTGATATACCACTTTGCGGCAAAGATGGCCGGCCAGAGTCCGGTGGCATCCGGGGCCGGTTTGGCGAATGCGGCAAAAACAAGGATCAGCACCATGGTCAGAATATAGATGCCGTCCTGGAAAAGGGTCCGGCCCGTGTCCTCTTCATCCGGTACATAGATCTGGCCCCCGGTTCTGGCCATGTCATCTTTTCTGAAGATCACCGACATCAGCAAACCGGTGATGATCGCGAAAACAACGGCACCAATGGCCCGGGCAAGGCCCAGCTGCCATCCCAGGATTTTGGCGGTCATGGTGATGGCCAGGACATTGATGGCCGGACCGGAGTATAAAAACGCCGTGGCCGGGCCGATGCCCGCCCCCCGGGTGTAGATCCCGGCAAACAGGGGCAGCACCGTGCAGGAGCAGACCGCCAGGATGGTGCCGGACACCGATGCCACGGAATAGGACAGGATTTTCTTGGCCTGATTGCCGAAATATTTGAGCACCGATGCCTGGGAGACGAACACGGCAATGGCACCGGCGATGAAAAACGCCGGGATCAGGCAGGTCAGGACATGTTCCCTGGCATATTCCTGGAGCATCATGAACGCCTCCAGACCGGATTGCCGGATCACCGGGTGTGCCCAGGGAATGAAATAGGCCATGAGAAACAGGGATACCAGATAGAACAGTTTGGTTTTTTCTTTCATTATGAAAAACTCCTTGAGGAAGCAATCAGCTCCGGTTCAAAATGACATTCCGGTCAATGCCGGGCAGTTGCCGGACCAGCTCCCTGATGTCGGAATCATCCTCCAGCCAGTGGTGAAGATGGCTGATCAGGCTGGCGGCAAACGGGCTCTGGGTGCCATCCGCCAGTTTGTAGTTCACCCACAGTCCGTTTTTCTGATAAGTGATCAGACCGGCATCCTCCAGAATTTTCAGGTGCTTGCTGGTGGTGGACTGGGCTTTGTCCAGGGCGGTCTGGATTTCACACACGCACATGGTTTTGTGCTGAAGCATTTTCATGATTTTTACCCGTGCCGGATCAGACAGGGCTTTCATCACTTTGATAAATTCTTTCATGGACGATTCCTGTTATCTATAAAAAATATCATATCACAGTGGCTGTCAGGGCAGGGAATGATCAGCAGCATTTGCCCCCCAGCTGCCTGGACTTGGCCCGGTCTCCCGGAGACAGAGGCCTGGGAGCATCAAACGTTTTCCGGACCGGCAGTTTACAGGCCAGCCGGACCGCATGCTTGACCGTCGCCACATCATCGGGATTCAGGTCACCCCCATCCGTGTTTCTGACATCCAGCCGGCTGACGATCACATGATCTGTAAAATGGATGCCTTGGTTCTTCAACAGGGTCCCGGCACAGGCATGGTCACATCCGTCAATGACCACGATCTGTGTGGTATCCTTTGCCGATTGAACAAAGCCGCTGATCCCGGCGGCGATACCGGCCAGGCAGAACATACGGCCGGCCCCCTCCTTTGTCAGCTCCCGAGCGGCTTGGTCGGCCAGGCGGCCCTCACAGGTGCCGCCTGAACAGGCCAGGATCATGATGTCCGGTTGATTGCATCCGCAGTTTTCATTCATGGTTTGCGCCCCTATAAATCGTTAAAACGGAATATATAGCTACATAAACCGATTGTCAACATTCTGCACAAAAAATTTCTGCGTGTCCAAAAAAAAACAGCAGGCGGTCTGCCTGCTGTTTAAAATCCTGATGAAGTTTATCTGCCCTCAGGGCTGGATATATCCAGCCACCCGGATTTTGATGATCCTTTGGGGATCGAGGTCGGTTTCCAGCTCGATGATGTCAAAGTACCGGCCGGCAGTGTTTTTTTGATTGTGGACCGTTAATACGAAATAACTGTCCGGCGCGGTCCCCTGTTTTTCGATGGTGAAGTCGATATCCTTGCCGTTTCTGGCGGTTGCACTTACAATGTTGAAATCGGGAAATGCCGCTGGAACGATTTTTATCTCACTGGAAAGTGTTTCACCGGGTTTGCCTCTAAGGCTGATCATTTGAGGCGTAAGACGAGCGATGGGTCTGACTTCCCCGGACAGAGACACTGTAATGACCTTGTTCTCAGGATCATTGGTGTGGATTTTGATTATCTCTTTGACCATTCGGCCGCCATATCCCTGTGTGGCAAAGGATGCGTTTATTTTCCCTTCTTCCCCCGGAAGAAGCTGCCGCGCGCTGGTGGCTGCGGTGCACCCTCAGCCGGTCTGAATTTTTAAAATTTCCAGCAAAGCGTTTCCGGAATTGATCAGCGTGAATTCATGGGTGACCATATCGCCTTCAATGGCCGGATCAAACTGATAACT
>JBFLKI010000112.1:0-8108 GCA_040883135.1 Desulfotignum sp. | reverse complement strand
GATGATGCCGGCATTGCCTGTTCCGGGCTTCTGGTGCGGCACCTGGTGATGCCCGGCCGGCTGGAAGACACCCGGCAGATTCTGGAATTTTTGAAAACCAAGGTGTCCCCCGGCACCCATGTCAACCTGATGTCCCAGTATCGGCCCATGGGGGAGGCCCACCGGTTTTCCGACCTGTGCCGGCCGTTGTCTGTTGCGGAATTCAGACAGGCCCTGGACATGGGCAAGGCGTCCGGCCTGAACCTGATCCGATAAGGTCCCGGGTCCCCCAAACATCCCCCCTTGTTTTCATTGGCATTACATGTTATCATTTGTAAATATGTTGATATGTGAAAAACCATATAAGTGATCCACTGAAATTCAGCCAGATGGATAATGAATGAACCCGAAAAAAGGAGACCCATGCAAGTTCCCCAAAGACATCGTATTCAATTTCCCCAGACATCGGCCCAGAATCTGGCCCAGGACGAAGCCTATTTTTACCTGATTTCACCGGACAAAGAGAAAAAAAAGATCCGGTTTCACGATTACGACCAGATTTACAATATGCCCGGGCTGTATGAACAGATTTTTTATGACCGCCTCAAATGCAGTTCCCCTGCAAAAGTGGCGCAGATCCTCAGATCCGCCATCAAACAGACCGATGAGCACTTCAGTGAGCTTCGGGTCCTGGACCTGGGCGCCGGAAACGGACTGATGGGGGACGCGTTCAAGGAATACGGGGTGTCCCGCCTCATCGGCGTGGATATCATTCCGGAAGCCAAAACCGCCACTGATCGGGACCGGCCCCATCTGTACGATGCCTATTATGTCAGTGATTTCTGTAATCTGACGGACGAGGAAAGAGAAGAATACCTGTCCTGGTCCCTCAACTGCCTGACGGTGGTGGCGGCCCTGGGGTTCGGGGATATCCCGACCAAGGCGTTCATCGAGGCGTTCAATATGATTCAGTCTCCGGGATGGGTGGGATTCAACATCAAGGAGACCTTTCTTAACGAAAGTGATGATGCCGGATTTTCCCGGATGATCCGGGAGCTGATCTTTTCCAACTACATGGACATCTATCACCTGGAACGCTACCGGCACCGGCTGTCCATTGAAGGCGAACCGCTGTACTATTACGCCATCGGCGCCAGAAAAAAAGCGGACATTCCGGAATCGATCATGACCAAATTCGCTGAATAACCCGTCGCATTTTCAGCTACCCGGATGCCTCCGGGTAGCTGTCTGCCGCTTCCTTCTGAAATTTCAAAAACCAGGGCACCGCCGCACCGATCAGCACCAGCCCCCCGGTCACCACAAACCCGGCGGAAAAAAAGCCTTTCTCCCCCAGAAGACCGATCAGCCCCGGAATCACACCGCCGCCCACCAGAAAGGCGGCCGGAATCGTAAATGAGACCGCAACGTTGCGGGTCTGACGGGCGCTGATATTGGACAATGCGGCAAAGGCCGGTGGAAAAAAACAGACGGCAAGCAACGGCTGGCAGAAGATGGCCGCCTGCAGAAGACGGCCGGAAAAAACCCCGATACCGATCACCAGCATCCCACTGAGCATCAGAACCGCGGCGATCACAGGCCTCAGCCCCATCCGGTCGGCGATCCATCCGATCACCAGAGGCATGGGCAGCGTCGCGATCCGGGACAGCGTCACCAGGGTGTTGGCCTGGGCCTGCAGCATGCCGTGTTCGTTCACCAGAAACAGCGGCAGCATGGAATAAACCCCCATCGTACCTGAAACCCCGAGGCTGAACAGCAGCATCATCCACCAGAATGAAGGGATGGCCGCCAGGGGGCGAAACGATGTCAGCCGGGGTGCTTCGCCGGCAAAATCCCGGATCGAGGAAAACCGAAAGAACGACCATCCCAGCAGAATGGACATCCCGCCTAAGACAAACAGCACCTGCCGCCACGTCATCCACAACAGCAGCAGTTCACAGATCACCGGCGTCAGCAGAAAACTCAAATTCGGGGCCAGCTCGTGAACGCCCAGGGCCTTGCCCCAGTTTTTCCGGTCAATGGTGGCCGTGAGCATGGCGATCCCTGAAGACAGATACAGTCCGGACCCCGCACCCGCCAGAAAAATCCCGAAGCGCATGGCTGACAGGGAATGGCTGAAACCGGTGAAAATGAAAACCATACCGGTTCCCACTGCAGACAGCACAATGGTGTTCCGGTGCCGGATCCGTGAGGAGACCAACCCGGAAAAAAACAGGGCAATACAGTATCCGGAGGCGGAGAAAAGAAAAAAAGACCCGGCCTGATCCCGGGTCAGACCCATATCGGTTAAAATGGTCGGCATCAACGGCGAAATGCTGATCCGGATGGTGAAATTCATGAAAAAAATGGCGGTCAGAAAAAACAGCGGCAGATACGCTGAACCTGAGCTATGGGCATCCAATTGAGTGTTCATTCATTGAAATTATCACGCCTTTTTTCCATTGGTCAACACCTTGTTTTACACTGGCACAATCGGGAAAAAAAAGATAGAATCAATACCGGTTTTTCAAAAAAACCGAGCAACACTCACAGGAGACCATACACGCATGGCGACCGGTAAATCCATTATCCGTCACGATGCCGCTGCCAAAGTCACTGGCCGGGCGGAATACACCCAGGATCTTTACAAACCCGGCATGCTGACGGCAAAATATCTCAGAAGCACGATCGCCCACGGCCGGGTCACAGGCATCGACATTTCCGCTGCCCGGGCCCTTCCCGGCGTGGCGGCTGTTTTCACATACAGGGATGTGCCCCAGCGTCCGTTTGCCACGGCCGGTCATCCCCTGTCCTTGGCTTCGGCCCACCGGGATGTGGCCGACCGGCGGCTGCTGACACAAACCGTCAGGTATATGGGGGATGAAATCGCTGTGGTGGTGGCTGAAAACGGACTGATTGCCGAAAAAGCACTCAACCTGATCCGGGTTGACTACACATCCTGGCCGGTGCTGACGGATCCTGCCGATATCCTTGACCCGGAGGCCCGGCAGATCCATGAGGGGGCTTCCAATGTGATGGGTGAACATGGGTGGGGGTTCGGGGCGGATATCGACTCTGAAATGGGCCAGGCCGATTTTGTGCTGGAAAACAGGTTTGAGACCGCCATGGTCCAGCACTGTCACCTGGAAAATCATGTCGTGTTCGCCTATATGGACGATCTGGACCGGATCGTCATTCACACCTCCACCCAGATTCCCCACATTGTCCGCCGGATCGTGGGAGAAGCCCTTGATTTTCCCCTAAGCCGGATCAAAGTGATCAAACCTTGTATCGGCGGCGGATTCGGCAACAAACAGGATGTCATTTTCGAACCCATGGCCGCGTTTCTGACCAGGCAGCTGAATGGCCGGCCCGTGGCCATTCACATGACCCGGGAAGAAGGCATGATCGGCACCCGGGTGCGCCACCCGTTCCATGTAACGGTCAAAACCGGGGTGATGGAGGACGGGACCCTGGCTGCCCGGGACGTGGATGCCGTTGCCGTCACCGGGGCCTACGCCTCCCACGGCCACAGCGTGGCCGCAGCCGGCGGCGGCAAGATGGGATGCCTGTACCCGCGCACCGCCACCCGGTACCATGCCCGAACCCTCTACGCCAATCTTCCGGCCGCCGGGGCCATGCGGGCCTATGGATCCCCCCAGATCATGTATGCGCTGGAATGCGCCACCGAAGACGCGGCCCGGGCCATCCACATGGATTCCGTGGCGTTCCGGCTCACCAACATTGTCCGCCAGGGGGATATCGACCCCCTGTCCGGAGAAAAGATCGCCACCTGCGGGCTGGCGGAATGTCTGATTCGCGGCAGAGACATGATCGGCTGGGAGGCAAAGAAAAAAACGTATGCTGCTTTTAAAACCGGCCCGGTAAGACGGGGGCTCGGGGTCGCCTGTTTCAGTTATGCCTCCGGCACCTATCCGGTGTGTGCGGAAATCGCCAGTGCCCGCCTAATCCTCAATCAGGACGGCACCGTGCATATCATGGTGGGGGCCACGGAAATCGGCCAGGGATCTGACACGGTCATCGCCCAGATGGCAGCCCATACCCTGGGAATATCCCATGACCGCATCCGGGTGATTCAGACCCAGGACACGGATGTCACCCCGTTTGACACGGGGGCGTATGCCTCCCGCCAGGCATATGTGAGCAGCAACGCGGTGTTTAGGGCATCGGGGCAGCTCAAGGAACGCATCCTGCGCCATGCCGCCCGGATGACCGGAACACATTGGGATCGTCTGGACATTGACGCCGATCATATCGTGACCGCGGATGACCGGACACCGGTGCTGGACTTGAAAACCCTGGCCCTTGACACCTGTTACCACAAAACCCGGGGGGGACAGCTGACCGCGGAAGTCTCCCACAAGACCACGTCCGCCGCCCCGGTGTTCGGGTGCACGTTTGCGGATATCGAGGTGGACATCCCCCTGTGTACGATCACGATCCGTCAGATTGTCAATGTTCATGATTCCGGCGTGATTCTGAACCCGGCCCAGGCCAGAGGCCAGGTCCACGGAGGCGTGGCCATGGGCATTGGGGCTGCGTTGTCTGAAGAACTTCTCATCGACCCTGGAACCGGGCGCGTGATCAACGGCAATCTGCTGGATTACAAGGTCCCCACTTTCATGGACACCCCGGTGATCGATGCCGATTTTATCGAAACACGGGAACCGTCTTCAGGATACGGCAACAAAGCCCTGGGTGAACCGCCCATCATCTCTCCCCCGCCGGCCATCCGCAATGCCCTTCTCGATGCCACGGGTATTGCGGTCAACCGCCTGCCCATCACCCCCAAAGTACTGTTTGACGTCTTCTCCCGGCATGGCCTCATCCGAAAGAGGAGACCCGGCCATGTTTGACATTCAGGCCCACATGAAAGCACTCTCCTTGGATCACGCCGTGACCCTGCTGGCGGAACATCCCGGTACCCGGCTGTTGGCAGGCGGCACGGATGTGCTGATCCGGCTCAGACACGGCAGCCGGGAATTCACGAGACTGGTGGATATCCACGGCCTTGAAGAGCTGCGGTTTATCACAATTGACGCGGCGAAAAACATCCGGATCGGATCCGGCACGGTGTTCACCGATCTGTGTCAATCCGACCCCATCCACCAGCACCTGCCCATTCTGGCGGAAGCCGCCGAAAGCGTGGGCGGTCCCCAGATCCGGAACATGGCCACCATCGGCGGCAATATCTGCAACGGCGCCCCCAGCGCGGACAGCGCCCCGGCCCTGTTTGTGCTCAATGCCCGGCTGGAACTGAAAAGCTGCCGCGGCATCCGGCAGGTTCCTGTGGCCAATTTTTATCTGGGGCCGTCAAGCGTGGATCTGCGGCCCGGAGAAATCCTTTTGGCAATCATCATTCCCCAAAAAGAGTATCAGGGATATACCGGCCATTATCACAAATACGCCATGCGAAAGGCCATGGACATCGCCACCATCGGGTGTGCCGTCAGCCTGAAAACATCCGGCGGACGTATGACGGATTTCCGGATTGCCTATGGGGTGGCAGGACCGACGCCTCTGCGGTGTCCCTCAGCGGAAAATGCCGCCGTCAACCAGATCATTTCCGACACGTTGCCGGCAAAGATTGCGGATGCCGTGGTAAAAGATGTGTCTCCCCGGACGTCCTGGCGTGCCACCCGGGAATTCCGGCGTCATATCATCTCTGAGCTGGCGGAGCGGGTGACGCGAACCGCCCTTGACCGGGCCCGGACCCAAAAGGAGTGATCCATGTCAGAAATACAGCTCACGGAAATTGAAATGCAGGTAAACGGCACGGCCCGCAAACTCTTTGTCGATATCCGCAAATCCCTTCTGGAAGTGCTGCGGGAAGATCTGGGCCTGACCGGAACCAAACACGGATGCGGTGCCGGAGAGTGCGGGGCCTGTTCCGTGCTGGTAAACGATGTGCTGGTGGATGCGTGCATCTTCCTGGCCCTGTGGGCCCATGGCAAAAACATCCGCACCATCGACGGCGAGGCAAAAGAGGGGCGCCTGTCCCCGGTACAGCGGGCCTATGTCACCGAAGGGGCCGTGCAATGCGGATTCTGCACCCCCGGTTTTGTCATGGCCACCACGGCATTTGTCGAACAGCACGCCGGGCAGGCCGTGACCGATGACGCCATCCGGCAGGCCCATGCCGGCAATCTGTGCCGGTGCACGGGATATCAGCACATTCTTCAGGCGGTAAAAAAAGCATGCCGACGGTAAATGGCCAACAAAAAAACACAGCCTGTGCCCTATTTTTCCGGGGAGGATCAGACAACGGTTGTCCTCTCGAGTGTATCGAGATATACTTAACAATAGCCTTATTCGTGAACTCTGTGCCTGATATGCCGGCAGTGACATCTAATTTCAAAAATTGTCTGTCAAATATAGGTACAGCCTGACAGGGAGGAATCATATTTGGCGAAATCGACCTTTATCCGCAAGTGCATCACGGAAACCATAGAGGGATTGCGTGAGGGTTTGACCCATTTTTCCGGGCCTAGCCGGACAGCAGTTATCTACGCCATTAAACCCAACGATCCCATCTATATCTTTGATCCACAGAATCTTCTAATCGGACACGAACCGAAATTCAAAGAACTGTATATTGATTCGGATAATTGGCGAAAAAAGAATTCTATGAAATATGACAAAAAAAAATTCAGCAATCTGATTCCTGAAAAAAACCTGGGGCTGGCTGGGTTAATATCCTATGGCGGAAAATCAAGCTCTATCGTTTTTCAGATGTGGTTTACTGACCACCACCCGGATATGTGCTCTATCGGTCCAACTGAACGGTGGCTGGAACATGCTGTTTACCGGTTCTCCCATGACATCGCCAATGAAGAAGAATTGTACACAGGCATTTCCGGCGGTTTTCTCAAGGAATACGCCACCCATGCGGTCAGGGACTATATTGTGGATGAAATGAATGTGTTGATCGGTTGGGATACCAGGATTAGGGTTTACCCGATTTTAGAGGCAGTACTTAAAATATCAAGAACACCGGAAGAAGGAGAATGGCCAAGAGGCAGCCTGATTTTTGTGGAAAAAGGTTCGATTCCCAAAATGAATTTCATGTTGGAGCTTCCCGAGGCTGAACAACCAGACCTGGACAATGTCAAGCATATCAGAAAGCTTCTTCAGGCAGTCGAAAATTCAGATTTGAAACTGGTTGCCGCTGAAAATACCATCATCGGCATCACCAGGCAGAATCATCCGGAATTTTCCATCTCAGTCGATTTTAACGGCCGGCACGGTTTTCTGGCACTCAATGACAAGCCGGTGTGCTCGTTCTCCGACGGCAGTTTCAAATCCACCACTCATAAAGCAAAGCTGGTTCAGGTAGAAGAGGCATTAATGGACTCTAAATTGGATGCTCAAGATGCAACGGCTTTATTTAAAATCGTTACCGGGATTGCTCACAGTGCTGCCAACCACAGGCATGGATGTACCATTGTGATTGATCTTAACGAGCCCCCCATTTTTATTATGGGCCATTCTCTGTTACACCCGCTGGATCTGACAAATCAGGAAAATTATGACCTGGCCAAATCCCTGTCCAAGGTGGATGGGGCTTTGCATATCGGGGCCGATATAAAGCTGTATGGATTTGCCTGCCTTCTGGAGGGCAGTTATGTGCCCGGTGAAAACCGTGCCCGGGGTGCCCGGTTTAATTCAGCGCTTCGGTTCACAGCAGAACACGAAAATATTATTGTGATCGTGGTTTCCTCTGATACCCCAGTCTCGGTCATGATAGGCGGTGCGGTTCTTGAAACCAAATGGAATCAGGAAAGGTCTCTCATCTGCAACATACCAGTTCTTTTGAAAGAATGGGTTGCTGCAACCCAATGAAATATTTTGCCTGTTATTATCCCAGGCGTGATTTTCACGGCTCGGATAAATTGTGGATACCATTACTGTTCAAGACCTGCTATGGTCAATTTTAATTTTACAGAAAATTGTTTACATTTTTAATCAAGAGAAAACCAATGAGCAAAATCGACCTTTCAAAATTAAAAATTGGAATGGAAAGCACATTAAGTATTGTTGTTTCAAATGAAAACAGCGCCGAAGCGGTGGGCTACAAAGGCATGTCGGTATTGGGAACACCTCACCTCGTT
>JBFLKI010000111.1:0-16508 GCA_040883135.1 Desulfotignum sp. | reverse complement strand
GTTTCCGTATGGTTTTCCACGGCCAGCCGGATCCCGGTTTTTTCCAGCAGCGGCAGAACCGCCGTGATTTTGTCATGCACATCGCACAGCTGGCGCATGACCTGGGGGTGGAAACAGGACCCATACAGGGGCCGGGGCCGCCGGATGTCCAGGCTGAATTTGGCCAGATCGGCTCCGATTTTGTGGGCGATATCGATCCCTTTTTCCAGGGTGTCGGTGAGCCGGGGGTCAAACTCCTCGTCCCGGGAAAAATTATACTCCAGGTACAGACCATGGGCCTGTGCCGCTTCTTTCACCGCTGCCAGCCGCGCATCATCCTTGGTTTCCAGGTCGCAGCCGGTGATGTGCAGTCCGTCCAGCCCCCATTCCACGGCCAGATCCATGAGCTGAAACAGATCGATCTCCTTGGGCCGGGGATCGGCCTGAATACCCCAGTTCTGCCCCAGGCCCCACAGGTGAAGGGTATAGGTATGAAGTCCCAGTTTCATTCTTCTTTCCATGATTTGCCTCCTGACGGATTGTGAACAGTCAATTCCAGTTTCCAGACGGTCGTATTATGCAACGATCATACCAGAATCCGGCATTTCTCTGACGGTAATTGAATCATCGGTTATGCCAACCCATTCCCCGACTTCACAACCCGGTTTTTTATCCGAACGGATTAAATATTTTTGATTCTTACATATCCGGGATCAAAATTATTTGATGCTTCCCCCTTGCCAAGCTTCTTTAAAAACGATACGGTTTTTATGTGACAGGTTCAGGCAATCTTCAAAGGGGGTGCCATGACCCGGAAAAACTCTCTGAAACGCCATCCAGAAAAGACTTCAGCGGCCGGCGATCCGCACTGGATTTTCCTGACCCCGGACCAGGCGGTGGATGCCGTTGCTCTGGATTTTCAAACCTACGGCCCGCAGCCGGATCTTTTCAGACGGATCGCCCCCCTGGTTTTAGGTGCGCAGTGTCGGGTCACAGCCCCGGACGAAAAATGGAGCGGGGTCTGGGTATTGCGGGGAAACACTTTTGCTCCGGTGGAAGATGACCAGCTGGGATTCTATCTGATTCATGTCCTGGAAACCGATCCCCCGGACCTGAACACCCTGGCCGATATCTGCCGGCAGGTGTTCCAGACACATATCGTTGCCGGATATGACAGGGCCGGCTCTATTTCCGGTATCTGGATTCACTCACAGATGGACCGGTTTATCTGTCACCAGTGCGGACAATGCTGCCATACTCTGGATTACGAAACCGGGTGTGAGGAATCAGATATCCGCCAATGGCGTGAGACGGGTCGAACCGATATTCTGGCCTGGGTCCAATGCCGGAACACCGGGCCGGACGCCTTGGGTCCGGCATACCGGATCTGGGTGAATCCGGACACCGGGAAACCCGCGCGGACCTGCCCGTGGCTTACGCCCTGCCCGGATCATGCAGGCCGGTTTGTCTGCACCATTCACGACATCAAGCCGGAAGTCTGCCGGCAATATCCCTATACCGCCAAACACGCCGTCATGACCGGATGCAGCGGACACTTTGTCCCCCGAACCGAAACGCCTGTTTCCAAAAAATTCTGACCCGGAGAAATTGTATGCGATATCTGCTGATAACCTGCCTGCTGCTTTTCCCGATCACTGCATCCGGATTTGACTGGTCAGAAACGCCCAAAGAAAAAAAAGTGCTGTATGCCAATGCCGCCGGCCTGGCCTTTATCACCGGCTGGGGGATTGCCAACTGGGATTATTTCTCCACCGCACCGGCCGCCAAAAAGGAAGGCTGGTTTGCCCATGACACCAAAGAGGGGGGTGCAGACAAACTGGGGCATTTTTATGCCAGCTATGCCCTGTCCCATTTTCTGGGACATACGTTTGAAAACTGGGGATATTCACAGAAAAAGGGGCTCAAGCTTGGGGCGATGTCCTCTTTTGCGATCATGAACTCGATGGAACTGGGGGATTCCTTTTCCGAATACGGATTTTCCTATGAAGATTTTGTCATGAATACCCTGGGATCTGCCACGGCCTATTTCATCGGAACCCGGCCGGAACTGGATAAAAAGATTGACTTCAGAATAGAGTACCGGCCCCGCTTTGATACGGCGGATATCATCACAGATTATGAACGCCAGAAATTTCTGATGGCACTCAAGCTGGACGGGTTTGACCGGGTCACGCATCCACTGTTCAAATACCTGGAACTGCACGTGGGATATTATGCCCGGGGGTTTTCTAACGGTGACACACCAAAGCGGACGCTTTATGCCGCTATCGGTGTGAACCTTTCCCGGATACTGGATAGATTTTCCTTGAACCGGTTGTCCACCCTGACCGAGTTTGTGCAGGTCCCTTATACCTATAAGGCATTTGAAAACGATCTCTAACAGATAATCCTTTGCCGCCCGATAGAAAAAACGCTATAATTCAACATCATCAAACAAACTGACAAACCAAGGAGATCTCCATGTTCCAAAAAACTGTTCTCACACGGTTGTTTTTCATCCTGTTTTTCAGCGGATCCTTTTTTTTCCAAACCGTCACGGTGCTTGCCCAGGAATTTTCAGCCGATACCGTCACAGACATGCACACCGGCACGGTCAACGGAAAGATCTATTTCAAAAATACCCAGGTGATCCGCAATGACATGATGGGAATGATCAACATTATCAAGTATCCCCAGGTGTATCAGCTTTTTTCGGGCACAAAAAAATACCATGTAACGACTGTGACGGAACTTGAAGCGGATGACCCCATGGCCGGGATCACTGATTTTGACGCGTGGGCAAAAGAAAATGATTTCAAAAAGACCGGAACCGAATCCATTGAGGGATATGCCTGTGACATCTATGAAGGCACCATTGAAATTGATCAAGACACCGGTGAGACGGCACCTTTGAAAATCTGGCTTTCCACTAAGCTGGAATACCCTTTGAAAACCGAAACCCTGATGCCGCAGCCGGTCGGCAGGGTGCTCAGTGTGGTCAAAAACATTAAACCCGGAAAACAGCCCCCCCACCTGTTTGAAATCCCGGAGGGCTATACACAAGCCGCCACCATGGAACAGGCCATGGGAATGCCGGATATGAGTCAGTTCTCCGAAGGGCAGCTGCCCACGGGAGAACAAATGGAAAATATGATGAAACAGGTTCAGGAAATGATGAAAAACATGCAAAAACAATAACAAGGAGGCGTCATGAGAATCATACCCCATAAGATCATGTGTGCCGTAGATTTCAGCGAATTCACCAACCTGACCCTGTCCTACGGGCAGGCCCTGGCAACAGAGTTCGGCGCGCAGCTCACCCTGTGCCATGTGGTGTCGAACATGGTGCTGATGTCCTCTGCCGGACAGGCCTATATCGCCTCTGAAAAAATCGAGGCCGAACGGCGTCAAGAGGCGGCATCCCGGCTGGAAGACATCGCAAAAACCCTGGATATGGATTGCGACACCCTGGTATCCACGGGGCATCCGGCGGATGAAATAGCCCGGATCGCCGAAGAGACCGGCGTGGACATGGTGGTGGCCGCCACCCACGGGGGATCGGGCGTCAAACGGTTTCTGGTGGGTTCGGTCACGGACCGGCTGGTAAAGATCCTGAACTGTCCCGTGATGGTGCTTCACGGGGATGCGGAGCCGGATGTTCTGCCCGGAGACAGGAAAAAGCTGGTGAACAAAATCCTGGTGGGATGCGATTTTTCCCCGGACTCCGGACTGGCGTTTCACTACGGGCTGAGCCTGGCCCAGGAATTTGAGACCGAACTGTTTCTGGCCCATGTGGTCCGGCCCACGGAACATGTGGAATTTTCCAGTGCCGATTATATCAAAGTCCAGGAAGGGGATTACATGGGCTGGAACCGGACCGATTACCTGGGACTGACCAAGCATGCCAACGAGCCGGATGCCCAGCGTAAAGATGTGCTCAAGCAGCGCCTGGAACGGCAGCTGGAACGGATGGTGCCCGAGGAAAGCCGGCACTGGTGCTCCCCTGTCACCGCGGTCCTGGAAGGAGAGCCTTACCAGGAACTGCTGTCTTTTGCCAAAAAAAATCAGGTGGACCTGATCGTTTTAGGGGTCCGGGGCCACAGCCTGCTGGAGAAATTTCTGGTGGGATCCACCACCGACCGGGTGATCAGCCGGTCGGAATGCCCGGTCCTGGCGGTCCGGCAGACCGATACCGGCACGGAGTAAAAAAAATCATGTCATTTTGGGGCAAGGCATGATATATATCCAGATAACATAACAACGAATGAACATATATTTATATCTAAGGAGTTAGATTATGTCTGGATTTACCCCGAATGCCCGCCCCCTTCTCATCGGCAGCCTGCCCCTGGAGGACCATGCCAAAGCCCTGGACCTGGTGTTTGCGCACACCCCGGAGATCCCTTTGTGGGTGCAGCTGCCCAAGTTCAAGGAAGAAGGAATGATCCGTCAGTTCATGTACGGGCTTCCGGGCGTGGCTGAAAAAAAAGACACCTGGTTTATCGACACAAAGGATCCTCAGTTCGACGAGAAATTTGTTCAATTTTTTGAGGACTATCTTTCCCTGTCCGAACCGGACGCGGATTTTCAGGCATCCCGTTTTGCCTTCACCCCCCTGACCGGCAAGGGGTTTGTACATTTTCTGGAACGGGTGGACAAAGATCCGGGCCGGTTTGCCGCGCTCAAAGGCCAGGTCACCGGCCCCATCACCTTCTGCACGGCGGTCAAGGATGAAGCGGAGCGGGATATTTTCTACAATGACCAGTTGCGGGATGCGGCAGTGAAGCGCCTGGCCATGAACGCCAGATGGCAGGCAAAAGAGTTTGCCAAACGGGGCGCCACCCCCATTGTTTTTCTGGATGAACCGGCCCTGGCCGGGTTCGGCACCTCCGCCTACATCACCATCACCCGGGATGATGTCCAGGCCTGTATCGATGAAATCGTCCAGGAGATCCACGCGGAAAACGGCCTGGCCGGGGTCCATGTCTGCGCCAACACCGAGTGGGACCTGCTGCTGGACACATCCATCGACATCATCTCTTTTGACGCGTTTTCCTATTTTGACAAATTTATTCTGTATCCCAAGGCGGTCAAGGAATTTCTGGGCCGGGGCGGCATTTTGGCCTGGGGAATTGTGCCCACCGGCGATGCAGATCTGATCGCTCGACAGACCAGTGACGGCTTGACTGAAAAACTGGCCGGCCAGATCCGGCAGGTGACGGAACTGGGGATTCCTGAAGAAACCGTCATGGCCCAGTCCTTTGTGACCCCCAGCTGCGGCACCGGCTCGCTGGACCCGGTATCCGCCACACGGGTCCTGGAACTCACCAGAACCGTATCTGAAAAAATCCGGGCCCGCTAAAACTCAGACTTCACCACCCACGGGTATCAGGGATTGTCTCAATGCCTGATACCCGGCACCCAATTCCTATCCCTTGTTTTCCCGTACCGCCTCGGCCCTGAAATCCCCTTTTTTCCGCGCATAGGTTTCAAAATACCGGGGATACGCCTGTTTCATGGCGGCCAGGGCCCGGTCCCAGGGCAGGTCATCAAAACTGCCGTGTTCGGTCACATACTCCATATGCCGGTTGCCCTGGTTGTCAAAGGGATGAAAAATCGAGTCGCAGGTCCCGTCAAATTCCAGGGGCTTGACATTGAACGCTTCGCACAGGCTCAAGTTGAATGCCGGGGTGGCCTTGACCCATTTGCCGTCCAGATGGATTTCCGTGAACCCGTGCCACACGAACAGATCGGTTTCCATCAACGCCTTGAGCCGCTCAGTGTTCAAATGGTTTTTCACATCCGCAAACCCCAGCCGGGCCAAGATTCCCTGACTTCGGAGGCAGGCCGCCAGCAGCACGGCCTTGGCCACGCAGTATCCTTGTTTTTTCGCGAGCACCGCACTGGCTTTCATGCTGGATTTATTCGGCTCGATACTGTAGGGGTTGTACCTAATCAGATCCCGCACCGCATAATACAGGCTGACGGCCCGGTCTTTGTCAGTGGTACCGGACCCAACATGTTTTCTGGAAAATGCAACGATATCCGGATGATCCTTGTCGATAAAATAGGTGGCGGAAAGATAACGGGACATTACACTCCTTTTTTTCACTGTCAGCACCCCTGTGTTCGACGCCCTGAATCACGGGAGATGGTTGAACAAGTTGGCCGGACAGCCTTCAGGTGGACAGCAGCACCTCGTCATTTTCAAAGGCTTTTTTCCGGATATCCGCAAACTTCTGAATCAGGGCTTCCCGGGTCAGGGACTGTTTTTCCTCTGCTTTGACATCCACGATGATTTCGCCGGCATCCATCATGATCAGACGGTTGCCGAACTCGATGGCATGATTCATATTGTGGGTGACCATCAGCGTGGTCAAAGACCGCTCCTGAATGACCTGCCGGGTCTGCTGCATGACCATGGCCGCGTTGCTGGGATCCAGGGCGGCGGTGTGTTCATCGAGAAGCAGGATGTCCGGGCCGGACAGGACTGTCATCAAAAGCGTCAGGGCCTGACGCTGTCCGCCGGACAACGAGGAGACGTTCGCCTTCATCCGGGTATCCAGCCCCATGTCCAGGGTTTTCAACAGGCTTTTGAATTTTTCTCTCACCGTCCGGTTCATGCTGATTTTCGGCCACCGGAACCCTTTTTTGGCCGTGATCATCATGTTGTCTTCAATGGTCATGTTGGAGGCGGTACCGGCCAGCGGGTCCTGGAAGATCCGGCCGATGTGCATGGCCCGGCGGTACTCGGGCTCGAAAGTCACCCGTCGGCCCTTGATCCGGATCTCGCCGGCACTGGGAAACATGGCGCCGGAGATCAGGTTGAACAGCGTGGTTTTGCCCGCCCCGTTGCTGCCGATAATGGTGATGAAATCTCCGGGATCCACGGTCAGCGTCAGATGACGGATCACGGTTTTCTCCCCGGGGGTCCCGGGATTGAAGGTTTTGGTGACGGCATCCAGTTCGATCATGCATCCCCCTTTGCCCTGAGGCGTTTATAATTGGAGATCGCCAGGGAAATAATGATCAGCAACCCGGTGATGAGCTTCAGGTCGTTGGGGGTCATGTTGATATAATACCCGTAGTAGCGGCCCAGGTACATGATGGCCTTGAACAGGATCGCCCCCAGGATCACCCGAAGGGTCAGGGCCCAGATCCGGTTGGATTTGATCAGAAACTCTCCGAGCATGACAGAGGCCAGGCCCGAGACCACGATGCCCTGGCCCAGATTGACGTCGGCAAACCCCTGGTACTGGGCCGCAAACGCACCGGAAAGCGCCACCAGTCCGTTGGAAAGCCCCACGCCGATGAGTTTGAGCGTGGCCGGATTCACCCCCTGGACCCGGACCATCTGCTCGTTGTTGCCGAGCGCCCCGAACACCAGGCCCAGGTCGGTGAGAAAAAACACGTCCAGGGCCAGTTTCAACCCCAACAACACCAGGATGAAAAAGATCAGCGAGGCAATCTCCGGAGGCAGAACCCCCTCACAGAAATTCTGGACCCGGGAAATAATGGTTTCCACCCGGAGCAGGGGCAGGTTGGCCCGGTTGGACAGAATCCGGATATTCACCGAATACAGCATGGTCATGGTGAGAATCCCGGCCAGCAGATGGGGTACTTTGAGCTTGTTGTGGATGGCCGCCGTGACAAACCCGGCCCCGACCCCGCCGCAAAACGCCAGCATCAGCCCGTTCAAAGGGTGAATCCCGGCATGGAGGCTGGTGGCCATGATCACAGCCCCCATGGGAAACGATCCGTCCACGGTCAGGTCGGGAAAATCAAGCACCCGGAAAGTGAAAAACACCCCCAGGGCCATGATGGCGTAAATCAGGCCTTCGACAAAAATGCCTTCAATCATTCAGATCGCCTGTTACCGGGACGTGAGTTTGCCGTTTTCAATCACCTTGTTGGCAGTCGCCAGAATCTCTTCAGGAATGGTCAGCCCCAGTTTCTGTGCCACATCCAGGTTGATCAGCAGGTCTACATCACTGGGCTCGGTCATGTAGACGGTCGGAATGTCAATCGGATCCGCCCCTTCCAGGATGTCTGCGGCCAGCCGCCCGGTGACCCGGCCCATCTTGTAGTAGTCAAACCCCCAGGCCGCCAGGACATCGTTGGTCTCGGCCGAACTGGGGTCCGCGGACATGACCGGAATATTGTGCTGCATGGCCACCTGGGTCACGGCGGACAGCGCGGAAAAAACGGTATTGTCATTGCTCAGATAGATGCCGTCCACCCGGGGCGCAATGGTCTGAACCGCCTGCTTGACCTCGGCGGAATTGGTCACCGTGGTTTCAACGAATTCGATGCCCAGATCCTTGCAAACCTGCCGGGCGATATCCGCCAGAGCCACGGCATTGGCCTCGCTGGAGCAGTAGACATGGCCCAGTTTACTCAACGGCTTGATCCGGTTGAGCAGCTCGATCTGTTCCCTGACCGGGGTCATGTCCGAAGTCCCGGTCACCCCTTTTTCCCCTTTCTTGACCGATGCCACCAGCCCGGCCCCTTCAGGATCGGTCACCGCGCAGAACAGTACCGGCCGGTCCTTGATGGTGTTCACCAGGGCCTGGGCGGTGGGGGTGGCGATTCCCACGGCAATGTCTACATTCTGTGCCTTGAACTTCTGGGCGATGGACGCGGCCGTGGACATTTCGCCGTTGGCATTCTGAAGATCGAACCGGGCCTTGGGAAACCGTTCCTTGACCCCGTCCTGCACCCCCTGTTCCAGGGCATCCAGGGCCGGGTGGGCCACAATTTTGGAAATCCCGATCAACACATCATCCCCGGCCTGGACCTGGGAAAATCCAGCCAGCACCATTGCCAGCACTCCAACTGTCAGGCAGATCATTTTTTTCATGGCAACGTCCTTTCTTGAGAGAATAACATTCACAGACCGGGACTGCCGGCCCGAAAAACAAACTTACGGTGGTTCAGACAAAACTGTATCGTGCTATTTTATACCGGCATCCTGAAAAAGCAAGGCACAAAAGATTTTAGGCATGAAGATTTTTTGATACCCATGCCGTCACAAACCTGATACTATCCGCCCTGTTTGAGTATCACCGTTGCATGAAAAACTCCCGCAGTCACGGAGAGATAAGGATATCACAACAAATGAAGACGCTGTATATCATTAAAACCGGCACCACATTTCCGGATACCAGGAACCGTCTGGGAGATTTTGACCAGTGGACTGCCGATGCCTTAGGGGCGCTGGACATAGAACCGGGTATTGTGGATGTGGCCCATGGGGCGGCACTTCCGGAAATTGACACCTGTGCGGGGGTGGTGATAACCGGATCCCATGCCATGGTCACCGACAATGAGCCCTGGAGCCTCCGTCTGGAAAAATGGATCACACATCTGCTCAAAGCGCAGACTCCTGTTTTCGGTATCTGCTACGGCCACCAACTGCTTGCCCGGGCTGCCGGAGGCCGGGTGGACTTTCATCCATACGGCATTGAAATCGGGACGGTGCGGATTGATTTGCTGCCGCCTTGTTCCACCGACCCTGTTTTCCGGCCGCTTTCAAAATCATTTTTCGCCCATGTCACCCATTCACAGACCGTTACAAATCTGCCGGAAACAGCCATCCGTCTGGCAACGAACGCCCATGAACCCGTCCACGCGTTCCGACTGGGGGAGTGTGCGTGGGGCGTTCAGTTTCATCCCGAGTATGATGCCGGCATCATGCGATCCTATATTCAGGAACAGAAACATGCCCTCGCATCCGCCGGGCGGGACGTCTCACAGATTCTGGATTCTGTTTCAGAAACCCCTGTCGCCGCCCAGGTGCTTAGAAATTTCAGCCGGTTTGTAACTGATAAGATGGCACATCACTGACCCGCATTTAACTGCTCTATGGCTTTTTTCAGCTGCTGCTTCAAGGTGTCTCTGGCCGGCAGGGACTGTTCAAACACCTCCCGGGCACGGTAAAATTCCAGTGCCCGGATATCGACCACCGGGACCGACACATAAACGTCCGGCTCCCGGTGCCGGCGTTTTTCATTCATGATGGCTGTCTGCATGACTTCGATGGAATTGAAAACCGTTTCAAAATAACCGGGTATTGAAGATGATGGATGTGTGCGTTCACCGATAACATCAATGCCGATAACAATATCACAATGGTCTGTCAAAATGTCATATGGAACCGGGTTGCACGTGCCGCCGTCGATCAGAACCCGGCCGTCCCGACGTACCGGTTCAAACACCCCCGGAATTGCCATGCTCGCTTTGATGGCCGACATCAGATCCCCGGATGTCAGCACGATCTGTTCTCTGGCCCAGAGATCTGCGGCCACAATATGGATGGGGGTATCCAGTTCTTCAAAGGTCTTTTTTTTCAGTGTCTCAGACATGAATGCCAGAAACCCGTCCGCACTGACCAGTCCTCCGTTCCCCAGTTCAATGTCCACGAAATTGATCCATTCCAGCGCATCTCCCTCAAAAAAACGGCTCAACGACTCGTCCTGATCTGAGAGCACAAACCGCTCCACAAGACCCCGGATCTCACTGCCGGACATGCCCGCCGCATAAAGGGAGCCGACAATCGCGCCGATACTGCTTCCGGCAATTCGGGCCACCTGGATCCCCATCTCATCCAACACCTCAAGCATCGAAATATGGGCCAGCCCATTGGCCCCTCCGGCACCCAGTGCAATCCCGATGGACAGCTGTTCGGGTTTCACCCCTTCGGTCCTGTCCTGCTGAACCGTTTCCCCGGCCACGGCCGTCCCCGATCCCTCAAACAGAGCCCCCCCCGGCAAAGACGCCGCCATCAGACCCAGAAACCGGCGCCTGGAGCAGATATATTCAGACATGGACCCATCCTCTTTCATTTTTCAGCGGGTGAAAAATTTCCATCAATCCTCCCAAAAGCCTGGAACAATTGCAATTGCTTCCTATCAATATTTCAAATCTCTGTAAAGTGTTTATGGTCTGGACTTCCAGGGGAAACTATGAAATAGGTTATCGAGTGAATTTTTACAGATCCCATTAATATTATCGAGGCTTGTGAAAATCAAGTATCTTGTTTCAACCCTGGCGACAAGCGAGCACCGCAAATTGAACTTAAATGAATTAAAACATACCCTTCCCAATGTAAAAGCCTACAAGCTCATGCAGCAATTGCTTGAGGAGAACCCGGGCCTTAACGATATTGTCTGCAATCCCGGAACGCTTCGCCAGACAAAAAAGAAATTGAAAAAATGGGCCCTGGATGTCCTTTGTGAAAACAAAGAAGCCTATGCCTATTTTATCAGGAAAAAAATTGGAAATCGTCAGCTTGCAAAGCTGAGGTCCAGGGATTTTGCCGCTATTCGGATCCTGGATTATATCGAGCATTCCGGCCGTAAATTTGAAGATCTTAATCTCAAAGGGGAACTTGTGGAAAATGATCCCTTTGCCATTCTCATTCAATGTGCCCGCAAAGGGACCGGTGGGGGAACGCCCGACTTTTTTTATGATATGATTCATCTCTTCAGACAGTTTTCAGGGAGAGAATATCCAAAACCTGACAAACGTGAGATTTCGAGATGGATGAACAGATATTCTTCAGGAATTGACCCGGAAGTTGTCCGGTTAAGAAAAAAAAATACACTTCGTATATTAAAAATTATTATTCAAATAATTGATGAAAAAAGAGTCAAAAGCAAGCGGTATCGTTTTAAAAAAGGGACATCCAAACAAAAAAAGCTGTCACTTGCCAAAAAATGGTGGAATGATTATAAATTTCATCTCAAATTTGCGGTTCGAACTCCTGAAGACCTGAATGAAATGCTGGGTTACTCCCTTGACCGGGAGATCATGGACAACTTGAAACAGGCCCAAAAGATAGGAATTCCCATATTTGTCAACCCGTATTACCTGTCGCTGCTGGACACACAGGCATCGATTGTTTCCCTGGGTGCCGATCTTGCCATCCGGCAGTATATCATCTATTCAAAGGAACTGGTCAAAGAATTCGGCAATATCAATGCCTGGGAAAAAGAAGATCTCGTCGAGCCCGGGAAGCCCAATGCTGCCGGCTGGATCATTCCGGATGACTGTATTCACAGGCGATACCCGAATGTTGCCATTCTAATTCCCAAAAGCCTGGGGCGCGCCTGCGGAGGACTGTGCTCAATCTGTCAAAGAATGTATGGTTTTCAACACGGTGATTTGAATTTTGATATTGAAAAGTTAAAGGCAACGGCCTCATTGGATGGGCGTCTGGAAGCGTCTATCTCCTATTTTGAACATGATTCCCAGTTAAGGGATATCCTCATCACCGGCGGTGATGCGCTGATGAGCACCAATAAAACCCTTAGAAAAATTCTTCATAGTGTTTATCAAATGGCCAAAAGAAAGCGGCGGGCCAATTTGAACAGGAAAGCGGGGGAAAAATACGCACAGATCTTACGGGTGAGGCTGGGGACCCGGCTTCCGGTTTATCTTCCGATGAGAATCCAGTCAGGTCTTGTAAACATCCTTGCTGAATTTAAAGTAAAAGCAGCCAAAATTGGCATTCGACAATTTGTGTTTCAGACTCATTTTGAATCTCCAATGGAGATAACACCGGAAACAAAATTTTGTATCGATCAGATAAATAAAGCCGGATGGATTGTAACCAACCAGCTGGTTTTTACATCGGCCGCTTCAAGACGAGGACATACGGCCAAACTGCGAAAAACACTCAACGATATCGGTATTCTGCCCTATTACTCTTTCACTGTTAAGGGATATATGGAAAACAACCATCTTTTTTCACCCAACGCACGGTTGGTTCAAGAAAGCATGGAAGAGAAAAGCATCGGTTACCTACCTGAAAAATTTTCCCCGGAATTAAGACAATTGCCCTTGGATGCTGAAAATATTGTTGAGCGGATTTGTCAGTTGAGAACAGATGCCGACATCCCATTTATCACCTCGGACAGGAATGTGCTGAATCTTCCAGGGGTAGGAAAGAGCCTGACTTTCAGAACCATCGGCATTACCAATGATGGCAGAAGGATCCTTGAATTTGACCATGATGAAACAAGAGAGCATAGTCCGATTATAAAAAAAATGGGGAAAGTCACCATCATTGAATCCAAAAGCATCCATGCCTACCTCCGGCAGATTGACAATATGGGCGAAGATACGTCCGAGTATGAATCCATCTATGGGTATTCGTTAAGCGAAACTGAACCCCGGAACCATATCTTTGAATATCCAGCGTATGATTATGACGTCACAAAAAAAATCACGAATCTGGACCTTACTCTAGCTTGAAGGTTTGCCACGTTTTATAACAGTAAAACATTTGGGCGCTTTTTTTCGGGGGAGATAGTTAGAAGTGGTTTCAAATTATCCAGAGATGACCATTGTCATGGCTTTTGAAGTTGAATGCCCCGATAAAAGGTGTTATGAAGAAGCTGACGACACAGACCACAACCGTTAACCGATTCATGCGAAACTCAACAGGAGATCTACCCCCATGGAAAAATCAAATGCACTCAATATACTCAAAAACGCCTTTCTGATGGAGCGTCAGGGCAAAAGCCTGTATGAGACAGCCCGGGACAATGCGGGTGATACGGCCGTCAAAGAATTTTTTGACGACCTGGCGAACGAGGAGGCCCAGCACATGAAAATGCTGGAAGCCCAGTTCAAATCCATCATGAAAAGCGGCAAATTTGCGGCCGGCAAGTATGAAACTGACGGGACCGGGCACACCCCGCCCTCGATTCTCAGTCAGGACCTGAAGGACAAAATCAATGCCGCCGGGTTTGAAGCGACCGCCATCACAGCGGCGGTGAGTTTTGAACAAAAAGCGGTCAAGCTTTATGGGGAGCGGGCTGAAGTCACCACGGATCCGGAGGAAAAAAAGCTCTACCAATGGCTGTCAGCCTGGGAACAGACCCATCTGAAAAAGCTGCTGGCCCTTCAGGAGGATCTGAATCAGCGGATCTGGGAAGACAACAGTTTCTGGCCATTTTAACTGTTAAGGAGTGTCATGTGGTTGAACGCATCCTGTGTTCTTGAATTTCAATCTTCGGTTCCAACCCCGTTTTTATTGATGCTTCGCCCCCGTAGCGGTTGGCAGCAGTGGATTGCGCGCGAAGAGTATATTTTGTCGCCCAGTGTACCGGCGGTGGAGTTCACAGATTCGTTCGGCAATCTGTGTCAACGATTGGTAGCGCCCGCCGGGCATTTTTCAGTCAGTACATTTGTTGATATCGAAACTACGGAGGCATCCGACACCGCGCCTGGCGCCCCGTTTATCGAAGTGCAGCACCTGCCGGATGAAGTCCTGCCTTTCCTGTATCCAAGCCGTTATTGTGAATCGGATCGTTTCACGGAAATGGCTGCATCGGTCTCGACAGGCAGGGCCGCCGGATACGATCAATGCAATGCCATAGTTGATTATATCCGCCATTCGATACGGTATGCACCAGGTACGGGACAGCAGATAATAAGCGCCTCTGAGGTAAACCAGCTTGGACACGGGGTGTGCCGGGACATGGCCCATCTGGGTATCGCCTGTTGCCGGGCGCTGTCCATACCCGCCCGCATGGTAGTGGGTTACCTTGAGACGCTTGAACCGATGGATCTGCACGCCTGGTTCGAGGCATATGTCGGAAATCGGTGGTACACGTTCGATCCGACACGATCCGATCTGAACGGGGGGCGGATCGCAATCGCTTTTGGCAGAGATGCCGCCGACGTTGCTATCTACACCCAGTTCGGCAATCCAGTGGAACTGTTAAATATGAACGTCCAGGTTCAGCGGATACACGGCCCTGGATACCGCATCGGACTGAATCCAAATACGGTTGATACTTGAAAATTTGTACTGGTGAGAACCTACCATAAACAGGAGCGTGTTCATGACAAAAAACGAAAACCTGGCTGCCTGGGTCATCGGACTGGTTGAAAATTTCCTGGCCGACTCCCCCCTCAACACTCTACAAAATAAAGAGGGGGAACCGGCCTGGGAAGAGGCATTGGTAGGATTTGCCTCAGGGGCGGACCCCCTGTTTCAGGAATTCAAGGAGTACATTGGTCCTTTTCACTGGACACCATTGGAAATCTTTAATCAATTTCACCCGGGAAACAACGCTACTCCGGAAGATCTCACTGTTATCTCCTGGATTCTGCCCCAGCGGAAAGCCGTGCGGGATATGAACCGCAAAGCAAAAAAATTTCCCGCTGAGGAATGGGCCAGGGTCCGCATTGAGGGTGAAAAATGCAACGCCGGTCTCAGAGCGCATGTTGCCAGGACTTTGACCGATGCGGGGTATCCATCGGTGGCACCCATGCTTGCACCCAATTGGGCCTGGGTGAAATCTAAAAATTACGGGTATGCATCATCCTGGTCTGAACGCCATGCCGCCTATGCTGCCGGTCTTGGAACGTTTGGACTTTGCGACGGACTTATTACCCCTAAAGGGAAAGCCATGAGAGCCGGATCTGTGGTGGCAAAAATTCAGATAACCCCTTCGATCAGGTTTTATAACAACCACCGCGCCTGGTGCTCATTCTTTGCTGACGGTTCCTGTGGCAAATGTATTGACCGGTGTCCGGTACGGGCGCTGACAACTGACGGCCACGACAAAGAAACCTGTCGCCAGCATCTGATCGCTTCCAGTGAGTATGTAAAAAAAACATACAACTATGAAGGCTACGGTTGCGGTCTCTGCCAAGTGGGGGTACCTTGTGAAACGCGCATACCTGTGAAAACCGCTCGGAAAGCCTTCGAAAAGGGAGAGCTGCCACCACCGCCTCCCCCACTTGCCTGAGTGTGATAGCAGACGGGTTTCGGGCGGGAAGCGTGACAGGTGCGGCCTCTTGAATGTCTTTTACGGCGAACTGAAAAAATAAAAGAAAGGAAGGTACCGTATGAAAAAATCCATCGGCGCAAAAACCATTTTATATCCCACACCGGTATTGATCGTGGGGACCTATGACAAGGACGGCAGACCCAATGCCATGACTGCGGCCTGGGGCGGGATCTGCTGTTCCAGCCCGCCGTGTGTGACCGTGTCTTTGAGAAAAGCGACCTACAGTTACCAGTGTCTGGTTGACAGCGGCGCCTACACGCTGAGCATCCCTTCAGAAACATATGTGGAAGCCGCCGATTATCTGGGAATGGCATCCGGAAAAACCGAGGACAAATTCAAAGCCACCGGCTTGACCCCGGTCAAAAGCGAACAGGTCAATGCCCCGTATGTCAAGGAATTCCCGCTTGTTCTGGAATGCAGATTGATACACACCCTGGAGATCGGGCTGCACACCCAGTTTGTCGGGGAAATTGTGGACATCAAGGCGGATGAATCCGTTTTGGCGGAAAACGGAATGCCCGACATTGAAAAAGTGAGACCGATCCTTTATGCCACGGCTGAAAAAGCGTATTTCAGTGTCGGAAAAAAAATCGGGGACGCGTTTTCCATCGGCAAGCGACTCAAATAAACGCGGAAGCAGTTTCGGTTCATTCGGCACATCCTGAAGTGCACACAGAAGACGTGCACTGTCTGGAGTTTTTCCAGATATTATATCCCATC
>JBFLKI010000110.1:0-14691 GCA_040883135.1 Desulfotignum sp. | reverse complement strand
GGGAGTTGAAGGCTCGGCTGCCGGTGTCACATGGGAAATTCTTGCCGTTCCCCCCTTTTCTTCCACACCGACCTCAAAGGATTCTCCATCCACGAACACCTTGAAAATCCGGGTGTTTTCCGTTTTTTCAAACGCAGGTTTTTCCACCAGTTCTCCGGCTTTTGCCTTCTTGATCAGGGCATCCTGTTTTTTAACATCTTCCAGGGTGAGCGGTTTGAGCGAATCCGGCAATTTTTCCAGTCCGTGTTTCTGCTTGAGAAATTTTTTGCCGGTGACAGGAAACAGGGCATACAGCAGCAGGTCTTCATCGTCTTTGGCCAGATCTCCGATCTCCTGTTTTGCTTTTTCCAGCTCCGGTTCCAGGACCTGGGCGGGCCGGCAGGTGATGGGCTCTTCCCCTCTGGCATACCCCTTCAGCGCTTTTTTCTGAACCTCCGGATCAATGGGCACGGATGTCTTGCCGTACAGCCCGTAACACAGATCCTTGACCTGACCGGAGATCATCTTGTACCGGTCTTCCTTGGTATCAAAGAGCACATTGTTCACGGTCTGTGTGCCCACGATCTGACTGGTGGGGGTGACCAGGGGAATCTGGCCCAGTTCTTTTCTCACCCGGGGCAGCTCCTTGTAGACCTGGTCGATCTTGTCCAGGGAATCCATCTCCCGCAGCTGGTTCACCAGATTGGACAGCATGCCGCCGGGGGTCTGATGCAGCAGCACGTTGATATCGATGAGCGATACCTTGGTATCATCCAGCAGATGCTTGTATTTGGGCATCACCTCCCTTTCCAGGATCTCGTTGATGTCCGCCAGGGCCCGGATATCGAACCCGGTATCCCGGCTGGTACCCAGAAGCGCCATGACCAAGGGCTCCAGGGCCGCATGGGAGGTCCGGTAGGCATAGGGCGTCACACAGGTGTCAATGATGTCCACCCCGGCTTCCACGGCCTTGAGATGGGACAAGGGAGACATGCCTGAAGTGAAATGGCTGTGCAGGTGAATCAACGGTTTCACACTGGCCTTCAGGGCTTTGACCAGATCATAGGCATCATAGGGTGCCATCAGTCCGGCCATGTCCTTGATGCAGATGGAGTCCGCGCCCATGTCCTCCAGCTCTCTGGCTTTCTTTATATAGTAATCCAGGTTGTACACCTCGCCCCCCAGACGGGGTTCGGTCAGAGTATAGCAGATACACCCCTGGAAATGGGCCCCGCATTCCTTGATCACCGGCACCACGGTTTCAAAATTCCGGTAATCGTTGAGCGCATCAAAGGTCCTGAAAATTTCCAGGCCGTTGTCCACGGTTTTTTTCACAAACAGCCTGGCCACGTCATCGGCATAGTTCCGGTACCCCACCAGGTTCTGGCCCCGGAGCAGCATGGAAAACGGGGTTTTCTTGAAATACCGTTTCAGTGTCCGAAGCCGCTCCCAGGGATCTTCTCCCAGAAACCGGTGCATGGTGTCGAACGTTGCCCCTCCCCAGACCTCCACGGCCCAGAAACCGATTTCGTCCATGCGTTCGGCCACCGGGATCATGTCTTCGGTTCTGCCTCTTGTGGCAAACAGGGACTGGTGGCCATCCCGCAGAGAGATATCCTCCACCTTCAAGGGATTTTCCGCCTGTGGGCGGTCGGCGTCATAATTCATCTGTGTCGGTTTAACCTGGGTATGTTCCGTCATAATTGTTTTCTCCCCAAAAAAAAGATTTATTTAAACATGCGCAGCTGCATCATGGTGTTGGCCTGCATCATGGCCTGCCGACCGGTCAGCCCCCAGATATTGAACCCAGGACCCGGCGGCACGACCCGGCCGCAGCGTTCAGATCCGATCTCCGCCGAATCCGCCCCCTGAGCTGCAAGGACTGCTTCAACGTCCGTTATGTAAGCTGTCACCGCGGCCATGACCGCCGCCTGTTTTTTTCTGTCCATGCCTCCCCCTTTTATACCGGAATGTTCCCGTGTTTCTTGGCCGGCCGTAATTCCCGCTTGGTGGCCAGGGCTTCGAGCGCGTCAATGAGCCGGGGCCGGGTTTCAGACGGCTGAATCACGGCATCCACATATCCTCTGGCAGCCGCACAGTAGGGATTGGAAAACCGCTCGTTGTACTCCGCGATTTTTTCCTTTCTTTTTTCCCCCGGATCATCCGCCGCCTTAATCTCTTTGGCATGGATGATATTGGCGGCTCCGGCCGCTCCCATGACCGCAATTTCCGCGCTGGGCCAGGCAAATGCCATGTCCGCCCCCAGATGTTTGGAACACATGGCCAGATACGACCCGCCATAATCCTTGCGGGTGATCAGCAGCAGCTTGGGCACTGTGGCCTCGGAATAGCACCACAACAGCTTGGCGCCGTGACGGATGATACCCCCCCACTCCTGGTTGGAGCCGGGCAGGTACCCGGGAACGTCCGCAATGGTGAGCATGGGGATGTTGAAGGCATCGCAGAACCGGATGAACCGGGTGGCCTTGTCCGATGCGTTGATGTCCAGACACCCGGCCAGGTGATTGGGCTGGTTGGCAATGATGCCGATGGAGCGGCCATTGAGCCTTGCAAAGCAGATCACAATGTTTTTGGCATAATACTGGTGGGGCTCGAAAAACACGCCGTCATCCACAATAGACCGGATCACGTTTTTCATGTCATACGCCCGGTTGGGATTGTCCGGGATCACCGTATCCAGGGCCGGATCCATGCGGGCGGGATCATCTTTGGGCCTTATAAAGGGCGGATCTTCCATGTTATTGGAGGGCAGATAGGACAGAAGGGTCTTCATCTGAAGAATGCAGTCCTCATCTGATTCACAGGCAAACTGGGCCACACCGGATTTTTCGTTGTGGGCCATGGCGCCCCCTAAGTCTTCAAAGGAGATTTCCTCTCCGGTGACCGCTTTGATCACGTTGGGACCGGTGATGAACATATACGCGCTTTTCTTGACCATGAACACGAAATCGGTCATGGCCGGAGAATACACGGCCCCGCCGGCAGTGGGACCCATGATGGCGGAAATCTGGGGGATCACGCCGGAACATGCGGAATTTCTGAAAAAGATCTCGCCATACCCGGACAGGGCATCGATCCCTTCCTGGATCCGGGCGCCGCCGGAGTCGTTCATGCCGATAACCGGGGCTCCGGACTTGAGGGCCATGTCCATGATCTTGCAGATCTTTTTGGCCTGCATCTCCCCTAATGAGCCGGCCCGGGCCGTGAAATCCTGGGCATAGGCAAACACGATCCGGCCGTCCACTCTGCCATGACCGGTCACCACGCCGTCCGCCGGAATATCCACCTTTTCCATACCGAAATTGGTACACCGGTGGGTCACAAACATATCCAGCTCCCGGAACGTGCCCGGATCAAACAGGCGATCCAGCCGCTCTCTGGCATTAAGTCGTCCCTGTTCCCGCCGCTTTTCCAGAGCAGCGTCTCCTCCCATTTTCAGAATCTCCTGTTCTTTTAACTTCAGGGTCTGGATATTGTCTGATGTGGTTCCCATAATCAAAATCCTTCCATGTTCCTTGGTTGAGTGATCTGCCCAACCGGTTTCAATAACAGCCTATTCCACGCTGAACCGCCATGCACAGAACCATTCCTCCGGATGGGAATCCGGGGGACATCCGATACAGGTTGTTTTGATAGTCGGATCAAATGCCGATGCAAAATAAGTGTATTCAACCAGCCCAGCTGATTTGCAGGGATAATCCGGCAGGTTTCTGCGTTTTCTGGCTGCCTGGACCCGGCATTCATTCATTTGGAATACAAAACTTTTGGGACTTTCGTCAACAATTGATTGCGTATTTATGAAAGAATACATCCGGAAATTCAAGGCTTTTTTCAGGCCCGAAAGACCGGGGCTGTCTCCCAGGTTCAGGAATTTCTTGATGGCATGGGCTTCATACGGTGAAAACTTTCCCCAGCAGGAATCATTGCACCGTTTGGCATCATTCATGCCCCGATCCTTTTCCACCGCCTGAAACCAGACCCCGTCCATGACCAGCCAGTTTTTGGCCAACCCTTTGAGCATCTCGTTCATCCGGTCTTCATCCATGTCCGCCAATGCTTTGGGCAACCCGTCCTTCAACTCGAAATCCAGAATATCCGCCAGACGTTTGATGGAAATATCCGTACCCCTATGCATCACTGTATCCATCATCTCCAGTGCGGCCGCCATCCCCATCTGATGCCGGACTTCAGAAAACCAGAACCCATAATGCATGATCATTCGGAACACCATGTCCATCATCAAACGGCCCTTGTCTTCCCGGGGCAGATTCATAAACGCGGGCAATCCATCGTTCATTTAAAATCTCCTTTATTCAAGTTGGTTGTAAAGTGCCAGATAGGTCCGGGCTTCTTCTGTTCTGCCTCTTTTGGCGCATCCATTGCCGTAAATCAGGCATTTTTCCTTCAGCACGGAAACCGCCGCCGAAGTCTGCTCGCTGGACAACACACCGGATTCAATCAGATCCCGGATCGCTTCAATGCGGAACCGGTCCTGGGAATGCCATCTGGAAAGCTGATCCGAATGTCCCCCGTATTTGACGGTCATCTCTTCATCGATCAGATAAATGGGGACATCCACACTCACCCGCAACCAGAACTCATAATCTTCACACACAGGGAAATCCTGCCGGAACATCCCTTTTTGTTCAAATAGTGTTTTTTTAATCATCACGGCGGACGGGCTGACCAGACACAGATACAGGGACGGCTCGAAAATCATGCCTGAAAGCTTCCGGTGCTTTCTCATGGGATTCACCCGGACGCCGTTGCGAATCCAGATCTCCTGGGTCTGGCAGATCAGGGCTTCGGGATGGGCTCTGAAAAAGGCGGTCTGACATGCCAGTTTTTGAGGCTGCCACTCATCATCGGAATCCAGCAGGGCCACCAGTTCCCCGGTGCTGTATCGGATGCCTGTATTCCTTGCACGGCTGACACCCGAGTTGGGCTGGGTCAGGACCTTGATACGGTCTTTATAGGCGGCCAGCACCGTTGCCGTCCCGTCCGTGGAGCCGTCATCCACCACGATGATCTCTGTAGGGGCCAAGGTCTGGGCCAGCACGGAATCAATCGCCCGGGCCAGGCTCCAGGCCCGATTGAATGTGGGGATAATTACACTGATCTGGGGCGCATCGGTCCATGTCATGATACAACGCTTATACCATGGCCCTTGATATTTGTACAAACCTGATTCCTTTTTTTTAGGAAGAATTCTTCAAAACCATGGGATGATTCCGGTGATCAGAAAACGACCGAAGGGGCGGACAGCCGGTTATTTGGTCCAACCATTTGAAAAAATAAAAAATGACTTGAAGAATCAGGATCATAGAATGTTTTGTCCTTGATTTTTTTTTATTTTTTTTCCATAATAGAAATCGTTTTTTTATTTAAGAGAAATCCTTGACAATCCCATCCAAATCACTTTATGAAGCCCTTGAATGTTTGGATATGCATCATTTACAAATGAGGATATTATGGCAAAAGGCAAATCAGTCATCCATGTGATCGATACCCACTGGTGCAAAGGGTGTGGTATCTGTGTTCATTTCTGCCCCAAACAGGTACTGGAACTGGACACGAACGGAAAAGCCCGGGCGGTTCGACCCCAAGATTGCATCGCCTGCAAATTGTGTGAACTTCGTTGCCCAGATCTGGCAATACAAATACAAGAAATTCAGGAAGGGGAAAATGAACCAGAAAGATAACATCAGATTTGTCCAGGGGAATGAAGCCTGCGTGGAAGGGGCCCTGTATGCAGGCCTCAATTTTTTCGCCGGATACCCCATCACCCCGTCCACGGAAATTGCGGAGCATCTGTCTGAAAGACTCCCCCGGCAGGGCGGAAAATTCATCCAGATGGAAGATGAAATCGCTTCCATGGGCGCGATTCTCGGGGCATCCCTGACCGGGAAAAAAGTGATGACCGCCACCTCCGGGCCGGGATTTTCTTTAAAACAGGAGGCCCTGGGGTATGCCTGCATGGCCGAGATTCCCTGCGTCATCGCCAATGTCCAACGGGGCGGACCATCCACAGGCAACCCCACCCATGTCAGCCAGGGGGATGTGAACCAGGCCAGATGGGGTACCCACGGGGATCATGCCATTATCGCTCTGACCGCTTCCAACAACCAGGATGTGTTCAAGATCACGGTGGAAGCGTTCAATCTGGCGGAAACATACCGGACACCGGTCATCGTTCTTTTAGATGAAGTGGTGGGTCACATGCGTGAAAAACTCACCCTCCCGGATCCCGATGAGATTCCGGTGGTGAGCCGGCTGAGGACATCGTTGCCCAAAGGGGTGGATTACCATCCATACCTGCCCAGAGAAGACGGACGCCTGCCCATGTCCGACTTCGGGGCAGAACACCGGTACAATGTCACCGGGCTGTTCCACGACATGTGGGGATTTCCCAGCAACAATCCCAAAGTGGTCAGCGAACTGCTGCGTCACCTGGTGGACAAGATTGAAAACAACGTGGACAGCATGACCTATTACAAGGAATACTGGCTGGATGATGCCGACTATGTCCTGGTGTCCTACGGCTCATCCGCCCGGTCCGCCATTCATATCGCCAGGAACCGCCGGGCCAGGGGCGTCAAGATCGGGGTCCTGGAGCTCCAGACCCTGTGGCCGTTTCCATCCGACATGGTCCGGGAAAAATGTGCCAACGCCAAGGCCGTTTTGGTCGTGGAAATGAACATGGGACAGATCGTCACCCAGGTAAAAAGCGCGGTGGACAATCCTGACAACGTGTTTCTGGCCAACCGCATCGACGGCCAGCTCATTTCACCCACAGATATCAAAACCATTCTGCGAATGGTCCAGGGAAAGGGGGTGTAACATGACCACAAAAGAATTTGATTTCAAACACTATATCAGAAACCGGTTTTTCCCCCATATCTGGTGCCCGGGCTGCGGCCATGGCATTGTCCTGGGCTCTCTGCTTCGGGCGGTCCATGAACTGGGCCTGGATAAAAACGAAATCGTCATGACCTCAGGCATCGGATGCTCCTCCCGGATTTCCGGATATGTGGATTTTCACTCCCTGCATACCATCCATGGCCGGGCGTTGACCTTTGCCACCGGTGTCAAGCTGGCCAAACCGGAGATCACCGCCATCGTTCCCATGGGAGACGGGGATGCCCTGGCCATCGGCGGCAACCACTTTATCCATGCGGCCAGGCGCAACATCGACATCACCGCCATTGTGATGAACAACCGGATTTACGGCATGACCGGCGGTCAGTTCTCTCCGTTGTCCGGCCTGGGCAAGAAAGCCACCACTGCCCCCTATTCCTCCATTGACAACCAGTTTGACGTGGTGGAACTGGCAAAAAGCGCCGGCGCCAGTTTCGTGGCCAGATCCACGGTGTTCCATGCCACGGAATGCAAGGATTTACTGAAAAAAGCCATTGCCCACAAAGGATTTTCCGTGGTGGAAATCTTATCCCAGTGCCCCACTTATTTTGGACGGAAAAACAAGGAGGGAGATGCGGTCCAGATGATGGAAGCGTTCAAAACCAATACCGTCAAAATCGGTTCCAAAAAGCTGGAAGCCAATCCGGATCTGATCCAGCGGGGCATTTTCGTGGAAGACACCCAAAAGGCCGAATACTGTGCCGCTTATGACAAAATCATCGAGACCGCAATGAAAGGAAATGCATAATGGAACGTTCGAGACTGGTTTTTTCAGGGTCCGGGGGACAGGGTGTGATCACGGCTGCCATCATCCTGGCCAAGGCCGCGGTGATGTTTGAAGGGAAAAACGCCACCCAGTCCCAGAGTTACGGAGCAGCGGCCCGGGGAGGCGCCACCAGAAGCGATGTGCTTATTTCCGATTCAGAGATCTATTTTCCCAAGGTGGTCCAGCCCAATATCCTGGTGAGTCTGACCCAGGAAAGCTACAATACCTTTTCAGGCATTATCCGGCCCGGCGGGCTGCTGCTGGTGGACAGCAAATTTGTCTCCATAGAAAAGAAGGTGGATGCCAAGCATATCTCGCTGCCCATGTATGATACGGTCATGGAAAAAATCGGCAAACCCATCGTGTTCAATATCTGCATGCTGGGTGCGTTGCTGGGCGCCACAAAGCTTGTCCGGGGTGAATCCATCATCAAGGTACTGGAAACCACCATCCCCAAAGATTTTATGAAAATGAACAAAACCGCCCTGGAACTGGGCATTGAAATGGGAGAATCTGCGGTTTACTGAGATTCACCGGTCCAATGGATACCCTGACAACACCCGGAAAAATCCCACCCGACCTGGTGGCGGACTGGCACACCCTCCACCGGGTCTTTATCCGGCCTGAAGACGAGAAAAGCCGACAGACCCTGATCAAATACATGGAGCAGATTCTGTTCGGCCTCCATCAATTTCTCAACACCCATGTAGGGGTAACCGAGGCCATCCCGCTTGCAACCCTGGCACAATCGTTTACCGATACCACCATCAACCGGGAGCCGGAAAAAAAACTGGCGGATGTCATCCAGGACATCATCAACCAGATCGCTCCCCGGGCCGTGAACGTGGCCTCTCCCTATTTCATCGGCCACATGACCTCGGCCATTCCGTTTTTCATGGTTCACCTCAAAGCCATTGCCGCTGCCCTGAATCAGAACCTGATCAAACTGGAGACCTCCAAGGTGCTCTCGGTCCTGGAAAAACAGGTGTTGGCCAAGATACACCGCATGCTCTACAGCGAATCTCAGGCGTTTTACGACACCCATGTTCAGAATGCGGACACCTGCCTGGGCCTGTTCACCAACGGCGGCACCACGGCCAACATCACGGCCCTGTGGGTGGCCAGGAACCGGTGTCTACGGGCAACTGACACCTTTTCGGGTGTGGAGCAGGACGGCATGGCAGCCGCCATGAAGGCCCATGACCTGGAACAACTGGTGGTGCTGGTGTCGGAACGGGGGCATTATTCTCTAAAAAAAGCCGGCGGTGTCCTGGGCATCGGCAACAAAAATATCATCTCCATCCGGGTGAACAAGCATCACCAGATCGATATGGCGGAACTGACCCGAAGGGTCGAGGGGTTTGCACAAAACCGGAAAATAAAGATCGCCGCCATTGTAGGGATTGCCGGTGCCACGGAAACCGGCACCATCGATCCGCTGCCTGAAATGGCTCACCTGTGCAGAACCCATAAGATTCATTTTCACGTGGATGCGGCCTGGGGGGGGCCGGTGATGCTGTCGGATAAATACGCCGGTCTGCTGGCCGGCATCAGCGAAGCCGATTCCGTGACCATTGACTGCCACAAGCAGTTCTACATGCCCATGAGTGCGGGCATGGTCTTTTTCAAAGATCCCACCGCCCTGGACCGGATCATCTATCATGCCGGATATGTCAACCGCAAAGGGTCCGTGGACTTAGGCATCAAGACCCTGGAGGGATCCAGGGAAGCCAGTTCCCTGATCCTGGACAGCGCCTTGAAAATCATGGGCTCCCGGGGGTACGCGCTGATGATCGAACACGGTATTGAAACCGCCCGGTTGTTCGCTGAAAAGATCAGAAAACGGGACCGGTTTCAGCTGGTCACGGAACCGGTACTCAACATTCTCACCTACCGGGCTGTTCCACCGGCATTGAAACAACTGCTGGATACCGCTGTCACTGCCGCCCGGAGACAGACCGTTGATGCCTGCCTGGACAGAATCAACACCGACTTGCAGCGCATCCAGAGGGAAGCCGGCAAAAGCTTTGTGTCCCGCACCTGCCTGAAAATCCATCCGGATGACGCACACACCCCGGTCGTCCTCCGGTCCGTGATCATGAACCCCTACACCAACGGCCAAATCCTGGATCAGATTCTGGATGAACAGGAAATGATTCTGCAATCCCCGGAAATAGTGCAGCATCAGAAAATAGGCTTCATGGCCCCCATATAGGCCCGCAGCTTTTTGCCCACCTGTTCCACGGACGTCGACCGGATGGCATCGTTCACCTGAATCAGACGGATATTGTCCACCCCGGCGTCTTTGACATCAAGACCTTTACCGATTACATCGCTATCCAAGGCTGACATGAAATCCTTGAGCAGGGGAACCGCGCTGTGATTGAACAAATAACACCCGTATTCCGCGGTATCGGAAATCACCACATTCATCTCATACAGTTTCTTGCGGGCAATGAGATTGGCAATCAGGGGCACTTCATGCAGGGATTCATAATACGCGGATTCCTCGATAATGCCGGCGGACACCATGGTGTCATAGGCCAGCTCCACCCCGGCCTTGACCATGGCCACCATGAGAATACCCTGGTCAAAATAGCGCTGTTCCGGGATCTCCTCCTTCTGGGACACCGCTGTTTCAAAAGGCGTGTCTGCCGTCTGGGCGCGCCATCTGAGCAGGTCTGCATCATCTTCGGCCCAGTCTTTCATCATGGTTTTTGAAAAATGGCCGGACATGATGTCGTCCATATGCCGGTTGAACAAGGGGGTCAGAATCTGTTTGAGCTGCTCGCTCAAGTCATGGGCCCGGATTTTGGCCGGGTTGGACAATCGGTCCATCATGTTGGTGATACCCCCGTGTTTCAAGGCTTCCGTAATGGTTTCCCATCCGTACTGCACCAGCCGGGACGCATAGCCTTCATCCATGCCTTTTTCCATCATCTTGTCAAAGCACAGCAAAGATCCGGCCTGAAGCATGCCGCACAAAATGGTCTGTTCGCCCATGAGATCGGATTTCACCTCCGCCACAAACGACGATTCCAGGACCCCGGCCTTGTGGCCGCCGGTAGCTGCGGCATAGGCTTTGGCCAGTTCCAGCCCCTCGCCTCTCGGATCGTTTTCCCGGTGGACCGCAATCAGTGTGGGGACACCAAATCCCCGCTTGTATTCCTCTCTGACTTCCGTTCCCGGTGATTTGGGGGCCACCATGATCACGGTGAGGTCTTTTCTGATCTGTATGCCCTCCTCCACAATGTTGAAGCCGTGGGAATAGGACAGGCAGGCGTTTTTTTTCATCAGCGGCATCACCGCGTTCACCACGGCGGTGTGCTGTTTGTCCGGGGTCAGGTTGATGACCAGATCAGCGGACGGCAGCAATTTTTCATAGGTGTCGACCGAAAATCCGTGTTCCGTGGCGTTTTTCCAGGATTGCCGTTTGTCGGTAATGGCCTTATCCCTCAGGGCGAAGGACACATCCAGTCCGGAATCTCTCAGATTGAGTCCCTGGTGCAGCCCCTGTGCCCCGCACCCCACAATGACTATTTTTTTGCCCTTCAATGCCCCCACACCTGAGAATTCCGAAGAATCCATAAACCGGCATTTGGATAGTTCCTCCAGCTGCACCCGCAACGGCAGCGAATTGAAATAGTTATCTCCCATCTCGTCTTTCTCCTGATATGTTTAAAAAAAGGTAGAATACCGATTGATGACATTTACGTCAAACTGATAAATCATTTTTTCATCGCTTCCATCACCTATAGCGACCCGGTGGCATCCCGGAAGGTGGAGTTCACGGTGTGAGCCGGAAATTGGGGCGGTCAAAGGTCTCCACCCGGGGCTGACCTAAGGCCGCCTGCCGGATCCGGACAGCTTTCACCCGCGCCTTTTCCACATTTTCTGAAGGAATTTTTTGCGTTTGATACCACGAATCCGGATTTTCCAGAAATGTCAGAAAGATCTGAGCCGCATCTTCCGCCGTGTTGCATGAGTGAACCAGCCGAGGCATAAATTCGGGGCCGTATTTTTTTTCTGCAATCTTTAACGTCTGTTTTCGGGCATGGTCCCAGAGATTGTCCGGATCCAGCAGAATGACGGGTGTCAGGGGATTTTCATGCAGTTTCATGGAGGTGATCGTGATGGCCAGTTCCTCCGAACTGCCGTAGCCCCCGGTATTGACCACCGGCAGATTGCTCAGTTTCTGGATATGGTCCTGTCTTGCCAGACGCAACCCTTCATTGTACTTGATCAGTCCGTCGCAGGTGGTCAGAGATGCCTGATGCTCCCCTTCCAGATCGATGGCGATCCCCACACTCATGAGGTTGTGCTGCCGGGCCAGGTCATTGGCTTCTTTCATGAGCCCGGGCCCTCCGCCGTGAACAATTCCCATTTCATATCCGAGTTTCGGGGCCAGCTGATTGATCAGATCGATGGTAAGCCGGTTGTCGGCTTCACTGGTATGGGACCCGTAAAAAGCGAACCAGTAGCGGACCCGGTCGAACCGGTCCCGGTCATCGGGCTCCATGAAGCACCCATGATAAAAGCTGTAAAGTTTGTCAATTTCCGGATCATACCTCAGAAATTCACACCCGGCGTGCTCCTGATGGGTAAGTCGAATCATTTTTTTGACATAATCATCGGGAAAGGACGGATTGTCCCTTTGAATGAGAAAGGTGCGCAATCCGCTGGTTCTCAAGGCATCCACCACATCCATGTCCGGAAATTCCCGGCCGATGAATACCCGGGAATTCACCCCGCCCAGCACGGACAGTTTTTCCAGCGTGTTTTTGAATTTTCCGTTTCCCTTTTCCGATAATATTGACGTATTCTTCCGAAACGTGGAAGCCAGAATCGAATTGCGGATGATCTCCAGCTGGGCCTGACCGAAGGGATCCATGGCTTTGGGAACGGGGATGAAATTGGCTTTGTTGAGAATCATGCCCAGAGCCGCCTCGTCCATGACGGCAAACAAATTGGCGATCTCGGCATTGGTGAGCAGATCACTGAGACGGTACCCTTCCTTGACCTTGATTTTTTCCAGAGGCACGGTCAATGGGTTCTTGGCCCGGAAAAACCGGATACGGATTCGGATATCTTTCAGGGCAACCGCATCGGTGCCGAAATTGTACAGTTCCACCTGACGGTCCCTGAACGTTCTGAAGGGATCCAGGATCCGGGCAGGCAGGTGCTCGATTTCTGCTGTCTCCGGATCCGTGACCGCGTCGATGATGCCGTAGATATCTCCCAGCGAAATTTTGATGGCACCCACAAACAGCTCATTGGGGTTGAGTTTTGTGTTGTCAAGATCCAGAGACATGCGGGACCGGATCGTGTTGAGTGCGCTGCGCCCTTTTTTGATCACCGCGTTGATCCCGGCCGACGTGATGGCATGGGGTTCAAAGCAGTATTGATACGGTTCAAGCGCCATGGCGATATAATCACAGATCTGACCGGTGTGCGGATCGGTTTCCTGCCGGATCTCAAACCCTTCATAATAGCCTTTGCCGGTCTTCTTCCCCACAAACAGGCGTTTGTGCAGGTAATGGCGGACATCCTTGATCCGCAGCTCCGGATCCATGACGGCCAGGCGCCCGATCTCATCCCCTTTCTTGAACAGCTCCAGGGCGTTGCCCAGCAACGGGTTCAGGTTTTGAAGCCGGCCTTCCACATAAATATCGGATTCTTCCACCACCGGTTCGGCGCCGTCGGCCAGATCGGTTTTGATACCGATCTGGGCGTTGCCGCTCCGGCCGGTGAAAAAATAGGGTTTGCCTTCCCGGAGGGCGGATCGGATATAGTCGGATACCAGGGGAAAATGAAACCTGGCCGACAGAATCCCGCTGTCTTTGTCCCGTTCATAAAGATCGGCAATATACCCGTCCGGACTGATGATCTGGAATATCTGCATGGTTTCTCCTTTACAGCTGACTGCCCCCCTGTATTGACACAGGATACCGGTCAAGTCAAGCTCTGCCCACTGTTCAACCGGGATATCCGGTGATCTTCCGAATCTGGGCATACAACGGGGCTAGGGCCGGATACATTTTGCGGTAAACCCGCTCGTACAGCTGCCGGTAAAGGGCAGCATGGACCGGATCGGGTTCAAACACGGTTTCTGTCTGAATCATATGTCGTGCAGCCGCAGCGATATCCGGATAGATCCCCACGCCTTTGGCCGTGATCATGGCGGCGCCCAGACCGCTGGTTTCATGAGTCTTGCCCCGGACCATGGGCAGATTGAAAATATCCGCCGCAATCTGGCAGATCTGTGCACTCTGGGAGGCCCCGCCCGACACCACGGCTCGTTCCACCCGGATCCCGGATTTCTTCTCGATTTTTTCCCTGCCCTCCAGCAGGGCAAACCCCAATCCTTCGATCACGGCCCGGTACACATGATTCCGGTCATGCACATCGCCGAATCCGATCATGGCGCCTTTGGCGCCGGAATATGTCAGTCCCTCTCCCCAGTAAGGCTGGACCATCAGGCCCATGGCACCGGGAGGGGTCCGCTCCAGACACTGATCCAGAAGCTGTTCCGGCGGCACCCCCAGCGCGTGTGCCTCTGACACCTCTTTATGGGCAAACTGGTCCTTGAACCAGGAAATCATCCAGAATCCCCGGAAGATCTGAACCTCAGGGTTGTAATGTCCCGGCATGGGAGACGGGTACGGGGGCATGAGGGGCAGTGTTTCAAAATACCGGTCCGACAGGGTCTGGACCGTGGCCGTGGTACCGAAACTCAAATTGACCATGTCCGGCCCTGACACCCCGGCGCCCAGGGTTTCACAGCCCTTGTCCGATCCGCAGGCAATCACGGGAATGCCCGGAGCAATGCCGGTGGCGTCTGACGCCCCCTTAGAGACGCATCCGATGATCTCCCCGGCCGGAACCAGTCGGGGCAGTTTTTCCATGGGAACCGGAAACAGGATTTTTGCCAGATTGAACCGCGCTTCTGCCCAGCAGTGGCGTTTGTAATCAAAGGGCAGATACCCGATCTGGCTGGCCAGCGCATC
>JBFLKI010000109.1:0-14258 GCA_040883135.1 Desulfotignum sp. | reverse complement strand
TCAGGTAGAGTGCCTGCACCGGGTTGGATGTCCATTTGGCCGGCCGACTCAACCATTTGGCCAGGGTTTTGCCATGGGGCTCTTTGCTGGCGCGCAGCCCGGTTTTGGCATCATTGGCCTGATGCCATTCAATCGTATGAAACGGGGCCCGGTCATCCTCTGCTTTCAGTGTGGCACCGGCTTTGGCCAGCTTTGCATCGAGATCCGCCGGCGGCCGGGGTAAAAACACGGCCACACCGACAATCAAAATGATGAATCCCAGCCAGATGGCAAGCCAGTCCTCTTTCCTGAACAGCTCGGACCACTCCCATTTTGCGACATCCCGGACAATTTCCGTATTATCCGCCATGGTGTTTTCCTCCTTGGTAAGAACGATTTCAAGTTAAATGGTTTTTTTCCATCCGGTTTCCAATGACCGGACCTGTGGTTGTTCAGATGAAACCAGCAAAATGCATGCCGCCCGTTAGAAATATTTATTATGAATAAATACAAATATTTATCAAATTGATTCGGGCCGTTGGTGTAAACTCAAGTTGGCATAGATGGATCCTTGAGGCAGCACCTTGTTCGGATCATCTTGCAATTCTCTGACGGATTCTTTATGGTTACCGGATGAAAACATCGTGTGGAGACTCTCTATGCTGCCCCGTTCATTCAACTTGAGACAGAAGTTCATCGCCGGTCTGGCGGTCTTCATCCTGGCTTTGGGTGTGTGCATCAGCCTGATCATGTATTTTCATATCAATTCCATTATGGAATCGGAGATCAGGCAGCGGTCCAAAATGCTGCTGGCCCAGTCCGATGCGGTCCAGGACTATGTCAAAACCGAACTGCGGCCGGAGATGTTCGCAGCCCTTCCCGAAGGCCGTTTCATCCTCAAGGCCATGTCCTCCTCCTATATATCCCGGGAGGTGATGTCCCGGCTGAACCTGAAAGATGCTTCCAGCTACCATTACCGCCGGGTGGCGGAAAATGCCAGAAATCCGGCGTCAATACCCGATGAAACGGAATCGGAACTGATCGATTATTTCCAACGAAATCCGGATGCCCGGATCTGGGAGAACACCACCCGGGTGCAAGGCAGGGAATACCGGCTGGTGGCGAGGCCCGTGGTGTTCACGGCATCGTGCATGAACTGCCATGGTGACCCCAAAGATGCACCGGCTGAGCTGATCGACATTTACGGCGATCAGAACGGGTTTCATCACCGGGAGGGTGAGGTGGGCGGCGTGGTGGTGGCCGGCTTTCCGGTGAGCATGATCACCAGTCCGGCCAAGGAGTTGACCTTTCAGTATCTTTTCCTTTACCTGCTGGGCATTTTCGGTTTTGTCGGACTGATCAGCCTGTTTTTCGACCGGCTGGTCATGAAAAATCTTCAAACCCTGACCCAGATTTTCAAAACCCGGTTTTCCGGGGAAACCGAACAGGGGATTATCCGGAAACTGGCGCAGAAAGATGAGATCGAGGGCCTGATCGAGGGGGTGGATGAACTGGCCGTGTGCCTGTCGGATGCCCGCCGGAAACTGGAGGACCACACCCGTAATCTGGAAAAAACCGTGGAGGACCGGACCCGGGAATTGGACAGAAAAGCCAGAAAACACCTGGGAGATGTCCGGTTGTTTGTGGATCTGCTCACCGGGTTCGGCGGGGCCCAGACGGTTCGTCAGTTGTTGTCCGCCCTGCTGGAAAGTGTCGGAATCCGCTATCAGGCTGAGGATGTGGTGTACTATTGCATGGTGGCATCGGAAAATCATTATGCCTGGAAGTCCGAACCTCATGAACCGGCCCTTCCTCCGGAAGTCCGGAACCTGGTTTGGAAGAATGAGATCCTGTTCCGGGACCACAGCCTGTTCATCCCGGTGAAATCCCAGGAAAGCCACTGGGGGGTTCTGTGCCTCATCTGGGAAACCGCTCCGGACCCTGAGGATCTGGATGAGGAGGTTTTGCTGGCGTTGGGACAGCAGGTGGCTGTGCTCATCGAAAATATCCATGTGTTTTCCGGTATCCGGTCCCAGCATGACATGCTTCAATCCGTGTTTGAAGGCATCAGTGACCCGTTGCTGCTCATTGATGAGGAGTGCCATATTATCATTACCAACCGGGCCGGGCATGAGATCCTGGGGCCCGGAGGAAAAAAGGAGCAGCAGGCCGCGTTGCGGTCATTGTTGTGCACCGATGTGTCAAACAGCCATGAATGCAGCCTGCTGAACCAGGTGTCTTGCACCGGCAGGCCCGTGAAAGAAGAGATCCAGACCTTGGAGGACCGGTACTTTGATATCGATCTCTACCCGCTGCCCCGCCGGGACCAGGCCCGGATGCAGATCGTGGTCTATGCCAGAAACATCACCCAGGAAAAACAGATGGCGGAACGGATGCGCCAGGCAGAACATCTGGGGGCCATCGGCAAACTGGCCGCCGGCGTGGCCCATGAGATCAACAATCCCCTGGGCGTGATCCAGTGTTACACCGATCTGGTCAGGGATGCGGTGACCGACCAGGAGGTCGTTTCTGATATCGATATCATCGCCAAACATACCAAAGCGGCCCAGAAGGTCGTTCAGGACCTGCTGGCCCTGTCCCGGCCCCAAAAAAACATTTCCGGCACCAGTGATCTGAATCAGGTGGTGACCCGGGCCGTGGATGTGTTCAAGGCCCAGGCCGTGTCCAGAAACATTCATATCGTCACCCGTCTGTCGGACAATTTGCCCAGAGTGACATGTGACGGCGCGGTTCTGGAGCAGATTCTGACCAATCTGTGGCTCAATGCCGTGGATGCCCTTCAGGAAAGCGGGGATACCATTTTCATTGAAACTCATGCCGCAAAAACCCATGAGGTGCTGCTGCGGGTTGCCGACAACGGGCCGGGGATCCCGGATATCATAAGGCACCGGATTTTCGATCCGTTCTACACCACCAAGGAGGTGGGCAAGGGAACCGGCCTGGGGCTTTCCATTGTGTACGGATTTGTTTCCGAGCTCAAGGGCCGCATCACGGTCGATACCGGGGACCTGACCCGGTTTGACGTCTATCTGCCCGCCGTGCCGGAAAATCCGGTCATATCGGTACCGTCTGACAGGAGATCCGTATGAACGCGTTCAGTATCTTGGTGGTGGATGATGATACCGATTTTCTCAAAGGTATCATCCGGCATTTGAAAAAACAGTTCTCCGGCTTTGACATTCAGGGATTTTCCTCCGGTGAAAGGGCCCTGGCCGCATGCCGGGACCGTGAGGTCGGGGTACTGCTCTCGGACCTGCGCATGCCGGGCATGTCCGGGCATGACCTGTTGACAAAGGCACTGGAACTGAACCCCTACGTATGCGTGATCATGATCACCGGATTCGCCACAGTGGAAAACGCAGTCCAGTCGCTAAAGACCGGTGCTTGGGACTTCATCACCAAACCGATGGACCGGGAGGCCCTGTTTCATACCGTGGAACGGGCGGTGCAGCATTACACCCTGGCCCGGGAAAATCGGCGCCTCAAGTTCCTGGTATCCGGTCTGGCACCGGAGGATCGGCAATGGGAAAGCCGGGCCATGAACCAGGTCCAGGAAAAAATCAGGGCCGTGGCCGTCACCGACTATACCGTGCTCATCACTGGCGAATCCGGCAGCGGAAAGGAGTTTGTGGCCAGAGAGATTCATCGCCTGTCCCCGCGCAACACCTTTTCCTGTCATGTTCTCAACTGCCCGGCCATACCGGAACCCTTGCTGGAAAGTGAGCTGTTCGGCCATGTCAAGGGTGCGTTCACCGGTGCGGAACGGAACCGGGACGGGTTTTTCATGACCGCGGACAAAGGCACCCTGATCTTGGACGAGATCGGAGATATCAGCCTGCCCATCCAGGCCAAGTTGCTCAAGTTCCTACAGGACAAGGAAGTCAAGCCGGTGGGCTCCAGCCGCTCCAGAACGACGGATGTGCGGATCATCGCCCTGACCAACCTTGACCTGGGCGCCAAAATCCAGGACAAGACGTTCAGGGAAGACCTGTTCTATCGCCTGAACGTGCTGTCGGTCCATGTGCCGCCCCTGCGGGAACGTCGGGAGGATATTCCGATGCTGACCCGGCGGTTCATATTCCGGACCTGTGAGGAGATGAACTTGACACCCATTGAGATCGACCCGGCCGCTATGGCGTGGCTGGTACGTCAGCCTTGGCCCGGCAATGTCCGGGAACTGCTGAACATGATCCGGCGTCTGGTGGTGTTTTCCAGCGGTGGAACCATTGACACGGCGTTGATCAGGCTGGTGGATTCCCGAACGGACGGACCCGGTGAAACGCTTGCTCCGGATGAACCGGTTCTGTATAAAACCGCCAAAAAACGGGCCCTGGACATCTTTTCCCGTAACTACCTGACCCGGCTGTTTGCGCACACCCATGGAAACATTTCTGAAAGCGCCCGCATCAGCGGTCTGGAAAGGGCGTCCATCCAGAAGATCATTAAACGGTTGAACCTGGATGTCTCCCGGTTCAGGCCCTGATTTGAAAAAACGGTTGACCCGAATGCAAACCTGCCTTATATTGCCAGGCTTTTGGTTGAATTCGAGTGTGCCATATGGGAGACATTTGTCATGTATGCCAATATAAGACCGTTTGTTGCATTGTATTCCTCAGTGACACTGATGATGATGGGGCTGGGGCTGTTGAACACGTTTCTGGGGCTCCGGCTCTCTCTGGAAGGGGTGTCCACCCAGGTGACCGGACTGGTGATGAGCGCCTATTTTGTGGGACTGGTGGCCGGTACCACTTACTGCCGGAAAATCATCAGAAATGTGGGCCATATCCGTGCCTTTGCCGCGTTCACCGCAGTCACCACCGCCGTGGTGATGATCCATGGACTGTACACCTCCCCGCTGCTGTGGGCCGTGCTGCGGTTTACCGCGGGCATATCCAACATGGGACTGTTCATGGTGATCGAAAGCTGGCTCAATGAGTGTGCCGAACCCAGATTCCGGGGGCGCATTTTTTCCATATACATGATCGTGACCTATCTGGGCAGTACCGTGGGACAGCAGCTTCTGAACGCGGGAGATGTACACGGCCAAACCCTGTTTCTGGTGGCAGGCGTGTTCATGGTGCTGAGCACCATCCCGGTGGCCATGACCCGTTCTATCCATCCGAAGCTGCCCAAACTGGAGCAGATGGCCCTGAAGACCATTTTGAGGAAAGCGCCCATTGGCATGCTGGGTTCCTTTGGTGCCGGGCTGCTGCACAGTGCTTTTTATACCATGGGGCCGGTATTCGCCCATCAGACCCATTTGAGTGTTTACCAGATCTCCTGGTTCATGAGTCTGACGGTGCTGGGGGGGCTGCTGCTCCAGTGGCCGGTGGGAATGATGTCGGACCGGCTTGACCGGTCTCTGGTGCTGCCCGGACTGGGCATCATCCTGGCAGGTATTTCCCTGGTGATCCTGCTGTCCTCCCGTTACTCCCTGGGCATGCTGCTGGGAAGCACAGCAGTATTCGGCGGGATTTTCTTCTCCATTTACCCGGTGGCCGTGGCCCGGGCCCATGACATCTTCGAAGCCCAGGACGTGGTCAAGGTCAGTTCGGTGCTGCTGCTGTGTTACGGCATCGGCGCCATGTTCGGCCCGACCCTGGCCGCCGCGGTCATGTCCCTGACCGGCACCCCCTATGGGCTGTATTACTACATGATTGCCGTCAGCGGTCTGTATGCAGTGATCACCCTGATGCTTCGGCAAAAGGAATCCGTCCGCATTGTTCCGGTGGGAGAACAGGTGGATTTCATGATCATGGAAACGACCTCGGATGTGGCCATGCACATGGATCCCCGCCTGGAACGCCCTCAGGAGGAAGGGGTGTGAGGATCTTTTTTTCCGACACATATTCCAGAAACGCCTGGGTATCGATGAACCCGGTGTCATGGCCGTCCAGACCGATAAACGCGCTATAACCGTCGCCTCCGTCGGCAAGAAACCGGTTGACCACCACGCGGTATGTTTCTTTCCTGTCCATGGGGCGCCAGGTTCCTGACCTATCCTTGACCTGGCAGCCGGAAATCCGGGCCCCCCTGGCAGCCCCCGGATCGACCCGGAACCGGAGCCCGGAGGCATAGGGGAATCCCCCGAAAAACCGATGATCGTCAATGATGGACGACAGGGCATCTTCCAGCAGGGCGGTGATCCGGTGACCGGTCATCTCGAAAATGACCAGGGTGTTTTCGAACGGCAGCAGGTCATAGACGGTTTCAATGGTGATATCACCGGCCCGGATACCTGTCCGGACCCCGCCGGCGTTCTGGATGGCGATGTCCACGTTGAATCCGGTGCGGTTGACCTTTCTTTTAAGGGATTCGGCCACCAGCGGGGCGATGGCACTGCCTTCGGGCAAGGTCCGGTCCGGCAGTCGGTTATGGGGCAGGGGGTGTTCCGCCCGGCCCACTGCAATTTTTCCCTTTTCTGCGACCTGCCGGGAATACTGTTCAACAATGACAGACACAGCCGGATCCTCTTCCGGCAGTGCGATGCCTGTTTCCCGGCTGATGGCTGCCCGGACCTGCTCCGTGGTTTGAAAATCCAGAGGCTGTTCATCGGAAGAATCCAGAAACGGCGTGCCGCCGATCAGGCAGGGAGTACCCTGGTGAGAGATGATCTGGCCGGCATCATCGAAATTCACTGTCAGGCGCCCCAGCATCCAGGCGTGTTTCCAGGCATGGACCACCAGGACATCCTTCCCGTCCGCTCCGGCAACCACCGTTGGATAAGGTCCCCGGGTCTCCAGTTCCGGGTTTTTAAACGCCCCCACCAGGGTGTGGGAATGGCCGCCGACGATGATGTCGGCCCCGGTCAGGGAAGCGGCCACCACCAGATCCTGATCATATCCGATATGGGTGAGCAGAATAATGATCCGGACCCCCTGAGCGGCGAGCTGGTCAATGGTCTTCTGAGCGGTTTGAATCACCGGCTGTATGCGAGTGTGCGGAGATGGGCTGGAGATATCGGCCAGATGTTCGGTGAGCAATCCGATAACGGCCACTGGTTCCCCGTCCACCTGTTTGATGATGTACGGGGCGATACGGCCTGCCAGATCCGGTTCATCCGACACATCCATGTTGGCCGATACTACGGGAAACTTTGCATGATCCAGCAGGGTGGCGATCCCTGACGTGCCCCGATCGAATTCATGGTTGCCCGCAGCCATGACATCCAGGCCCATGGCGTTGAATACCCGGGCCTCGGCCTGTCCGTGAAACAGGGTATAGTACAGAGATCCCTGAATCATGTCCCCGGCATGGAGAAACAGCACATGGGAATGGCGCTTCCGGATCTGCCGGACCAGGGAGGCCATTTTCGACACCGACCCCAAAGGGATCAGAACCGGATTCTCCAGGTCCGGGAACCGCAGGTCATACGCCTTCGGGGAGAACTGGGAATGGGTATCATTGACATGGAGCAGGACAAAGGATACCGGTTTCGACGAAAATGCCGATCCGGCCCAGCCGACGGTGCCGACCAGAACCAGCAGCACGAAGAAATACCTCGATCTTTCCGAAAAATTATACTTGTGCCCACTCATCCCAGCTGTTTCAGGCAGGGTGTCAGATCTTCCAGAAACTCGTCCAGGGTTTCATAATAGACCTGGGACCCGGATGAAAAATGCAGGAGCACCCGATTCAACGCATCGGGAATATAGGGAAAAATTTTCTGCAGGTTGGCCAGCCGGTTTTTGAATACCAGCAGAAAATCATCCGGACCGATATCCGGGGCATGGGTGTTGCCGGGGGACAGGCGGTCAATCTCTTTATGGGAATAAAACCCTTTGCCCACAATATACAGAAGCAGTCCGCCAAGTCCGAAAATATCCAGGCCAAACGGGTTTTCATGAAAAGTGAACGTATAGTCGAAATCGATCCACACATAATCCCCGGTGTCGTATGTCACCCATAGATGATCCCGGCGGATATCCCCATGCTTTTCTCCCATGCCGTGCAGATCATTGATGGCCCGGCAGGAGACGATGAATTTTTCCATAATGCCGCGCAAATGCGTTTTAAAATAGGTCGGATGATCCACCTCAAGGTCATCGATCCAGAGATCCAGACGTTTGCCCTGAACCACATACAGCACCCGGACATTGTTGCCGGCCGCATCTGCTGCGGAAAATCCCTGCATGAACCGGGGGTCGTTCCGGACCCGTTCCAGAATCCGGGCTTCCTTGCGCGGGCTGCGGTAACACGGAACTTTTATTTCTCCCATCTGAAGAGAAAATGTTTCATAAAACACCAGTTTGAGAATCCGTCGTTCTCCGGATTCCAGATGGCGGCACCGCTTGACCCAGTATTTGGGATCTTCCACCCCGAAGCTTCGCTCCATTTCATCCCGAAGCACCAGATAATGCTCACCGGCCAGAACAATCACATCGCCACCGGTGATGCGCATGAAATCACTGGTATCCGTGTACACCCTGCCGGCCCGGCCCATGTATCCACCCGGGTAAAGTCGGTCCAGAATCTGCTTGACGGTTTCAGGCATGGGCGGCCTGTTTTTGATTGGAGGCCATAGCTTCCTTTTTTTCCGCGGTTTGGGTTTGAGGACATGCTTTTGCGACAGATCCTGAATTTAGAATTAAGACAGTCGATTGCTGTTTGTCAAGCAAAGGATGAAAAACTACCGTCTGGCATCCGGAAGTGGAAATGGCAGTCCCCTGCCGCGCTTTTTTTCCGACGGGACCACCGTCGGCAGCGGTGTATTTGCCCAGGCCGGTGATGTCCAGGCTGACAGACAGAAGGTGCAGATGGCGTGCACCATCTCATCCGTTTTGTCATCATTGACAGCAATGTTTCTGAAAGATCTGCCAACAATGATGATGCCGCCAGTCAGGCAGAGAAATCACTTTTATTTTATGGTGATTGATGAAAAAATACATCTGGGTCGCTCAAAGTGGATTCAAAATGAAAGGAAATGTGATGGCACGGTTTATAAAAAACAGGGAGCAGGTAAAAGGTAAAAGTCCGGGGGCGCTCATTTTTGTCGGAACGCAGAAAGTGGATGAAGTGAACATGCAGCTCATCGATTATGATGAGCACCAACTCACAGATGAAATCATTGAGGATGTCCATGATGCCGCTTGTCACAAAACCACCGGGTCCGTTTCCTGGATCAACATCAACGGCCTGCACGATGTGGAAACCATCGGCCATATCGGCAGGGCGTTCGACCTGCATCCACTGGTGCTCGAAGACATTCTCAACACCGGCCAGCGGCCCAAAATCGATGACTATGACGACTATCTGTTCATTGTCCTGAAAATGATCCGGTTTGACCGGCAGACCCGGATGGTGGTGAACGAACAGCTGAGCATGGTGGTGGCGGACCGGTTCGTTCTTACATTTCAGGAGCGGGCCGGTGATGTGTTTGAACCGGTCCGGGAAAGAATCCGGCGTCGGAAATCACGGATACGGTCAGCCGACACCGATTATCTGGCCTATGCGCTCATGGACACGGTGGTGGAAAATTACATTTCCGTCATTGAGCATATCGGGGAGCAGATTGAAGACCTGGAAGAGGAAATCCTTTCAGACCAAGACAAAGGGGTGATGGAAAAAATCGATCACTTGAAACGGGAAACCAATTATCTGCGAAAATCGATCCGGCCGGCCAGGGAAGCGATTTTTCAACTGATGCGGCTCGAAAACGATCTGATTCACGAACAGACCCGTCCTTTTTTGAAAGACCTGGAAGATCTCATCATTCATGCCACCGAAGCCATCGATACCTACCGCGATCTTTTGACCGACCAGCTGAATATCCACAATTCCGTGACCGCCAACCGGATGAACGATATCATGAAGGTACTCACCATCTTTGCCGCCGTCTTCATCCCTCTCACCTTTATCGCCGGCATCTACGGCACCAATTTTGAATACCTGCCCGAACTCAAATATCGATACAGTTATTTTGTTTTCTGGGGGGTGCTCATCGTCCTTGCCGGTGCCCTGCTCTATCAATTCAGGAAAAACCGCTGGTTTTGAGCCATATCACAGTGACCGGTCAACACCATCCAAAGGATTTGTCCACCGCTTTGAGCCAGCGCTCATACAGCCGGGCCCGCCGGGCATCCTCCATGTCCGGATGCCAAGTGGTATGGGCCTGCCAGTTTTTCTTCAACGAATCGGTATCCGGCCAGAACCCCACGGCCAGGCCGGCGGCGTAGGCCGCCCCCAGGGCCGTGGTTTCCGTGACTTTGGGCCGGATCACATCCACGTTAAGTATATCGGCCTGGAACTGCATCAAAGTCCGGTTTTCCACCATGCCGCCGTCCACTTTCAAGGTCTTGAGATTCAGACCCCGGCCCAGGTCTTTTGAAATGGCCGCCACGATATCCTTTGTCTGAAACGCACTGGCCTCCAGCACGGCCCGGGCGATATGGCCTTTGTTGGCAAACTGGGTCAGCCCGGTGATCACCCCCCTGGCATCGGACCGCCAGTACGGGGCGAACAACCCGGAAAACGCAGGCACGCAGTAGACATCCCCGTTGTCTTCAACGGTGTTGGCCAGGGCTTCGATTTCCGGTGCCGAAGCGATCAGCCCCAGGTTGTCCCGGACCCACTGCACCAGGGCCCCGGCATAGGCAATGGACCCCTCCAGGGCATATACCGGTTTTTTCCCCTGTATCCGGTAAGCCAGGGTGGTGAGCAGTCCGTGGCTGGAAAAGATGATATCATGCCCGGTATTGAACAGCAGAAAACATCCGGTACCATAGGTGTTTTTGGCTTCCCCCGGGGCAAAGCAGGTGTGGCCGAACAAGGCGGCCTGCTGGTCTCCCAGGGCCCCCCCCACCGTCACTTCCGCCCTTAGGGGGCCGGCGGCATCGGTCTTTCCCAGCGCGGCTGGATCGGAGGACGGCACGATGGCCGGCAGGCAGTCCCTGGGAATCTTGAGCGTGTCCAGGATATCCGGGTCCCAGTCCAGGGTGTTCAGGTTCATAAGCAGGGTCCGGGAGGCATTGGTCACATCCGTGACATGGTTTCCTTTTCCCGGTCCGCCGGTGAGGTTCCAGATTACCCAGGTGTCCATGGTGCCGAACAGGGCAGACCCATTATCCACCGCCTGTCTGACCGCCGGCACATGGTCCATCATCCACTTGATCTTGGGGCCGGAAAAATAGGTGGCTGTGGGCAGTCCGGTCTGCCGCCGGAAGCAGTCCCTGCCGTATACGGCATCCAGATCCCGGCAGATCTCGTCGCTTCTGGCACACTGCCACACAACGGCATGATACAGCGGTTTACCCGTGTGCCTGTCCCATGCCGCCACCGTCTCCCGCTGGTTGGTGACCCCGACAGCGGCCAGGTCCCGGCCGGTGAGACCGGCTTTCTCCAGTGCCCCTGCAATGACCGTGAAGGTGTTGTCCCGGATCTGGGCCGGATCATGGGCCACCCACCCGGGTTTTTCACAGATCTGGTCATGTTCCATCCGGCTGACGGCCACAATGCCGCCGTCCTTGTCAAAAATGATGAACCGGGTACTGGTGGTGCCCTGGTCCAAAGCCCCGAGATAGGATGTCATGGCATGCCTCCTTGTGGCAACGTGTTTTGGATTGATAATATTAAAATATCCCTTGGAATCTGGCAAAAAAACTGGCTGTGGCGGCAATTCACACCGCCGTTGTCCGGTCCGGCGGAATCTCTTCCGGCGGGGTCGTGCCGGATGCCATATGGGAAACCGCCCGGAATGCCGAAGCAATGGCAATACCGGATCCGGATTTTTCGCGTTTCCAGTCCTGGTGGGCTATAATGCTGCCGGCCGCATACAACCGGGGATGAAACACCGATCCCTTATCATCCAGGGGTCTGAAAAAACAGTCGGTTTCAAGGCCCGCACGGTTCACCGGATGACCCTTTTGATCAAAGAAATCCCGGCGCAGCCACCTGGAACGGTCTGCAGGCTGCGTCACAGGGAGGCCGAACAGCATTTCTGTGATCCGGTCTGACTTCACCCCCAGCCCCTGCCCCAGAAACCGCCCCGTGGCCAGAATCAGGAACCGGGCCCGGATTTCAACCGTTTCCTGCCCCCGGGTGACAAAAAAAACAAATCCGTTCCGGTCCCGTGTGATGCCGGAAACCGCCACGGGAAAGTGGTGATGTCCTGTGCCGGGGGCTTTCTCCAGAAATGCCTCTTTCATCCGCATGCCGGTCACGGACGGCGACAGGGTGGGGATTTCGAAAACCGGCCGGCCCAGGGCCTGTTCCAGGGTGTGACGACGGGCTTCGAACCGGTAAATGCCCAGCACGGCCGGAAGTCCCAGTACATCCACGGGATCGGCATGGGGACGCAGCCGCTGGATAAACCGCTCCATCACCGCCGGGGTTTCCAGATCCCAGCAGAGATGTTCACACATCAGGTTTCCGGCGGTTTCCCTGCCTGGAAATGCAATGGTTGCACCGGTGATTCCGGGCAGCTTTGATTTCAGGGTCTGGGCCATCTGCCTGGCACCAAACCCCTTGAGTCCCTGGATGTCCACCAGGCCGATCCGCTGTTTTTCCGCAACCGCCCCGGCCCCGGCAATCATGCTCCCAGGCACCTGCCAGGTGGGCTTGAGGGTGCCGGCCGGGGTGATAATCTGCTGATTGATCCCCTGGGACGGGCCATGAAAACGGATGCCGGCAGAGGCCATGAACCGGGTGAATTCCCGGAATGCTTTGCGGATCTGGTCCCGGGTGACATGTGAATAGGGGTGGTCAGGGCGGATACGTTTCAGGGCGGCAATTCCTTCAAACGGATCTGCATACACCCGGGACGGGTGTCCCGGCAGGGTACTGAACAGGTCCAGGCATCCGCTGGCAAAACCGATCTCCGAAGCCCGGCCCACCTGGACCGTGGCCATCCCGCGGTTCCGGGCAAAAATGGCGGCAGCCATGCCGGCCATACCGGATCCGATGACGGCCAGGTGGGTATGGATGACGGTGTCTGCCATGGGTGGTTGGTTCATCTCTCAGCGTCCATATTGAACAGGCCGCATAAAAAGGATTCCTGCAGTTCCATTCGCACCAGCTCCCGGTCCCGCACCAGGGGCATCAGTCCTTTCCAGCGTTCGTTGACAAATTCCCGGACCTGGGACAGGCCCTGGTCTCCAGACAGTTTTCCGGTGCGGTACAGATAGGCGGCCAGCCGGAAGGAACAGAAGGTTCCCTGGCAGGGACCTTTTCCAATACGGCTGCGGTGGCCCACCTCCTCCAGGACCGGGCACCGGCCCTCTGCCTTGAGTGAATCCACGATTTGGTCCACCATGGATTCAGACACCATCTCACACTCACAGATCAGGGAGTCTCCGGGCCCGGGCGGTGAAGACTGTGGCCGGTCCGCCAGGGACTGGCGGAATTTTCCCGGTTCGGTCCAGGCCCCTTTGCTGCTGGACGGCAGGGGCAGGTCAGCGGTCCGGCAGGGCTGACTGTTTTTCAGTCGGCGGGCCACGATATCCGAGGTTTTTTCCGCCATCAGGCGGTAAGTGGTCAGTTTGCCGCCGGTAATGGTGACAAAATTATTCAGGCCATCAGATTCATGGTTTTTGAGGGTATAGTTCCGGCTGATTTTTCTGCCTTTTTCACTGCCGTTTTTCACCAGTGGACGGACACCGGCATAGGCACGGATATACCTTGTCTTGGCAAGCTCCGGTACCATCACAGCGCCCTGCCGGATGATAGTGTCCACCTCTTCGATGGTGGGCCGGATATCGTCCAGGTCGTCGATCTCCAGGGAGGTGGTGCCGATAATGGACACTGTGCCTCCGGGAACCAGAATATCGGCATCCGAAGCCGGGCGGAGCCGGTTGATCACCTGATGGCTGATCCGGTTCTGGGTGATGACCAGGGACCCCTTGGAATACAGCATGGGAATGTGGGCTCCGGCCATGGCCGCCACCTTGTCGGCCCAGGCCCCGGTGGCGTTGATATACTGGCAGGCCTCGATGTGAAAGGTCTCTCCGGTCCGGGTGTTCCTGACCCTGGCCGCCTGGATATGACCTTTATGAGAGATGAACCCTTTTACTTGGGTATTTCGGAGGATACAGGCCCCGTTTTTCTGGGCATCTGCCGCATTGTCCAGAGAAAGCCTGAAAGGATCCACCACGGCATCCCGGACCGCAAACACCGCCTTGAGGTCCGGGGCCAGACAGGATTCCATCTGCCGGGCCTCGACAACATCGACCGGCTGACAAAAAATCCCGCATTTACGGCACAATTCAGGAAACAGGGCGATATATTCATCCCCATCTTCAGGCAATGCCACAAACAACCCGCCG
>JBFLKI010000108.1:0-8435 GCA_040883135.1 Desulfotignum sp. | reverse complement strand
TGCTGATGCTGCCGCCTGCCACGGTAAGCGGTGATATCCGTCTCATCGATGCCCTGTTTACGGCCACCTCTGCCGTCTGTGTGACCGGCTTGATCGTGGTGGATACCGGATCCTTTTTCACACCGTTCGGTCAGGGGGTGATCCTGTTTCTTATTCAGATTGGGGGCCTGGGTATCATGACCATTTCCGTCGCACTTTTCCAGATCATCGGCAAAAAAGTGGTGTTTCAGCAGCGGATGGCCATGCAGGAAGTGTTTTCTCATACTCCCAGAGAGGACATATTTTTCCTTCTCAGGTCTGTGCTGATTTTCACTCTCTCGATTGAAACAGCCGGGGCGGTCATCCTGTTCATTCACTGGCACGGGACCCTCCCGTTTACCCATGCCCTGTACAAAGCGGTATTTCATTCTGTTTCCGCTTTCTGCAATGCCGGTTTTTCCCTGTTTTCCGACAGCCTGATGTCCGGACAGACCTCTCTGATCCTCAATGGGACCATCGGCGGCCTGATCGTTTTAGGCGGATTGGGGTTTCCGGTAGTCTACGAAATCTTCAGCCGGATTTTTATGGGACAGTCGGGCAAAATATCCATTCAAACCAAAAGCGTGATACTCGCCACCATTGGCCTGACCCTGGCCGGGATGCTGGTGATCCTGGTGTCTGAGCGCACGTTGATCCCATCTATGGGGTGGAAAAACGGCATTCTGGCATCGGCGTTTCAATCCATCACCTGCCGGACCGCCGGATTCAATACACTGGACATTGCCTCCCTGAACACAGCCACCCTGCTGTTCATGATGTTCTTGATGCTGATCGGCGCATCACCCGGATCCTGCGGCGGGGGCATCAAGACCACCACATTCGCCGTGCTGGCCACCTATTCCTGGAGCCGTTTGATGCGCCGCAGATGCGTCAACCTCTTTTCCAAAACCCTGCCGGATGACACCGTGAGCAAAAGTATCTTTATTCTGTTATTTTCTATGAGCATCATCTGTCTGGCGGTTTTCATCATTCTGTTTATCGATCCCGACCACGGCATGCGCATACAGGGAAACCGCCAGTTTTTAAGCTTTCTTTTTGAAACAGTTTCCGCATTTGGCACCGTGGGGCTGTCCATGGGGGTCACCCCGGTGCTGACCCTTCCGGGGAAACTGGTGATCATCGCCCTGATGATCATCGGCCGGGTGGGTGTCCCGGCCATCACTTATATCATTGTGGGCGGGCCGCCAAAAAAAGGGTTGCAGTTCGCTGAAGAAAATCTGATGATTGGATAGAAAAAGGAGGGCCCATGAGACGATTTACGGTGATCGGTGCCGGCAGCTTTGGGTATTATGTGGCCAAAGCCCTGTATGAAAACAAAAACGAGGTGATTGTCATCGACCGCAGCAAAGACCGGATCCAGGCCATCGATCCCTATTGCACCAGCGCCATCGTCCAGGATGCCACCGACATCGAGGCCCTCAAGGGTCTTGGCCTGAAAGAGATGGACGCAGTGATTGTCAGCACCGGGGCCAACATCACGCCCAGCATCCTGATCTGTTTTCATCTCAACCGTTTAGAAATCAAACAGATTATCATCAAGGCGGAAGACGATGATCACGGAGAAATTCTCATGCAGCTGGGGGCCACCGAGATCATCCGGCCCGGTATGGACATGGCCGGCCGCCTGGCCCTGCGGCTCACCTCTCCCAATATTATTGAATTTCTGCCGCTGGCGGAAGGCTACACCATTGCCCAGGTGGAACCGCCGCAACCGTTTGTCGGAAAATCCATCATGGAGCTGGAACTGCGCAAGCGATACCAGGTCAATGTGATCGCCGTCAAAGAACAGTTTCCCGAACGGTTCATCATGGTCCCGGGGGCGGATTTCATCGTCAAGGAAAATGACATCCTGGTCACCCTGGGAAAGGAAAAAGATCTGGCCAAAATCAGGGAACTGAAATGAAACTCATCGTCTGCGGGGCCGGACGGATTACGGATGAACTGCTCAAGCGCGCCGGCGCCAACTGGGAAATCACCCTGATCGAAAAAGACGCCGCGAAACTGGCCCCTTTTTCAAGCCGGTTTCCCACTATTGTCAGGATCATGGCAGAGGATGCCTCCAGTCCGGTGATACTCGACAAAGCAGGGTTGTCAAACCAGGACGGCATTCTGGCCATGACCAATGATGATGCCGTCAATCTGGCCATTGTGCGGTTTGCAAGAGAGGCGGATATCAAAACCGTTCTGGCGGTGGTGCGGGATCCGGAGCAGCTGCCTGCGTTTCAGGCATTGGGGGTCTGGACCGTCAGTATGGCTGCGGATGCCGCCCGCAAGGCATACCAGTTTGTCAAGGATCCCCGGATCCGCATTATCGATCTGGGAGAAGGCGAAGGGGAACTGCTGGAACTGGCGGTGGGAAAACAGGAACTGGCCCGCCTGGAAGATCTTGCCGCCACTGTTGAACCCAACCCCCAATGGCGCATTGCCGGCATCATCCGCAAAAATCAGCTCTTGTTTCCGGAACAGCAGACGGGATTGAAACCGGAAGACCGGGTGTTGATTCTGGGAAAAGACGACCTGTACAATGCGTTTTCTCGACACCTGGAAGGATCCCGGCTCCATTTTCCCCGCACCTATGGACAGCACATGGTTCTGGGGCTGGCAGACAGCCATAGCCCGGATGACACCACCGAGCTGATCAACGAAGCCGTCTACCTGGCCCAGGGAACCCACATAGAAAAAATTGCCGCTATTTGCGACAGCACCGCAACCGATGTGCACCAGGCACTGTCACGGTGGTCGGAAAGCCTTGAGATCGAACTCATTGAAAACAATCAGGAATCTGTGGAAAAAGCCGCCGTCCACACTGCTGCAGGAAAAGATGCCGGCATTGTTGTGCTTCCCTTTAAAAAACACTCCCTGATGCGCACGGTTTTCAGAGGCGGCATCAGCGCCCTTTCAGCCAGACTGCCATGTCCGCTGTTGTCTGCGAAAATGACCGATCCCTATGAACACCTGATGGTGCCTTTCAATGGATCGCTGGCATGTCAGCGGGCCCTGGAGATCGCCATGGATCTGGCTCTGCAGCTGGAAGCGGAGATTTCCGTGATCATAGTGGCGGAACCTTCTTATCTCAAGGGAAAATCGTCTGGAGCCGATCCATGGGAAAAACAGATGGTTCAGCAGGTCCGTGAGCTGGCCCGGGTCCATGACACCCAGGTTCAGGAAATCGTTCGCCGGGGCAATCCGGTCAAGGAGATTGCAGCTGCGGCCGCAGACTGTCAGCTGCTGGTGCTGGCAGGCAATGACGGACATACCGGATTTTTTTCCATCCAGACGGCCGACATAATTCTGAACCGGGTATCCTGTTCCGTGCTGCTGGTTTCATAAGGGGGTTTTGACGCAATGGAAATTCATTCCGCTTGGGCGTTGGTGCTGGTGTCGCTGGGGGCGGCGCTTCTGCCCAGCCTGGGACAGCGGCTCCGGGTGCCGTCGGTGGTGCTGGAAATTCTGTTCGGGGTGGTGATCGGCAAAAGCCTGTTGAACCTTCAATTCGGCGAAGACTGGATTTCCTTTCTGTCCCATCTGGGATTTCTGATCCTGATGTTCCATGCCGGCATGGAAATCAACTTCAGCATGCTCAAACAGCAGCGGACCGGCATGTTTGTCATCCAGGCCGGGGTGTTCCTGTTCACCCTGGTGCTGTCCATGGGTGCGGCCGTCATTCTGGGACAGGGTCTGTATCTGGGACTGGTTCTGTCCACCACTTCCCTTGGACTGGTGGTGCCGACCCTCAAGGACACCGGTGCCAGCCAGTCCCCTCTGGGACAGAACGCGCTCATCGCCGCCACCCTGGCTGATTTTCTGACCCTTTTCGCCATCACTTTTTTTCTTTTGTGGCACCAGAACGGATTTGGCTGGGATTTTCTGCGGCCCTTACCCCTGTTTATCGGATTCGGCCTTCTGCTGAAACTGATCCAGTTCCTGGCCTGGTGGTATCCGGAAAAAACTGACCGGCTTCTGGCGGACCGGGATTCCCAGGAACTGGGCGTCCGTTTTTCCCTGGCGCTGCTGTTTTTATTTGTGGCCCTGTCCGAGCTGGCCCATCTGGAGCCGGTTCTGGGAGCATTTATGGGAGGTGCCCTGCTTTCCATTGTGTTCAGGGAAAAAACCCATCTGGAGCAGAAACTGTCCGGTTTTGGGTACGGATTTCTGGTGCCGTTGTTTTTCATCCATGTAGGCATGCAGTTTGATGTGGCCAATGTCCTTTCCATGGGTCAGCTGGTGTTTACCGGCAAATTGCTGGGGGTTGCCTTGCTGGTAAAGATTCTGCCCTGCCTGCTTTTCGTGTTCGCCGGACTGTCTTTTCTCAATTCCCTGCACGTGGGCCTGCTCATGACATCCCGGTTGAGCCTCATCATTGTGGCGGCCACCCTCGGACTGGAATTCGGATTTATCACCGAGGTCTTCAAAGATGCCATTATCCTGCTGGCCATTGTCACCTGTCTGATGGGACCGACGCTTTTCAAGGCCTTTTACCGGTCTGACGGGGATGCCCCGGACACACGGATCCGGATCAAAAAAAAGAGCCTTGCCGCCGGTTGGATGCGGCAGCAGAAATAATATCCAAACCCGTGAAAGGATAAAATGACCCCTGATACTGGTCCGCAGATGCCCCATATGGCAAGTGACCTCAAATAATGCATACAACAGACAGGAGCGTGAATTGAAAACTGTGATCGTGGCGGCGCATGGCAGCCGTCAAAAGGCGTCTGCCGAAGAGGTGGCGGCCCTGGCGCAAAAACTGGACAACAAGGTCAAAACCGATGATTCAAATGACATTCAACAGGTGGTGCATGCGTTTTTGCAGTTCTGCAGTCCGTCGCTGGAAACGGTGATTCAGATGCTGGCGGACAACGGCGTGGAAGAGATAGTGATCTTTCCATTTTTCATTTCCGCGGGCAGCCATGTGCAGTCAGATATCCCCCGGGCGGTTGAAACGGCCCGGCAGAAGCATCCGGAAGTGCGGTTTCACATCACCCGGCATCTGGGAATTCTGGATGCCGTTAAAGATCTCATTTTACAAGAGGTGGCCGGCCTGTGAAGACATGATCATATCGCGCATTGAAAGTATGTGATGACATCTGGTGCGTCCGTCACATTTTTTTGTTTTTGAAAAAATCCCTGACAAATGCGATGTGTGTGTTCATGGCCACGTATGCCCTGTCCGGGTCCCGGGAGGTGATGGCATCCAGGATAGCTCTGTGCTGGGTCAAAATCTTCTGAATATTTTCAGGATCTTCGTACAGACTGGTCAGATTTTCCCGGATGCCATGGAACAGATAATCATAGAAATTGCGCATGATCAGGATATGGAGGGGATTTTTGGCGGCATAGGCGATGGCCATGTGAAAACCGGTATCCGCTTCTGTTCCCAGACGGCCTGAATTCACTTCAAGCTGCATCTCGTCGATGCTCTGGGCCATGGCGGTGATATCGGTTTCATCCGCCCGCTGGGCCGCCAGGGCGGCGGCATTGCATTCCAGGCCCAGCCGTACCTCCAACAGATCCACCAGAGAGGCGGACTGGGATTCCATGGCTTTTGCCAAAGGATTTTCCTGTACCGCCTCCATGGGTTTGACAAAGGTGCCCTGTCCCTGCTTCTGGGTGATCAGCCCCATGGTAACCAGGCGCTGGATCGCATCCCTGATGGTGGTGCGGGATACATTCATGGCCTGGGCCAGCTCCCTTTCCGTCATCAGTTTCTCACCGGGCTTGAGTGTGCCCCGGTAAATGAGTTCCCGGATCTGATCAAACACCTGATCGGAAATACGCTTGGGCTTTATGGGCTTTATGGGTATGGTCATAATCTATTGCTACATGCTGTTTTTTGCTTTATATTTCAATTTTCAAACCAAGGATTATTCATTATTACATCGTATTTATCAATCTGCTTTTCATCAAATCCAAACACCTGCCTAATATGTCAGGACCATCCCGCCGTCAAACAGCAAATCTCCACCCACCAGGTATTTTGAAAACCGGGAAAACCCGAATACAAACAGATTGGCCACTTCTGCCGGAGACATCATCTCTTTGACCCGTGATGCCCCCATCATCACATCAGTGACCACCTGTTCCGGCGTGATGCCCCGCTGTTCGGCCTGGGCCGACACCTGGTTCAATGCCAGCGGTGTTTTGACAAACCCGGAACTGATGGTGAAAGAACGGATCCGGCCTTCCCCTTCAGCGGAAATGGACTGACTCAACGCCCGGAGCCCGAATTTGGTGATGTTGTAGACCGGCTTGTTTTTGGTGCAGATGTGGGCGTGGACCGAAGCCATGTTGGCAATGGCGCCGGCGCCGGCCTGCTTCATATGGGGAATCACCAGCTGGGAAAGGAAAAACGGGGCCCTGAGCATGAGTGTCTGCATCAGATCATAGGTTTCCATGGGAAAATTTTCCACCGCATCGATGTGCTGGATCCCGGCAATATTGGCCAGGTACCGGATCTGCCCCAAACCAGCCGCCTTTTCCACCGCAGCCCGGACCTGGCCGTCATCGGTCAGATCGGTCTGGATGAATGTAAAATCATTTCCACCCAGAGCCCGGGCCATGTCAACGGTTTTTTCCCCTTGTTCCGCATTGATATCCAGACCGACAACGGTCAGGCCGTTGACCGCCGCAGCCATGGCCACGGCCCGTCCGATACCCGTTCCGCATCCGGTGACGATGCACACGTTTTCCTTGCAGAAATCATCATCATCGAGTATCAGTATATCCTTTCTGGTGATCTCAGGTTCCTTGATTTCCATGTTGCTCTCCTTTCAGGTTGATGGATATTAAGGGGTGTGTGTGTCAAGGGCCCGGGCATACAGCTCCATGGGATGCCGAACCCTGACAGGGGATCCCGCTTTTCCAAGCATATCGGATATCTGCATCATGCAGGCCGGGCACCCGGTGGACACCGTGGTGCAGCCGGTGGCTTCGATATTTTTTTCTTTGAGGATGCCGATACTGCTGGACAGATCATAATGGTAAATGTTGAAACTGCCGCCCATGCCGCAGCATTTGTCAGATCCGGTCATCTCCTCCAGCCGGCAGCCGGCCGCCCGGATCACCTGCCGGGGCTGGTCCGCCACATTCAGCGATTTTTTCAGATGGCAGGGGTCATGATAGGTCACAATCTCTTTTTCCGATTCTTCAAAAAAAGTTTCAAGCGTCTCGATTCCCACCTGATCCACCAGAAACTGGTTGATATCCATGGTTTTTTCAGACAGGGCCGTCAATTTTTTCTGCATGCCGGGGGACGGGTGTTTGTAGACCGAAGGCCATAATTTTTTGATGGTGGAGGTACAGGTGGCACAGGCGGTCACCAGGACATCAAACTCGTGTTTTTCCAGCAACGCCAGGTTGTGGTCCACCAGTCGGGTAAAACTGTCCCGGTCACCGGATGCCAGGGACGGTATGCCGCAGCACCCCTGGCCGGAAGGAATCACCACACGAACGCCATGATGGGAGAGAACCTTCAACGAGGCATGGGCCACATTGGGAAAAATTTTGTCGATCAGGCACCCGATGAAGATCGCGGCCCGGGGTCCGGAACCGGTCGTTGTCAGTCCTTTTTCAGGCAGGGTTTTGTGAAACGCGGTGGTGCTCAGGGGCATGAAATGACGGTGGGACAACAAGGGGGACACCAGACGGGCACAGGAAGTGCCCTGGGCGTTGTCATGGGGTCTGGTGAAAAGCCCCTGGAACCGGCCGGCCCATTCCACAAGCGCATCAAACCTGCCGGGATTGGCCAGCAGCTGCCTGAAGATCAGTTTTTTGGCAGGGGACAGGCCTTTGTATTCCGCCAGGATGGCCCGGGCCTTGATGAATATTTCCACCACATTGACCCCGGAAGGGCAGTTGGCGGCACAGGATCCGCAGAGCAGGCACCGGTTCAACCGTTCGTTCACCCCGTCCGGATCGGTGAACATGTTTTCCATCAATCCGGTGAGCAGGGCCAGTTTTCCCCGGGCCACATCCGCTTCTTTGCGGGTCTGCTCAAACAGGGGGCATACCGACTGGCACATACCGCAGCGAATGCAGGTCACCAGTTGCTCTTCCAGCTCTTTTACCAGGTTTGCCAGTTCTTTCATGCCTGCCATTATAGGTTATACTCCTGTTATTTTGCCGGGGTTCAAAATATTGCGGGGGTCCAGGGCGGCCCGCAGCTGCCTGGAAAACAAGATGGAGGAATACCCGGCTTCTTTTTCCAGGAACGGGGCCTTGGCAATGCCGGTGCCGTGCTCTCCGGACAGGGTGCCGCCCATGGCCAGGGCGACATCAAAAATTTCTTCAATGGCCTGTTCGACCCGGTGAAATTCTTCTGTGTTCCTGCGGTCCGTGAGGATGGTGGGGTGCAGGTTGCCGTCCCCGGCATGGCCGAAGGTGCCGATATCGATCCGGTA
>JBFLKI010000107.1:0-5265 GCA_040883135.1 Desulfotignum sp. | reverse complement strand
CGGCCGAACATGATCACCCCGCCTCTGGGGGTCACCTTGATGAAATCCCCGTGGGTCCAGATGTTCGGGAACTGGTCAAAATACGCGGAATGGTATTTGGACCCGTCCTCGTCTCCCCAGAAATAGATGGGCATGGACGGGAAGGGGGCTGTGCACACCAGTTCGGCCTGCTGATCCACCACCGGCTGCCCGTTGTCATCATACGCATACACGGCCATGCCCAAACCCCTGCACTGGAGTTCTCCGGTATATACCGGCCCCATGGGATTGCCCAGGGCAAAACACCCGTTCAGATCCGACCCGCCGGAGATGGAGGCCAGCTGAAGGTCGGATTTGATATGGTCGTAAATGAATTCAAAGTTTTCGTCCGACAGGGGTGATCCGGTGGACAGCACCGATTTGAGGGGTGTCAGGTCAAACTCCGCGTTGGGTTTCACGCCGGCGTTTTTCAGGGCCTCGATATATCCCGCACTGGTGCCGAACACGGTGATTTTTTCCTGTTCGGCCATGCGCCACAGGGCATCGGGCCCGGGATGGAACGGATTGCCGTCATACAGCACCAGGGTGGCGCCCACGGACAGGCTGGCGGTGAGCCAGTTCCACATCATCCATCCGCAGGTGGTGAAATAGAAGATGGTGTCCTCTTTTTTCAGGTCCGTGTGGAGCACCAGTTCTTTTTTCTGATGCAGCAAAACCCCGCCGATACTCTGGACCATGCATTTGGGCAGCCCGGTCGTGCCCGACGAATACATGATGTACAATGGATCGTCAAAATTCATCTGCGCAAACTCGATGTCCGTGGCGGAGGTGTCTTTAAAATCCGCATAATGCACGGCATTGGGCAGAGCACTGATATCGGGCTTGTCGCTGATATATGGAATCACCACGATTTTTTCAATGGACGGCAGTTCCGCCACGATACCGGCGATGCGCTCGATGGAGGAGAGCGGTTTGCCTTTGAAGAAATACCCGTCTGCGGTGAACAGCACCCTGGGCCGGGTCTGTCCGAACCGGTCCAGGACCCCTTTGATGCCGAAGTCCGGCGAGCAGGATGACCAGATGGCGCCCAGGCTGGTGGCGGCCAGCATGGCGATGATGCTTTCGGGCATGTTGGGCACAAACCCCACCACCCGGTCCCCGGGTTCTACTCCCTGGGCCGTGAGGGCGGCCGCGGTCTGAGCCACCTCGCTGAACAGCTGGCTGTAGGTCAGGGTCCGGCGAACGGTATCTTCCCCCCTGAAGACCAGGGCGGTCCGGTCGTCCCTGAACCGGAGCAGATTTTCGGCAAAATTGAGCTTGCTGCCCACAAAGAATTTGGCTCCGGGCATTTTATCCTTGTCCTGGATCACGGTCTGATAGGGAGCCGATACTTTGATATCCAGAAAATCCCAGGCAGTGGCCCAGAAATCCGTCAGGTTTTCCACAGACCATTCCCACAGTTGACTATATTCAGTGAAGTCTTTGTCAAACTTCTCGTTGACCCGGGTCATGAACCGGTACATGTTGGTGGATTTGATCCGTTCTTCAGACGGTTCCCACAGTTTTTTGGGCATGGATGACACCTCCTTGTTCATGCTTATTCATAAAGTACCGCCAGAATGGTGGCCTTTTCGGTTTTAGCGGTCAGATAGTGCGGGGTGGTGGACAGATAATAGGCGGAATCTCCCGGTTCCAGATCGTAAGATTCCTTGGCAATGGTCAGGTTGGCCACTCCGTCCAGCACATAGATGAATTCTTCCCCGTTGTGGACGGAAATCTCTTTTTCCTCGGCCTTTTCCAGCTGAACGATCAGGGCCTCCATGTGACGGCCCTGGACTTCCGGCGCCAGGCTCATGTAAGCGTACACACTTTTTTTACTGGTTTTGGAGGCGGAGCGTGCCACGGGCTTGCGTTCATTTTTCCTTGTAATGGAATACAGTTTGGTGCCCATGCCGGATACCAGCCGGCCCACAGCCGCGTCCAAGGCCTTGGAAAGCTTCATCACCATGCCCAGCTGGGGTTTTTCCCTGCCGGCTTCGATATCTTCCAGCCGGCTCACTTCAAATCCGGTGAGATCGGACAGATCCTGAAGAGAGATGCCGCGTTCCTCTCTGAGCTGACGGATCCGTTTGCCGACTTCATCCACGGACCGGGTGTCATCATCTTCAATATCTCCGGTAAGATCTTCAAAATAGTCCACATTGATATGGGGGACTTTATCTTCCTTTTCCATTCCATCTCCTTTGTCTAAGACGTTATTCCGGAAATTTCTGATCCGGGGCCTCTCCCAGTTTTTCCTTGAGTTTGGCCAGACCGGGCCGGGCGTATTCCATATGGCCTTCGGTCAGGGTCCGGCCGTTGATGATGGCTTCGCTGCGCAGGCGGTGGCCCACGGTTTTTTCCAGCTGTCTGCCCAGCCACAGGATCCGGTCCACATCATATCCATGTTCTATACCCATTTCATCAATTTGTACAAGGGTATCTTCCAGGCAGACCAGCCCCACATACCGGGGATCGTCATAATAATAATCGCCCGTGCCTTTAATGGGCCGGTCATCCAGGAAGTTGGCCGGCTGGCCTCCCAGGCCTCCCAGGGTGCATTCAAAATGACAGATGCCGGCCTGGAGTGCGGCCAGGGTGGACGCCGAGGCCACCCGCTTGGTTTCATGGAAATGGGCGATGTGCAACGAGGTGTCCGGGATCTCGTCCAGGATCATGGAAAAATACCGGTATACCTCCGGGGCGGATGCCGATCCGTCATGGTCGGCATGCTCGATGTCCGAAGCCCCGATGTCCAGCCAGTACTTGGTGAATTTTACCGCATCTTTGAGTTCAGTGGCGCCGCCGATGGGAGATCCCCAGATGGTGGACACGGTGCCGCACATCTTGATCCCCGCATCCGTGCATTTTTTGATGCACCGTTCCGCTTCCTTCCAGTAATTGGGCAGCGTGGTGCCGGAATTGGCGAAATGGTGCTGTTCTTCGGTGGATACCATCATCAGGACCCGGTCCGGGCCGACGCCGCGTTTTTTCAGCTCGATGGCCCGGTCCACGGCCGCTTCCCGGATGGTGATGGCGGTCAGGGTCACATCCTTCATGTCAATGCCTTTTTTGGCGGCCCTTGATGCGAATTTGTCGGATTTCAGATGGGCCAGCAGTTGTTCGGCATCGGAAAACTGGGGCATGTTTCTGGGATTGCCCAGGTTGGTGACTTCGATATTGCGGCATCCGGCAAAAATCAGTTCCTCCAGATAGGTGATCTTGGCCGGGGTGGAGATGAATTTTTCCAGGTGCTGAAATCCGTCTCTGACCGTGATGTCGCCGATGGTGACTTTTCTTGGCATTCTCGGGAAAATTTTCCAGTAATCATATTCTGTCATGGGTCGTCTCCTCATATAAGGAATTTATAATATGGCGGCCCTGATAGGCAACCGTAAAAACGGTATCATTTAACTCTGTCATGGTTCCTTTGCCTAAAACCGGAAATTACCGAAAGAGGGGTCGGGAACCGGTTTGATCAGGCTGACCTCCAGAGCCATGGCCAGCCAGTCACGGATCTCGTGGAACTTGAGGACCCGGTCGTTGAGCAGGCGGGCCGCACAGAAAAACGGGTGGGCCTCGCCGTCGTATTTGTCGATCATCTTCTGCTGAAACACGGCGATCTCTTCGGGTGTCATGGGCTTTTCCGTGGCTTTGCGCTTGGCCTGTTCGATACTCAACAGGACCCCGCCCGCACTTTTACCGCTCATGACAGCGGTGCGGGCCCGCATGGTGGAAAACAGGAAATTGGGCCGGTAGGCCCGGCCGCACATCCCGTAGTTGGCCGCCCCGTTGTCCGGACCGATCACCAGCTGAATCCGGGGCACCTGGGCACAGGACACGGCCCGGACCATGTCGGCCCCGTACTTGCCGATGCCCGCATGTTCGGATTCTGATCCCACCATGTAGCCCGGCGCACTTTGGATGAACAGCAGCGGGATTTTCTCGTAGGAACATCTCACCACCCATTCCGCCACTTTTTTGGCGGCCTCGTGAAAGATGATCCCGGCCCCGTTGGAGCAGACCACCCCGACGGGCAGCCCCTTGATGCGGATCTTGCCGGTAAGGATGTTGGTGCCCCTTCCCGGAGCGAAATTCTTTTTCACCTCGATGAATTCAGAATCGTCGGCAATGGCCTGGAGAAAGGCGTGACCCTTGATCCCCTGGTGGGGGGAGGATGGCAGCACTTCATATACCGCGGAAGCGTCGGTTTTCGGTTCTTTGACCTCATACCGGTGCAGGTGCAGGGCCTGGGGCCGGGTCAGGGACAGCAGCTCCCGGACCTTGGCAATGGCCCGGGTCTGGTCGGCACACATGTGATCGGCCCCGCCCGAAATCTGGGTATGGACTCTGGCCCCGCCCAGATCTTCGGCGGAGATCTCCTCGCCGGTGGCCATTTTCACCAGCGGCGGGCCGCCTAGAAAGGAAAAGGACTGCTTGTCGATCATGATGGATTCACAGGCCATGAACACGATATAGGCCCCGCCGGCGGTGTTGCCGCCGGTGCTCAACGTGACCTGGCGCAGGCCCATGGCGGACATGCGTGCCATGTTGTAGAAAATCGATCCGAAATGCTGGTCATCGGGAAACACATCCGCCTGCATGGGCAGGAACACCCCGCCGGAGTCGGCGATGTACACGCAGTTGAGCCCGCATCTTTCCGCGATGGCCTGGGCCCGCATATGTTTTTTCAAGGTGATGGGAAAATAGGTGCCGGCCTTGACCCGGGAATCATTGGCCATGATCATGGTCCAGTTGCCGTGGATTTTGCCGATGCCCGTGACAATGCCGGCGCACGGCACATCCTCCACCCCGGGGTATCCCATGCCGAACCCGGCCAGCATGGACAGTTCGAAAAACGGGGTGTCGGCATCGATGAGATCGGTGATCAATTCCCGTACCGGGCGTTTGCCGCGTTTGGCCAGGTTGTCCACGGCCTTCTGCCCGCCGGGCCAGGCCGCTTTTTCCCGCATGGTGTCGAGTTCTTTTTCCTGGGCTTCCCAGAAGGTTCGGTTATCGGTCATGGGGTTATCTCCCTTTGTATACGGGTTTGCGTTTTTCCCTGAACGCGGTCAGGCCTTCAATGCGGTCTTCGGTGGGGATGGTGACCCGGTAGGCATTGGACTCGATGGCCAGGCCCGTGGCCAGGTCTGTCTCGATGCCCTTGTCAATGGCGTATTTGGCCATTTCCACGGCAATGGGGCCGGTTTCCGCGATCATGGCGGCCATGTCCAGACAGGTGTGCAT
>JBFLKI010000106.1:0-9028 GCA_040883135.1 Desulfotignum sp. | reverse complement strand
GCCGGCATAGGTCACGTAATTGACCGATGTATCGTCGAACGGACCGGCATCTTCCACCGTGTATCCACTGGAAATCAGGTGGACGCGAATTTTTTCCTTGAGCTCAAACCCGGCATGGTCACTGCCGATGATAATGGATGAAGACATACGAAAAATTCCTTGAAAACATCAGGATTTGGATTTGATAAAATCAATGGCGTCCTGGACCGTTACCAGTTTTTCAGCGTCTTCATCATCGATTTCAATCTCGAAAACCTCCTCCATGGACATAATCAACTCCACGATGGTCAATGAATCCGCTCCCAGATCATCGATCAGGGATGCTTCCGGCACCACATCTTCGATATCGATATCCGGAATTTTTTCTGCAATCACTTTCTTCACTTTGGTTTCAATGGTCATGGAAAAACCGTTCCTTGAAAATATTTATGCCCATTCCAGCATGCGCATGTCACCGGTTATTCATCCGCCGCCATTTTGACGTTTCTGTCCTTGTATGCCCCGCATTCCGGGCAGGCGGTATGAGGAAGTTTGGGTTCCTGACATTCGGGACAGGTGGTCACGGTCGGGGCCTGGGTTTTGTAGTGGGTCCGTCTTTTTCTGCCCCTGGACTTGGAGCTTTTCTGCTTGGGTACTGCCATGGGTGTCTCCTAAACTATTTGTTCAATTCAAATACATTGTATCAATTCGCATTTTCTGCAATAAAACAAACTTAATTACCTTAATTTATAATAAGTGTCAAGATCTAAACACCGCTTCCGTCCCCGGAACCCTTAGGATAGCTATTGCCTGTTTGCCTGTTTTATGATACCTAAAGGCTCGATTTTACAGATGGATCTATATTCAAGGAGAAACTATGAAACCCGTTGTCACCCGATTTCCCCCTTCCCCCACCGGTTTTCTGCACATCGGCGGCGCCAGGACCGCCCTGTTCAACTGGCTGTATGCCAGAAAAACCGGGGGCAAATTTATTCTGCGCATCGAAGACACCGATGAGGACCGATCCACACCAGAATCGGTGGACGCGATTCTGGAGGCACTGGAATGGCTGGGTATCGACTGGGATGAGGGCCCGTATTTCCAAACCCAGCGGAAAGAGATTCATGATCAGCATATTGAAAAACTGGTGAAAGATGGTCATGCCTATTACTGCGCCTGCACTCCGGAAGAGGTCGATGCCATGCGGGAAGAGGCCCGGTCCAAGGGACGCAAACCCATGTACAACGGCAGATGCCGGGAACGGGGCCTGTCAAAAGCACCCGGTACCGTGGTCCGTCTTAAAACGCCTGACGGCGGCGCCACCGTGGTGCAGGATATTGTCAAGGGTGACACCGCGTTTCAGAACGCGGAAATCGATGATTTCATCATCCGCCGCAGTGACGGGTCCGCCATGTACAACCTGGCCGTGGTGGTGGATGACCTGACCATGGGTGTCAACGTCATTATCCGTGGTGATGATCATCTGATCAATACCCCGAAACAGATCCTCATCTACCAGGCGTTGGGGGCGGATCTGCCGGTTTTCGGTCATGTGCCGATGGTGCTGGGCCCGGACAAGGCCAGGCTGAGCAAACGGCACGGGGCCATGTCCGTGAGTGAATACCGGGACATGGGGTATCTGCCGGATGCAGTGATCAACTACCTGGTACGGCTGGGATGGTCCCACGGAGACCAGGAGTTTTTCACCCGCAAAGAATTGATCGAAAAATTCGATCTGGACCACTTAGGCCGGTCAGCGGGCATGTTTGACCTGAACAAGATGACCGCGTTGAATGCCAAGCACATCCAGGCCAAACCCCTTTCAGAACTGGTGCCTTCTTTGCTGCCCCACCTGCGGCACCTGGGAATCGATGCCGCGGATGATGCATTTACCCGCAAGGTAGTTGAAACGCTTCAGCCCCGGAGCAGAACTCTGAAGGAGATGGCACAAGGCGCCCGGTTTTACTACGTGAATGAGCCGGAAATGGATGAAAAAGCGGCCGCTAAATTCCTGACCCCGGAGGTCCGGGACCTGCTCAACCAGACCGCGGATGCCATCGATGCGGTATCGGATTACACCCAGCCGGGCCTGGAAGAGGTATTCAAAAAAATCATGGAAGACTTCCATCTGGGGTTCGGCAAAATCGCCCAGCCGGTGCGGGTAGCGGTCACCGGTACCACGGTGAGCCCGGGCATTTTTGAAATGATGCTGGCGCTGGGAAAGGACAGAACCGTTCAGCGAATCCGGCGGGTGGCCAAACGTATTTGATTTCCGGAACGGGTGATGCACATGGGCAAAGGACAGATAACAAAAAAGAGGACATCTTTTGAAACGAGTCAGCATTTTCCATTCTGTCGCGACCAGGCGGTTGCAGGTTTGTACCATTGTCATCATTTGCGTCCTGTTGAATGGACGTGAACCGTGTTTTGCACAAAAAGATCCCAAGGACGCCAACACCTTCACATTTTATCTGGAAAACGACGTGTTCACCGGCACGGACAGGGAATACACCAACGGGATCAAATTAACGTGGATCTCCCGGGACCTGTCTGATTACCACGAAATCAACACCCCGGCCTGGAGCCGGAATTTCATCGATTCCCTGCCGTTTGTGAACAAACCCGGGACCGTCCGGAATGTGTCCCTGTCCATCGGGCAGAACATGTATGCCCCTGAAGATCTGGAACGGACCGATCTGATTTTAGACGACCGTCCCTATGCCGGCATCACCTACCTGGCCGCCGGATTCCATGCCAAAGACAGCCGGCGGATGGATTCGTTTGAAATCAATGTCGGGATCGTGGGCCCCCATTCCTATGCGGAGCAGGTCCAGAAAACCTGGCACAAGTGGATCGATACCACCGAGCCCAAAGGATGGGATCACCAGTTGAAAGATGAACCGATCCTCAATCTGCATTATGAACGGAAATGGAAACTGCTGAAATCCGATTTTGGGAACGGGTTCGGGTTCGATCTCATCCCGCATGCAGGTGCCGCGCTGGGCAATGCGCTGACCGGTGTCAACACCGGAGCCCAAGCCAGATTCGGATGGCACCTTCCCAATGATTTCGGGACATTTCTGATCCGCCCGGGATCGGACACCAACGCCCCCATGGATGAGCAGGATCCCCGGTTTTATCCGGTATCACGGCGCCTGGGGTGTCATGTTTTCGCAGGGGTCAATACCAGTGCCGTGATCCGGAACATCTTTCTGGACGGCAACACGTTCCGGGACAGTCACCGTGTCGACAAAAAACCCTTGGTCCTGCAGGGCGTCGCCGGTGTGGCTTTCATGGTTCACCGCTTTAAAATCACCTATGCGTATGTGTATCAGACCAAGGAATACGACACCCAGAAAGAGGATCAGGAATATACATCCATCACCGTATCCTATTCTTTCTGATATCCGCAGGTCAATGGATTAATCCATTCCATAGAGCAGGCCGGTATACCCCACAAAGGATTCAGACCGGGTTTTGTCAAAACTGGTGGCATACTCCAGCACCTGCGCCTTTGTGGCCCCCATTTTTCTGGCTGCCGCAGCAGTGGCAGCCGCCGCTCCGGGGCAGCACATGTTGTGATGATCCAGGCCCTGGGCAATGATGGCCTTGTCATCCATGGCTTTCATGGCACCGATAGCAGCGGCATCGTTTTGAGTCTTTACCCATTCCACGGCATTTCTGCCCGGACCGGCCGGGGTAAACCCGAAGTTCGGGCCGTAATGGGTCATGTCCGTGGATCCGATCACCCGGATCTGACGGTCCAACGCATCGGCAGCCTCAACCGCCGTGGTGCCGATAATCGGGGCAAAAAAAGACGGGGCCACCCCACAGACCACCATCCGGACCGTGGGAAAAAAATATCTGATAAACGGATACTGCAGCTCCAGGGTGTTTTCCTCCACAAATTTACGGGGAGATCTTCTCCGGATACTGATATTCCTGCACATGGCTTCCACCAGTTCCCCGTCCACTTCGATATCTCCCAGCGGTGTTTCAATGGCGCCGTCGGTCATGATAAAAGGCTCGGACTGCCGGTGCATGTGAGCTCCGAACAAGACAACGGTATCCACGGGCCCGAAAGATTGTTCGGACGGAACGAGACTGGCGATGGTCCGGCAGGCAATACTCCCGGAATACACCCACCCGGCATGGGGAACGATCCCGGCCATGAACCGGCCTTCTGCCGGACCGGATTTTTCATTTAAAAATTTTTGAATCGCTGTTTTGCAGGCATCTGCCGAATCCGGATACCAGGTGCCGGCAAAAGCCGCTTTTTTTCTTTCCATGATTCTCACCTTTGGGGTCTGACCCCGGAATTACCCTGGAATTAAAGTTGCTGCCGAAGCCACTCAAGCCAGGGATCCAGCCCTTGTCCGGTTTTGGCGGACAGTTCGAACACCGGCATGCCCGGATGCACTTTTTTCATGTTCTCCACGGCCAGGGCCGCATCAAAATCCAGATACGGCAGCAGATCCACCTTGTTTAAAATCGCGGCATCTGACACCTGAAACATGAGGGGATATTTCAATGGTTTGTCTTCTCCCTCGGTAACGCTCAACACCACGACGCGGGCATTTTCACCGATATCAAACTCCGCCGGGCACACCAGATTGCCGATGTTTTCCACAATCAGCAGGTCCAGACCGTCACATCCGAGTGTCCGGGCAGCGTCATCAATCATCGGTGCGGTCAAATGGCAATCCCCCCCGAACCGGTCGGTATTGATCTGAATCACTTTCGCCCCGGTTTTGGCCAGACGGTCCGCGTCATTGGTGGTGCAGATATCCCCTACGATCACCCCCACCTGGATATCGGGCATCAGTTGTGCCAGGGTCCGGCACAGGGTCTCGGTCTTTCCGGACCCGGGGGATGACATCATGTTGAGCACAAACACTTTTTTCTCTCGGAAATAGTGCCGGTTTTTTTCCGCTTCCGTCAGATTTTTTTCCAGAATATTTTTTCGAATCTTGATTTCCATCGATTTTGAGACCTCCCATAATGATCATTAAAGTGTATCGGGTTACATGACAAACGTCAACCGGTCCACATCATTCCATCAGCGTCAGGGATTCGATGTCGATCTCCCGGCCCGACATCAGTTCGGTCCGGCCTTCCTCACAATTTGGGCACCGGAACACCGGGGTGTCGGTTTCCCATTCCCTGCCGCAGTCATTGCACCGGAGACGCACCGGCACCATCTCGATATTCAGGCGGGCATGTTCCAGGGGGGTGTCTTTGGTGATGATCTCAAAACAAAACGTCAGGCTGTGGGGCACCACCGACGACAGTTTGCCGATTCTCAGATTCAGCGATGCAACTTTTGGATCTTTCAGATCGGCAGGCAATGCGTCTAACGCAATCCGGACCAGTTCCTGGGCGATTCCCATTTCATGCATATTCTCCCCTCCTTTGAGTGTCAGACGCCTGTTGACCGGGTATCATGAAACTGCCGTTTAAAAACCTCAAACCGGTCCGCTTCAATGGCCTGACGCATGGTGGCCATCAGGTCCAGGTAATAATAAAGATTGTGGATGGTGTTCAAGCGGTAGGCCAGCAGTTCCCGGGATTTGTACAGGTGCCGCAGATAAGCCCGGGTGTAGTTTTGGCAGGTATAACAGGTGCAGTTCTCATCGATGGGCAGCTGATCAAATTTGAACCGGGCATTGGGAATGTTGATATCCCCTCTGGCGGTGAACAGCTTGCCGTTTCGGGCATTTCGCGACGGCATGACGCAGTCGAACATGTCACATCCCATTTCTGTCAGTGCCACCAGATTCTCAGGCGTTCCCACCCCCATGATATACCGGGGCCTGTCTTCCGGCAGCTGCGGCAGGGTGTGATCCGCCATTTCATACATCAGGTCTGTGGGTTCCCCCACGGACAGGCCGCCGATGGCAAATCCTGAAAAATCGATCTGCATCAGCTCATTTGCTGAACGGGTTCGCAGTTCCTTGAACATGCCGCCCTGGACAATGCCGAACAGGTGGTTGGGTGCATCCTGCTGCTGCCAGTAGTCATACCCTTTTTTCGCCCAGGCCGTGGTTTTTTCCAAAGCGGTCTCTGCCTGATCAAAAGTGGCGGGATATCCCATGCACCAGTCTAAAGACATCATGATGTCCGATCCCAAAATGGTCTGGATCTCCACGGATTTTTCCGGTGAAAAAAAATGCCGGGAGCCGTCGATATGCGACTGGAACGCCACCCCGTCGTCCGTGAACTTTGCCAGTTTTGCCAGGGAAAAAAACTGAAACCCCCCGGAATCGGTCAGCATGGGCCTGTCCCACCGGATAAACTCATGAAGCCCCCCCATTTGTGAGATCACCTCGCACCCGGGCCGCAGAAACAGGTGATAGGTGTTGCCCAAGATGATCTGTGCGCCGCAGTGTTTCAGGTCATCCGCGGTCAAAGCCTTCACCGACCCCACCGTGCCCACGGGCATGAAAATCGGGGTTTGTATCTGCCCACGGGGCGTGTCGATAAGGCCCAGCCGGGCCCGGTTTCGGCCGGATTTTTTTATTACCGTAAATTTCAAGTGCAACTCTCCTGTGGTCATTCAATAAACATGGCATCCCCATAACTGAAAAACCGGTATTTTTCAGCGACGGCTTCCGCATAGGCGTTCAACATCCGTTCCCGGTCATAAAACGCGGATACCAGCATGAGCAGGGTGGATTTGGGCAGGTGAAAATTGGTGATCATGGCATCCACGCACCGGAACCGGAATCCGGGATAGATATACAGGTCACACATGCCGATACCCGGCGCGACCCGTCCCTGATCATCGGCTGTGTATTCAAGGGTGCGAACCGACGTCGTACCCACAGCGACCACCCGCCGGCCCTGCTGTTTCGCGTCATTGATTTTACCGGCGGCCGCGGTCGACAATGAATAATATTCCGAATGAATCCGATGGTTCCGGATATCCGCCACCCGCACCGGCACAAAGGTGCCGTACCCCACGTGCAGGGTGATGTGAACCATGTCAATCTTTTTTCGGGCCAGCTGATCGATCAAGGGTTTTGTAAAATGAAGGCCGGCCGTGGGTGCGGCCACAGCTCCATCATTTTTGGCATACACGGTCTGATAATTTTTCCGGTCTTCATCCGCCATATCCGCATCCGGGCCCCGCTTGATATAAGGCGGCAGGGGCATGGACCCGGCGGTTTTCATATAATGGACAAATTGCTTCCCGCCGGAAAACCGGATCTCGCAGACCCCTTCATTGACCGCCAGCACCAGTCCGGTTATCCGCTCTGAAAAATACAGAACACTTTCGGGTTTCGGCATTTTAGACGCCCTTACCAGACAGTGGCATTGGAATGCACCGGTTTTTTCCAGGTGCTGCATCCCCTGGGCGTAATCAATGATCAGCACCTCCACCCGGCCGCCGGTGGCTTTTTTTCCCATCAGCCGGGCCGGAATCACCCGGGTATCGTTGACCACCAGCAGATCGCCTGCCTGCAGCAGATCCGGCAGGTCTGCAAACCCGTGATGAGACACGGCATGCGTGCTCCGGTGGACATGCAGCAGGCGTGAGTCGCTGCGGGTATTACAGGGCTTCTGGGCGATGAGATCTTCCGGCAGATCATAATCATAATCCGACAGATCAAACATCAGTTCGCTTTCATGGCCACGTACACCACCCCCAGCCCGGTCAGCATCAGAAAAAACCCAAACCGTCGCAGCTTCAGGCTTTCCTGGCCGGCAATGATCTGTATCATCTCTTTCATCCGATTCGGAAAGGCAAAATAGGGCAGCCCCTCCACGATCATCACCATGCCCATGACACACAAAAAAAATTTCATAAATTCCGGATCCTCATTTTTTAATTTGCCCTGTATACCATTTTATGAATAAAAATTCATGATAAAATCCAAGCAATCAATCAATTTCCGCTTGCCCTGTGTATGACAAAACGATACCCTTTTTAGAAAAAACAAACAGAATGCCTGCGCATTAAGAACCCAGATTTAAAATGTCATTGATAAATCAAGCTGCCAGAGGTATATAAACGGTTGACAAAAAAGAGCCATCAACACTTTCAAAAGGGAACAACCGTTTATGGAGTTTGAACCTGTCATCGGCCTGGAGGTCCATGCACAACTCAAAACCGACACCAAAATCTTCTGTGCCTGCCCCACCACATTCGGCAATGAACCCAACGCCAATACCTGCCCGGTCTGCACGGGCATGCCCGGGGTGCTGCCGGTTTTAAACAAAAAGGCGGTGACTTTCGCCATCAGGGCGGCCCTGGCCACCCACTGCACCATTGCTGAACAAAGCCGGTTTGACCGGAAAAATTATTTTTACCCCGATCTGCCCAAAGGATACCAGATTTCCCAGTATGCCGCGCCCATTGCCGAGCACGGCCGTCTGGAAATCGAAACCGGACAGACCGGTGTCAGAACCATCGGTATCACCCGGATTCACATGGAAGAAGATGCCGGCAAACTGATCCATGATCCGGTCCGCGGCAAAAGCCTGGTGGACTTGAACCGCACCGGGGTTCCGCTGATCGAGATCGTGAGCGAACCGGACATGCACACCCCGGCCGAAGCCGGGGCCTATCTTCGCAAACTCCATGCCATTCTTAAATATATCGATGTGTGTGACGGCAACATGGAACAGGGCAGTTTCCGGTGTGACGCCAACATTTCTCTTCGCCCGAGAGGACAAGACGCCTTCGGCACCCGCACGGAACTGAAAAACCTGAACTCTTTCCGGCATGTGGAAAAGGCCATTCAATACGAAATCGACCGGCAGACCTTTATCCTGGAAAAAGGGGATGCCGTGATCCAGGAAACCCGGTTATGGGATCCGGAAAAAAACAGAACCGTTTCCATGCGGGGTAAGGAAGAAGCCCATGATTACCGGTATTTTCCGGATCCGGACCTGGTGCCGCTCATGGTGGACAAGGCCTGGATCCAGCAGGTCTCCGGCCGGATGCCGGAACTGCCGGATCAGAAAAAAGCCCGGTTCATGTCCCGCTATTCGCTGTCCGAGTATGATGCACAGGTGTTGACTGCGGATATCCATCTGGCGGATT
>JBFLKI010000105.1:0-6519 GCA_040883135.1 Desulfotignum sp. | reverse complement strand
GGCGGTCCATCCGGGTAGGAACGGATGATGTGCTGACCCTGTCTCAGGTCCGGTCCGGATGCCGGGCCTATCTGGCGGTGTCCGGCGGCATCGATGTTCCTCTTGTCATGGGATCCTGTGCTACCTATGTGGGGGGAGCAATCGGCGGTTACCAGGGCCGGCCGCTCAGGGCCGGGGATATCCTGGATGCGCACAGCACCGGCCGTCCGGCTGGACACCGGGCGTTGCCTGAACACATGATCCCCCAATATCCTTCCCATGTGGTGCTGCGGGTAGTTCCCGGGCCCCAGGATGACTATTTTGATCCGGAAATGACTTCCCTGTATACCAGTCAGTACATGGTCACCCCCAAAGCGGACCGCATGGGATACCGGCTGATGGGGGAAAAAATTCCCATCCGGCCCGGCATGCCCAAAAGCATTGTGTCCGAGCCTTCCATGCCCGGCGGTATCCAGATCCCGGCAGACGAGCAGCCCATCATTCTTTTGGTGGAACAGACCGTGGGCGGGTATGCCAAAATCGCCACCGTGATCTCCACCGACATTCCAAAACTGGCCCAGACCACGCCGGGCGACACGATCTCTTTTGAAAAAATCGACCTGCCGGCGGCCCACCGGATTTATCAGGAGGTACGGCAGAAACAGGCAAAGATACATGTCGATTGACCGCACCGCAACACTCATTTCCGCTTGATTTAACAGACAGTTCCCTTTAAAAATATAGATCATTAAGAGACTGTTTCGGGGCGGACAATCAAAATTCGAGAAGTACTGGAGTCATGATGAAAGTAACCGTATGTGAACTGCCGGATGACTGGACCCGGGATGACACCCTCTGGAATGCGCTGATCGATCACCTGGCATCGGCATCCTCCGACCTGCTGGTGTTGCCGGAAATGCCGTTTTACCCCTGGATCACTCGGTCGGACCGGGTGGACACCGCCATATGGGACAAGGCGGTATCGGCCCACGACGTCTGGATCGGACGTCTGGAAGAACTGCCGACCGACATGGTGGCCCTGTCCCGGCCGGTGACACAAAAAGATCGCCGGTTGAATCAGGGCATTGTCTGGACCCGGCAGGAAGGGGTGCAGCCCTGCCATGAAAAATACTACCTGCCCGACGAACCCGGTTACTTTGAAGCCGCCTGGTACCACCGGGGCAGCGGCCGATTCCAGGCGGCGCGGGTAAACGGGGTGACCATCGGGTTCATGATCTGCACCGACCTGTGGTTTACGGACCGGGCCAGGGAATACAAACGCCAGGGGATGGATATCCTGATCTGTCCCCGGGCGACGCCCGCATCCAGAGAAGACATCTGGGTACCGGGAGGGAGGGCCGCCGCCATCGTGGCCGGGGCATTTTGTCTGTCATCCAACTTCAACGGCCCCAATGTGCCGGGAGAGGATTTCGGCGGAGCCGGCTGGATCATCGAACCGGAAAGAGGCGCGGTTCGGGGCCTGACCGACCCGCGGCAGTGGATCCTCACCCTGGATATCGATTTAGAACAGGCCCGGGCAGCCAAACAGACCTATCCCCGGTATGTCCGGGAATGACAGCGGATAAAAAAAATGACCGAACCCACCCGTTTTTCTGACACGGTGTTTGATCTTTCCCGGAAAAATCTGCCTGGCTGCGCTGCCAATACCGAATCACACGATACAGATTGCCAAGGATATCGCTCCTCTTAACTTATGTGCCAATAAGGAGAATTCGATGACGATTACATGCTCGCGGCACCTAAAGTAAGTTTGGGTATGTCAAAATCACAAGTTGTAGAATTATTACAACCTTCCCAGGCACGGTTAAAAAATACCGACATTGAACAACCAGACATGTATAAAAAAGGCGGCACTTTGGTTGAAATTCTCTATTTCAGGAGTGGCTGGCAACATGATGGGCTTACTACTGATGATGAGTTCACACCATACCTGTTTAATGATGGTGAGTTGGTAGCCGTTGGCTGGGCTATTCTTGGAGGGCCCAAATCACAAGGACAAACTACGCCAGAAACCAATGTACATACAACCACGGTGGTGCATCCGACAACAATAATTTACTAAAACCCTTAAAAAGAAGACCGTAAGGATCCAGATTAACTTAAACCCAAAGGACACATCCATGGACGATTTTCAGCTGCTGATAGACCTGCACAAACACGCCGACCGGCAGGGTCCGGGCGGGGATGCTGAAACGGAAAAATCGATTGGCTTGGGGATGATTGACCGGACCGCACCGTTGAAGATTGCCGATATCGGATGCGGCACCGGGGCCTCCACCCTGCTGCTGGCTCATCTTTTGAATGCCCGGATTACGGCAGTGGACTTTATTCAGGACTTTCTTGACGTCCTTGACGTCAGGGCCAAAAACAAAGGATTTTCTGAAAAAATATGCCCCCTTTGTTGTTCCATGGATGCGCTGCCGTTTGAAGAGGAGACATATGATGTCATCTGGTCGGAGGGGGCCATCTACAATATTGGTTTTGAAAAAGGGGTCATCGACTGGCATCGTTTTCTGAAAACAGGGGGTCTGCTGGTGGTTTCGGAGATCACCTGGCTGACAGTTTCCCGTCCGCCGGATCTTTCGGCACACTGGGAGACCGAATACCCGGAAATCGATCTGGCCTCATCAAAAATACACATTCTGGAAAAGAACGGTTACTCTCTTATCGGCTATTTTGTGCTGCCCGAACACTGCTGGCTGGACAATTATTACCGGCCGATGCAGGATCGGTTTGCCGATTTCCTGGACCGTCACGGCAACAGTGAGGCGGCCCGGGCCATCATAGCGGCGGAAAAGCGGGAAATCGATCTGTATGAAAAATACAGATCTCATTACAGTTATGGGGTATACATCGCCAGAAAACAAAATTTTTAAGCATCAATGGTTATGTCGGTTGCCGCAGAACCAGGCAAAATTTCTGGACGTCGTTTGATCAGGGCCCCAGGGGATGCAGCGGCGTCATCTTCAAATCATCCATCAGTTTTTTTATGGCCAGCTCTTTGGCCTTTGCCTCCACCTCCACGGTAATATCCATGGACAGCCAGTGATTGGGCAGGTCACGGATGTCAATATAATCATGGTGCTTTCTGGGATCGGCTGCTGACCAGCCGTCCCTGGGAGAGGAAATATGAAACAGGGGCTCCCGGTCCCAGGTTTTCATGCTTAGTTCAGTGGCCGCTTCCACTGACAGGCCGTCCCCAAGACACCGGTGGTGGTGTACGTCATACACCAGGGGAATATTGAGATCACTGCAAACAGGAAACAGATCCTGTGGGGTATAGCTTCTGTCATCATTTTCAAGGGTCAGACTTTTCCTCACCGGATCGGGCAGTGTCTCAATGGCGGCTGCCAGGCGGGATAACGCCGATGGTTTATCCCCATACACCCCGCCGGCATGAATGTTGATGACATCGGCATTGACCCATTCGGCCACCTCGGCCTGGTAAACCAGATCTGCAACGGATCTCTGGACCACATCGGGATTCGGTGATGACAGAACAATGAATTGGTCCGGGTGAAAAGTGGTTCTGATATCATGCGTCAGGCAAAACTCACCACAGGCCCTGAACGCTGCGACGATCTCTTTGGCACCGGGTAGATCAAATATATCGTATCCCATCTCCGGATGGGTTTTCAACGGAAGGATCTGACTGTTTATCCGGAAGGCGCCGATCCGGTTTTCCCGGCAAAAAACCAGGGCCTTTAGCAGGCTTTCTGCATTGTGGGCACACAGCCCTGCAAGGCGGGTCAAGCGATCCTCTTCGGAAAACCTGGCAAGGTGCGTGGCAGTGGTTCTGCGAAATGAAACCGGGTATTTCCTGAATATGCAGCAAAGGCCGAATCGTATCATTGCCGTCCTCCGGATTTTTTTTTTAGTTTCAAACACAAACAGTATACGCATTTTTTTTGCGGTATTGAAGTCTGATAAAACGTGTCCATAATAAGGTGTATATAAAACTGTGAGTTTCAGTGAAAGGCGGCTCGATGACTCAACGAAAAAAATCCGGGCAAACGCAGGCGGACAGACCAGATCCCAAACCTGCCTTTGATGCCGGGAACACAAACAAAACTGCCCAGAAAAAAAAGTGCTTCCAGTCCGGCACCGGCTGGCTGGATTTTTTGGCTGACCATACTATTCTGCCGGGAATGATGATGTTCAGCCGGTTCGGGTATGAGCTGAGCCGGCGGTTCTGGACAGAGCCGGGCGGGACCCTTTACGGCAGAAAGGTGGTCTTGACCGGGGGAACGTCCGGCATCGGAAAAGCGGCAGCCTTTATGCTGGCCGAAAAAAAGGCGTTTTTGACGATCATTGCCAGGAACCGGGAAAAGGCCCTCCAGGTGCAGCAGGCCATCATCTCAAAGACCGGCAACCCGCATGTCGATGTCATGCTGGCCGATCTGGGCCGGATGCAGGAGATCAGACAGGTGGCCCAACAGTTGGGGGACTCCAAAAAATCCATCGATATTCTGATCAACAATGCCGGGGCGCTGTTCAATGAGCGCAAAGAAACTTCCGAAGGATTTGAACAGACCTTTGCCACGGACCTGCTGGGGGTGTTTTACCTGACGGAGCTGTTGAAAAAATCCATCGTCCGTTCTTCGGGCAGGATCATCAATGTGTCGTCCGGCGGCATGTATACCCAGAAAATCGCCGTGGATGACCTGGAAAACAGACAGCCGCCCTATAACGGGGCAACAGCATATGCCCGGGCCAAACGGGGGGTGGTCATCCTGACCCGGATCTGGGCAGAAGAACTGAAAAAAGAAGGAATCACCGTTCATGCCATGCACCCGGGATGGGTGGACACACCGGGTATCCAACGGTCGCTGCCGGAGTTCCATTCCCTGGTCGGCACCCTGTTGAGAACCCCTGAGCAGGGGGCAGATACCATTGTCTGGCTGGCTTTGTCAGGAACTGCGGCCCTGTCCACGGGACGGTTCTGGCTGGACAGACGCCCCCATGAAACGGTTGTTTTTCCCGGCACGGGGGAGTCCGAAGACGAGCGGCAGGCCCTGTGGCAGAAACTGCACGGCCTGATCTCCGGGCTTCCGTGAAACCGGTGAACATAAGAAAAGCGGGGATTCAATGAACATTCAGCAAAAGATCCTGATGGTACTTGTCGCGGCATGGTCGTGGGGATTTTCTTTCGTCCCTGGAACCGTTCATGCCGCCGTCACCATGGTGGATGGGACCGCATTTTCGAACACCGTGACCGTGAACCAGACCCGCCTGGATCTGCAGGGGGCGGCCCTGCTCCGCTACATGTATTTCATTGAGGCGTATACCGGAGCGCTTTACCTTCCGGATACCGAAGACGGATCTCGGGCTCTGGAAGACATTCCCAAACACCTGGTATTGGAATACCGCGTTGCCATATCAGCGGAGGATTTTGCCAAAGCCACGGAAAAAAAGATCAGAGAATCGGTCAGTGATGCGGAATTTCAGCAACTCTTGCCCAAAATTGGCGCCCTTAACCGGTTATACAGGGATGTGGCGCCCAAAGACCGGTATGCCTTGACCTATATGCCGGGGTCAGGGACCCTGCTGACCTACAATACCACCCCCCTTGGCACCATTGAAGGCGCAGAATTTGCCCGGGCCGTGTTTTCCATATGGATCGGTGCCAACCCCATAGACAAGGGGTTCCGGGACAAGCTCCTCGGAACACAGCGATGAAGAAAACAGTGACCGGCAGGCACCGGCAGGTTTCATGGGCCGATACCTTTGCCTATGCCCTGCCCGCCCTGTCCCTGGCCGTGATCGGGATTCCCGTGTATGTGTACCTGCCCAAATTCTATACAGACACCATCGGGGTGAACATCGCCACGGTCGGTGTGCTGCTGATGGCTGTGCGGCTGTTTGACGCCGTAACCGATCCCGTGATCGGGTATGTGTCGGACCGGACATCCGGCCGTTTCGGCAGGCGAAAGCCCTATATCGCATTGGGGGCACTGGGACTTGCCGCAGCCATTTTGTTCCTGTTTCAGCCCCCGGTGCTGACGGACGGTGCCATGACCCTGTATTTCGGGTTCTGGCTGTTTGCCCTGTTTTTTTTCTGGACCCTGATCACCATCCCCTATGAGTCTTTGGGGCCTGAAATGACCACGGATTACCATGAAAGAACGCTGCTGTTCTCGGTCCGGGACGGATTTCTGATTCTGGGAACGCTGATGGCCGCCGCCACCCCTGTCCTGATCGATGCGGTAATGACATCGTTCGGCAGGCCGCCCACGGAAAAAGAGCGGTTTTCCATCATGGCGTATCTGTTTGCGCCCATGATCGTTGCCTTTTCGCTGGTCTGCATCTTTCGAATCAAAGAAAAGTTCAACCGCCCCATGACCGACCATCTGCTCAAAGGGTTTTCCGATGTGATCAGGAACCGGCCGTTCATGATCCTGATTGCCGGGTACACCATCAGTGCCCTGGGCAGCAACCTGCCGGCGACCCTGATTCTCTACTATGTGGAATATGTGCTCCAGGCCCGGAATGCGGAAATATTCCTGCTGATTTATTTTG
>JBFLKI010000104.1:0-8010 GCA_040883135.1 Desulfotignum sp. | reverse complement strand
TCATGGAACGTCTACTATTCAATGGGTTCTGAATTTGCATAATTTATAAAATAGCCAGTGGGGATCTCTTTGTCTAATTCGTAATCTGGATGAAACATCCGGTTTGATATTGAAGGAATCAATATCAAACCGGAAAATGGGAAACCGTTAATATATGAAAAACGGACAGACCTGAGACAGCCCAGAAAATAACGGGTGTATGGTTTGTCCTGCCCAGCCCGGCCAGAACAATAGACATCCAGAAGAGCTGTGTTGAAATCAGGGGGGAGAGGGCAATCGCAACCGGAAAAATATGGTTGAATACCGTGGGGAGACGAAAAGAACCAGGCCCCTTTTCCAACAGTCGGTATGGTAGCTTTCTGACTCGGCAAAGCAGCATTTCTGAAATCCCGAGCAGTAAAGCGGTCCCCAGAAAATTTCCCGCTACACTGCTGATCAGGGCTGACGGCTGGCTGAACAGGCTGTGGCCGGCTGCATATAAAGGGCACAGCCACGATCCGGGAACCAGGATGCTGATGGTTACAAGGGTCGTGTATACCATAGGGCCGTCAGCCCCGTATGTATAAAGAAACCGTTCAATTGAACAGGCATCCCCCCTGTTCAGGACCGATATGCCGGTGTCCAGCAGATATCTGAAATCATAACTGGCCAGATAGAAAAGGGGGGTAGATACGATCAGCACACACAGGCAGAGGACCCGGGTGCTATTTTTCCATGGGCAGATCTTCAAAAGCCCCCCATTCATTGATGGAAGCGTCGTAGTTTTTTGCCTTTTCAAAGCCTGCCATCCGGAGAACCAGGGCTGTATGGGCGGACCGGATACCGGAAGTGCAATAGGTGACAATGAAGTCATCCTTCTCAATTCCGGACCGGGCCAGGATTTCTTCAATCTCCATCTGGCTTTTAACGGTTGAATCAACGTTCAGAAAGTCGGTCCAGGGGATATGGATGGCCCCGGTGATATGGCCGCCTCTGGGCTCCTTGTAATCCGTTGCGCCGTCAAACTCTTTTTTTGTTCGGACATCCAGGATTTTGATTTTTTCGAATTCAGCCCGCATCCATTCGGTCGTCGCCAGCATGTCTGTATCATAATTGTCGATTTCACAGGTTCCAGATGACGGGAGGGTTTCCTCCCGGGTCACCGTTCCCCCACCGTTTTTCCAGGCGGGCCATCCCCCATCCAGTATTTTCGAGTCGGTCAGCCCGGCCATGCGAAGCATCCAGACAACCCGTCCATCTTCCCCCCAGCCGCTGGGGTCGGCATAGACAACAATGGTCCTGCCGGGTTCCAGGCCGTATGCCTGGAATTTTTCCGTTAATTGTTCGACACCCAGAAGGACTGCGAATCCTTTGCCCCTTGGCGCTTTCATGTCCGAGAACACTTTCCAGTCCACGTGGATGGCGCCGGGAATGTGGCCGTTTGCGTATGCATCTTTACTCCGGGTGTCAATCAACAGTAATTGATTGTTTTCCAGATTATTTTTCAGCCAGTCCACGCTGACCAGCAGATCGTTGCGGGCGTACCCCCTGTCCTGAATATCAAGTGAAGGACCGGATGCTTCGCAAGTCTGATATCCTGTAAAACCAATGACAATGATCAAAGCCAGGAGAGTTTTTCTCCAAAAGCCTGAAAGTGTTTTCATCACATGCTCCTTTTTGAGTGAATGTCGATCCGTCTGCTCATGTTTCTGTGATGACCGGCACATATCCGGTTTCGTTTGGATACGCATCGGTCTGCATAAAGAGAATCTGCTGGTTATTGTTTCGGGTACGTCACATCTTCCGGATATGCTTTGTTAAAGGCTTCCTGACCGCCTTCCAGGATCAGCAGCCGGCTTTCGGCAGTTCCGTTTTTTTTGAAATAATCATACGGCCTTTCAGCCCCGCTTTTTCCGCGCGGGCATATGATGACGATATCTTCGGTGGTATTTTTGATCTTTTCCAGAAACGGATCCAGCTTGGCAAAATCGGAATCAGATTTCAAAGGCCGGGCATAGGTCGGATAAGCGGCCTGAATATAGCCTGTGGCATACTCTTCTTCGGTCTGGGAGGTCATGACGGCCATCGATCCATTTTCATGATCCCCCGCATCCAGTCTCGCCTTGAATTCCTGAACCGAAATGTAGTTATATCCCTGCTTTCTGCATTCTCCGCTGTCTGCCAGAAACAACACCAGAACCGCTGCCAATACCGTCATCAATCCGATATGCCGTTGAATTTTCATGCTGAACTTTCCTCCATGTTGTGTTTTTATTTAATTATCAGTTTAGTAAACAGGTTGCTGCTGCACTTTTTCTGTTCCTCATTGCTATGGCTTGAAAATAATGGTTTCATTTGCGGTGGCGGCAATATTGTCATGGGTCTTCAATCCGGTTTTTCCGAGGTATTCCGGGGCCATGGGTTGTTTTTGCCGGACCTGCTGCACGGCCGGGGCCAGGTGCTTTTTGAACCGGTTTTTGAGCCGGAGGCGGTGAAGATAGGTGAACGGGGCCCTGGCCACTTTGAAACGGCCGCTGAGGATGTTCTGGGTGTCAAAGATCAGGTCGGCCAGGTGGATGGTGGGGGTCAGCCGGGCCAGGTAACCGGCGCAGCCGGCACAATAGGTCACCAGGGTGCGGCCTCCGGCCTGGGACTGCCTTCTCTTTCCCCAGTTCCTGGCCAGATCCGGGCGGACACACCCCACACTGCCCCCTTCCCCGCAGCACAGGGTGCGGTGCTTCTGGCTGTGGATTTTTTCCACCGCCATCCCCATTCGGGAGACAAGGGATCTGACCGCATCCTGGATGCCTGTTTCCTGCCGAAGCGGACAGGGGTCATGCACCCGCAGGTCACCCTGTCCCTTTGCCGTGTCCGGCAGGTCCTGACGGTCCATCGCCTGCCACACGGTTTCCACCGTTATCCCGTCACCGTATGTGTCGAACATTTTGAAGCAGTTGGGGCAGGCCACCAGCACCTTTTGAATATGATGGTTTATGAGAAAGTCATGCATGGGGGTGAACAGGGATTCAAAATGGTCCTGCCGGCCCAGGTCATGGCTGATTTTGTTGCAGCAGTCCAGGACAACGCCCAGGGAAGGAATCGTTTTCTGGAGATGGGTGAACATCTGCCAGGTGGTGCGGGAACGGGTGCCGGGCAGGGTGCATCCCGGAAAAAAAACCGTATCACAGCCTTTGGGCAGCCCATACCAGGTGAACAGGGGTGAGTTGCCTTTTTTTTCGTAGGCCAGAAGTCCTTTGTATCTGGAAAGGTCCACCCGGCCGGCGGATACGGCTTCTTTCCGGGCCAGAAAGAAAAGATGGCCCGGATCCAGTTTTTCCGGACACACGGCTTTGCACAGGTTACACAGGCTGCATTCAAACGGATTTAACTGATGGTCCGGGTGCCTGAAATCGTAAGTCTTCAGCAGCTGTGCAGGGGTGCCGTATTCCTTGAGAAATGCACACTGGCTTTTGCAGGCGCCGCAGTCGGTGCAATCTTTCTGCATCCGGGTAAGCGCAGCAATAAATTCAGGGGAACCGGTGTCCGATACCGGTGTGTCCAAAGAAGGGGGCTGTTCGGACCGGCCCCGGCGGACAGCGGCCAGCAGTTTTTTGGCGGCAAGCGGAAAAAGGCCCAGCAGGGCCAGGGAGCCGATCAGGCCAGGCGATACAATGCCGGCCAGAGAGTCGATGCGGGCGATCTGGCTGCCGGCATTGACGTAAATAAAGGTCCCGGGCAGCATCCCCAGCTGGGATACCCAGTAAAAGGTCCACAACCGCATGGGGGTCAGGCCCATGACCATGTTGATGACAAAAAAAGGGATGACCGGGATCAGGCGCATGGAGAACAGGTAAAAAGCCCCTTCTTTCCGGATCCCTTCATTGATCCGTTCCAGGCGGCTTCCGAAATTTTTCTGGACCCAGTCCCGGAACAGATACCGGGAAACCAGGCAGGCCAGGGAGGCACCGATGGTGGAGGCAAACGAGATGATCACCGTGCCGGTCAATGCGCCGAACAGGGCGCCTGCGGCCAGTCCCAGAATCGTTGCGCCTGGCAGGTTCAGGGCGATCACCGGAATATATAACGCCACAAACAGGGCAATGACCCTGACCGGCTGGCGGCTGTATATTTCCTGGAACCGTTGCTGGGATGTTTTAACAAACTCCAGGGTCAGGTATTCCTGAAGCCCCATCGCAAAAAACAGGACGGCCATGCCGGCAATCAGGATCAGAAGAAACAGTTTTTTCACCAGACTGGAATCATATTTCATGGTTTCCTCAATTCATTATGGTTCAATATCATGCCCAAACACCCATCCGGGTCCCGAATTCTCAGTGTCGACCCGATGATTTCCAGGGCAAAGCCACTGGGTTGCCGGGTAAAATAGCCTGCGGGAAAAACCATTGTCCAATTTTTAATTTGGATGGATCTGTATGCTTGTTATTGAAATTTTCAATAACAAACCGGTTAAGAAATGAATGATTCTGCCTATTGAGGAATCCTATGTGAAAGAGGGAAAAGAATCAGAATTATCAATTTTACAGATAGAAACCATAAATGTATAAAATGCAGCTTCAAAGTTAACTGAATAAAAGGAGATACCATGACGACCGATTACACCCCCATGTGGCAGGAACTGGGACTGGACCTGGCAGGCCACGAGGCCCTGCTCAATGTCCTTGGCACCGCATATACCGACATATATCTGTCCCAGAAGAACCGGCCCGAAGGCATGGGCTATTTTGATTTTGTGATGAGCGAGGTCCATGGGCTGCGCATCAGGGAACTGCTGGATGAAAAAGCCGCCGGCAGAAAAATCATCGGGTCCTATTGCGTGTTCGTGCCCGAAGAGATTGTGCTGGCTGCCAATGCCACCCTGGTGGGGCTGTGTTCCGGCGCGGATTTTGCCATGGAACAAGTGGAGCAGCTCCTGCCCAGAAACACCTGTTCCCTGATCAAATCCGCATTCGGATTCAAACTCGGCAAGGTGTGCCCGTATCTGGAAAGCGCGGACATGATCGTGGGGGAAAATACCTGTGACGGAAAGAAAAAAGCCTATGAAACCCTGGGGCATTTGGTAGACAACCTGTATGTCATGGACCTGCCCCAGACCAAGACGGATCAGACCAAAGCGCTTCTCAAGGCGGAATACATGAAATTCAAGGCGGCCGTGGAAGAATTGACCGGTGTTGCGGTGACGCCGGAGTCCCTGAAATCCGCCATTGATCTGGTCAATGCCAAACGGGCTGCCATCCATCGGCTGTCGTCATTGAGAAAGGCCGATCCCGCCCCCATCTCCGGCCTGGATGCCCTGCTGGCCAACCAGGTGTACTTTTACGACAACCCGGCCCGGTTCACGGAATCGGTCAACAAAATCTGTGATGAGCTGGAAACCCGGATCCAGGAGAAAACCGGGGCATTCCCTGCCGGCGCTCCCCGCATCCTGGTGTCCGGATGTCCCCAGGCCGTTCCCAACTGGAAACTGCACATGATCACCGAAACGGCCGGAGCCGTGATTGTGGGCGAGGAATCCTGTGTGGGCGAACGGGGCACCCGGAACCTCACCGTCGACACCGGCACCACCGTGGATGAGATGATGGATGCCATCGTGGACCGGTATTTTGAAGTGGACTGTGCCATTTTCACCCCCAATCCCCAGCGCCTGGACCACATCCAGGAAATGGTCACCGCATACAACGCCCAGGGCGTGATCCATTACGGGCTCCAGTTCTGCCAGCCCTATCTCATGGAATCCATTCCCGTGGAAAAGGCCCTGGAAGAAAAAAATATTCCCTGTTTGCGGGTGGAAACCGACTACGGCATGGAAGATGTCGGTCAGCTCAAGACCCGGGTGGAAGCCTTTATCGAGCAGCTCAGGTAAGGACCATCATGACCCCAGACACAACAGCGGTGCGGTACGCCGGTATCGATATCGGCTCCCGCACCATCAAGCTGGTGGTGGTGGATGAAAGCGGCACCATTCTGGAAACCTTCCGGGCCGACACCGGATTTGATCCCATGGCCACTGCCGGTGAATTGATTGAAAAGGCGGCTTTCGACCGCATCATGGCCACGGGATACGGCCGGAACCTGTTTGAACTGTCTTTTGACGCACCCACGGTGACGGAGATCAAGGCCCATGCCCGGGGCGCCTGGGCCGAATTTTCCGATGCCCGAACGGTTCTGGACATCGGGGGGCAGGACAGCAAGGCCATTGCCCTGTTTGAAAACGGCCGGGTGAAAAAATTTGAAATGAACGACCGGTGCGCCGCCGGCACGGGCAAGTTCCTGGAAATCATGGCCGCGACCCTGGGATTTGACCTGGAACAGTTCGGTGCCCAGGCCCTGGCGGCTGAAAAAGACCTGTTGATTTCCAGCATGTGCACGGTGTTTGCCGAATCTGAAGTGACTTCCCTGATCGCCAGAGGCGAAGACCGCAAAGAGATCGCCCGGGGGCTGCACACCAGCGTGATCCGAAGGGCCGCCGGCATGATCAACCGGGTGTCTTCGGACGGGCCCATCGTGTTTACGGGCGGGGTGGCCAAAAACCCCTGCATGGTGCAGCTGCTGGCCGGGAAACTGGACCGGGAGATCCGGATTCCGTCCGATCCCCAGCTGGCCGGGGCCTATGGGGCCGCCCTGCTGGCTGCTGAACAGGAGAAAAATGCCGCTTGAAGAGGAAATCAGTCTGCTGTGCTGTGCTTCGCGGAACTGTGAGGGGCTTTCATAAGCGAAGTCATATCCCTAAATACCTCACCCGCCGGGTCCATTCCTGCTGCTGCATATGCCGGTGAAAACCGTCGAGAAAGATCGTTTCCAAGGCTGACAGGGCCTTACCCTGGAGGCGCATCATGGAGATCCGGTTCATGATATGGGGCTGATCCGTGGTAATCGGTATGATCTCACCGTTGTCGATCAGGTCCGCCACCCAGTATCCATCGGCCAGGCCGAGTCCCATGTGATTTTTCAGCCACAGTATCGAGGTGGGCATGTTCTGTGCGGTGAATTTAATATTCAAATCAGCCGGAATGCGTTCAAAATGATGCTTGAACCAGCTCTTCAGTTCCAGTCCATAATCCTCATAGGTTCCATACGCGCATTTTTTCAGGTTTTGATAGGAATGATCGCCGTTTACATGGATATCATAATATTGTCTGGAGCACACCATCAGCCACTCGACTTCAAACATCGTCTGAGCCGTATATGCCGATAAATTTCCGATCAGCTGTCCCTTTTCCGTGGAACTGAAAAGATCGATAAAGGCCATGTCAATTCGTCCATCGTAGAGCTGTTTCAACAATTCCGCCGGGTTCCCGCTGTGCAGCGATATTTTGACAGCCGGATATAGTTTTTGAAACGCGGTCAGAAACGGCAGGAAAAAATTGCGGCTGAACTCCATGGGCCCGCCGATTTTGATATGCCCCACGGGTTTTTCATGATGGTCACAAATGGATTGCACACCAATGCTGAGATCATCTACAAACGCCGAGACGATCGTATACAGGTTGTGTGCGCCGGTGGTCGGGAGCATTTTTTTATGCAGACGGGTAAAAAGCGGCACACCGATTTCATTTTCCAGCTTCTGCAGATGCTGGCTGACGCCGGACTGGGTCAGGCACAGTTCATCTGCCGCTGCAACGACACTCCCCGTCCGGTAGATATGATAAAATACTTTTAATCGATTAAAATCCGGAAGCATTATTTAAACTGATCCTAATCTATGTTTTAAATAATTTTACTAATCTTATTGGATCTCTATATTTATCTCAAGGATAAAATTTCAGAACCATGAAAAAACAGATTTATAAAAGGCCGTCGAGATAAATTTAACCATTTGATTAAAGGGCAGTTCAAATGATGATGAATCAGACCAATTTCTCAAAAGATCTGACAAAAAAAGACCTCATTAAAATTCTGAAAAAGATAGATTCGGAAAGAACCACAGAAACCCTGAAAGACTATTCTTTTATAAAGGAAGTTTCTGGTGAGGAATTATTCAGAAGTGAAAGAGCGAAATTCGGTAGTAATTTT
>JBFLKI010000103.1:0-14648 GCA_040883135.1 Desulfotignum sp. | reverse complement strand
CCGGCTGTCATCACCAGGAAATGCCCGTCCGGTATACCGCTTTGAACGATTTCAGACAACCGGTCCAGATCCTTTTCCGAATAGGACACCTCCCCTGCCCCGACTTTTACGGTAAACATCGGGACGTGCCGCACCAGCACCATTTTTCCGCCAAAAAAAGAAAACGTGCCGACCTGTTCGATCACATCTCCCATGGATGTTATCCGTCCATCCAGTGTTTCCACTTGACATCCTGAGGCGGCGTTTTCCACGACACTGGTTTTGATCCGATCCACCGCTTTTTGAATCAGATATTCCTCTCCGGCGCACAGCACAAATCCCGGCAATGCGTTGCCGGGGGTGGCCAGCCACTGGTCCAATCCGGGATGTTTAACGGTCGGCATGGGCGGAAAGGGCCAGCCTCACCATCACAACGACGGCAACAAGCGCGGCCAGAATCCCGATTCCCTGGGATACGGATAAACATTCAAAGAAAAAATCCCCCCGGAAATCCCCCCGGAAAAACTCGATGACAAACCGGAACACGGAGTATAAAATAATATAGCTTAGAAAAATCATTCCATTAAACCGTTTGCGGCGCTGTAGAAATATCAGGATGAAAAACAGCAGCACATTGGCAAAAACCATATAGAGCTGCGTGGGATGCAGCGGCACATGCAACGGTGCCAGGCTGTCCGGATTGGAAAACCGGACAGCAATGGGCAGATCACACTGCCGGCCGTAGCAGCACCCCGCAAAAAAACAGCCCAGCCGGCCGATGCCGTGCCCTAAGGCCACGCCCGGAGAAATGGTGTCCGCGGTTTTAAGAAACGGCAGTTTTTTAATTTTCAGGGTAACGAGGGACGCGGCCACCGCCGTGATGAACCCGCCGAAAAAGACCAGCCCTCCGTTCCACAGCTTGAATATATCCAGCGGGCTGACCTTGAAATCCTCAAAATTGATGAATACATACAGCAGGCGTCCCCCAAGGATACCGGAAATCAGAATCACAAAAAACAGATCGGAAATGTCATCGGATTTGATATCATAAAACCGGGCATTGAGATTGGTGAACCAGATGGCGGCCAGAAACCCCAGGGCCATGAACAACCCGTAGGTATACAGGGTAAAGCCGTGCAGATGTATCAGTATCGGATGCATCGCGTCATACCTCCGGCATTTTTTTGAACACCACATGATAGATCAGTATGGCCATGCCGATACTGATGGCTGAATCCGCCACGTTAAAGGCGGGCCAGTGGGCCGTGCCGATGTAAAAATCAAGGAAATCAACCACATGCCCGAAACGGAACCGGTCGATCAGGTTGCCTATGGCCCCGCCGAAAATCAGGGCCAGACCCCAGGACAGGAACACATGCGTTCTGGCCACCCGGCTGTAGAACCACACGACAAACACGGCCACGGCCGAGGATATCACCAGAAACACCAGTTTGCGGACCATATCGGACTGGGTGGCAAAAAACCCGAACGCACCCCCCGGATTGAGCACATAGGTGATATTGAAAAAATTCTCGATCACCTTGATGGATTCATGCAATGCCAGGGACGCCATGATGATCTTTTTGGTGACCTGATCCGCCAGCACCACGATCCCGCTTACCAGAATCAGGCGTATGATCTCTTTTTTTCCCACAGCACCTTTTTACAGGATCTGGTCTAAGGCCGCAGCGCAGCGGTCACACGCCGTGGGGAACCGGGTGTCCTGTCCGATGGCAGCACTGAACCGCCAGCAGCGTTCGCACTTCTCCCCGGCCGCCTTTTTCACGGCAATTTCCAGGCCTGAAATCTCTTTGCTCTGATATGCGGCTTCATCCAGCGTATCTGTCAGTCCGGCTTCAGACACGATAAAAATATCAGACAAGGGCAGGTCCAGATCCCGGACAAACCCGGCAAGTTCCGTATCCGGCAGTCTGATCTCCACGGCCGCATCCAGGGGATGGCCGATGAGCTTGTCTTTTCTGGCCGCTTCCAGGGCTTTTGTCACTTCGGATCTCAATGCCAGAATCCGGGTCCATTTATGGGCAAGATCCCTGTTCTCCCATTGGGGATCAGGCACAGCCATGGCTTCCATGTGCACACTTTCTTTTTTATCTTTACCCGGCGGCATGTGGGCATAAATTTCTTCGGCGGTAAACGGCAGCAACGGCGCCATAATTCGCACCAGGGTGTCCAGGATCACCGCCATCACAGTCTGTGCGTCTCTCCGTTCCGGGCTTTTCGGCGGTGAGGTATACAGACGGTCTTTGATGATATCCAGATAGAACGCGGACAGATCCACCACACAGAAGTTGTGCAGCGCATGGTAAATGGTGTGAAATTCATAGGTGTCATACGCATTCACCGCTTTTTTCGTCACCTGATACAACCGGTGCAGAATGAACCGGTCCAGTTCTCCCATCTCTGAAACGGGTCTGGCATCGGCGGTCACATCAAAATCCGTGAAATTGCCCAGCATGAATCGGCAGGTGTTGCGGATCCGGCGGTAGGCGTCGGACAGTTGCTTGATGATATTGTCGGAAATGCTCACATCTCCCCGGTAATCGGCAGACGCGGCCCACAACCGCAGCACATCGGCCCCGTACTGCTTGATCACCGATTCCGGCGCCACCACATTGCCCACGGATTTGGACATTTTATGACCCTTTTCATCCACCACAAACCCATGGGTGAGCACGGTTTTATAAGGGGCCTTGCCGGTGCGGCCCACCGCCGTCAGCAATGAAGAGTGAAACCAGCCCCGGTGCTGATCCGAGCCTTCCAGATACATGTCCGCGGGCCGGCGCAGGCCTGGAAATTCTGTGAGCACGGCCGCGTGGCTGACCCCGGAGTCAAACCACACATCCAGGATATTGTGATCCTTGGTGAAACGCTTTCCGCCGCATTTGGAGCACACTGCATTGTCAGGCATGAGTTCGGCCGCTTCTTTTTCAAACCAAATGTCGGAAGAGTGCTCAAGGAACAGCGCGTGAATCTTGTCCACGGATTCCCGGGTCACATACACTTCCTGGCAGTCGCTGCAATGAAACACCGGAATGGGAACGCCCCAGGAGCGCTGCCGGGACAGGCACCAGTCCGGCCGGTTCTCGATCATGGCATAGATGCGCTCTTTTCCCCAGGAAGGCACCCACTGGACATGGTTGATCTGTTCCAGGGTTTTTTCCCTCAGTCCCAGTTTGTCCATGGAGATAAACCACTGGGGCGTGGCCCGGTAGATCACCGGGTTCTTGCACCGCCAGCAGTGAGGATAGGAATGGGAGAGGTTCTCGTTTTTCAGCAGCGCTTCTTTTTCATCCAGCACCTCATTGATGTGCGGGTTGGCCTTGAAAATGAATTCTCCGCCGAACAACGGCACCTCTTGAGAAAACACCCCGTTGTCCTCCACCGGAGAATAGCAGTCCAGCCCGTATTTTTTTCCCACCACATGGTCGTCAGCCCCATGGCCGGGAGCGGTGTGCACACACCCGGTACCGGCTTCCAGGGTGACATGGTCTCCCAGGATGACCAGTGAGTCGGTTCCGTAGATGGGATGCAGACAGGTCTTATTTTCCAGATCCAGGGGATTCAATTGAGCCATCACCTGATAATCCGCCATACCCAATGTCTGCATCACTTTTTCCACCAGTTCCCTGGCAACGATCAATATCCCATGCTCTTTGGTTTTGACCGCTGCATACCCAAACTGCGGGTGGATGCAAACCCCCAGGTTGGCGGGAATGGTCCAGGGTGTGGTGGTCCAGATCACCATGGACACGGGCGTATCTCCCAGATCCTGGATCAGATCCGACAGATCATCTTTCAAAGGAAATTTTACATAAATTGAGGGTGAGGTGTGATCATGGTATTCGATCTCCGCTTCCGCCAGAGCCGTCTGGCACGAACAGCACCAGTAGATAGGCTTTTTGCCTAAAAACATGTCGCCTGCCAGGGCGAACTCCCCGCACTCTTTTGCAATCCTGGCTTCATACGCGGAATTCATGGTCAGATAGGGATTATCCCACTGTCCTTCCACGCCGAACCGCTTAAATTCATCCCTCTGGATATCCACGAATTTGGCGGCATACGCCCGGCACGCCTGCCGGATCTGAACCGGGGTCATCTGTTTTTTCTTTGACCCCAGCTGCTTGTCCACATTGTGCTCGATGGGCAGCCCGTGGCAGTCCCATCCCGGCACATACGGTGCGTTGAAACCGGCCATCTGCCGGGATCTCACAATGATATCCTTTAAAATCTTGTTAATGGCATGGCCCATGTGAAGATGACCATTGGCATACGGAGGTCCGTCATGGAGTATGAACAAAGGCCTGTCTTTGGCCTGTTCCCGCAGTTTGTCATAGATCTTTTTTTCATCCCACTTTTTGAGCTGTTCCGGTTCTCTCTGGGGCAGGTTGGCCTTCATGGCAAACTTTGTTGAAGGCAGGTTGAGCGTTTCTTTATAATCCATTCGTCCTCCGAATCTGGTCGTCAAATCATCAATATCAAACTTTTGTTTGTAGTGCTAAACGCCTGAAAAGTCAAGAAACATCTCAAAAACAGAATTTGTCCACTCCGATATTCGCGAAAGAAAATGAGGTTGGGCCGGCTGAGACGTGACTATCCGTCAAAACTGATCCTGCTTTTATCGGCAATATCCTTGATATCCTATGTTTTGACACCCTGTGGAATCTTATAGTGACAGCAGGATCAGAAAAAAGCCGTTTCCCGGCATCCCCCTCCACCGGACTATGCGCGGAAACAAACGAAAAACAGTAACGGGATTGATTTGTTCTGTGACAGCAGGTTCGAGCTGATTTTATATAGTATGATTTCGATCTGCTTCCATAATTCCAACAAATCGTTGAGCGATGACAATGAAACGATAAAAAAACAATGCCGTACTGAATGTATAAATCCGAAAAAGAGGGTTGCCCGGAAAATTTTAAAAATCAAACAATTACTTTACTGACAGGCATTTTCAGTGTTTTGAAGATCACCGTCTTGATCGATGGTCCATGTGTCCGTATCAGCACCTTTAAAATTGGCAGCCGTTGCCTGGGCGGTAAAGGATGTGCTGTCTGCTGAAGTTATTGAATAGGTGTATTCAGTCTCCCCTTTTGTTTCCCAGCTAAGATTTGCAATATCGGCTGCATACGTATTGTTTTCAGCCATATAGGTTTCCTGAGCCACCCGGATAGCCCCCAGGTTGCTTTTTGCTTCACTCTGCCGTGCCTTGCACTGATAATTCATGAAATTGGGAATGGCAATGGCCGCCAGAATTCCGATGATGGCCACCACGATCATCAATTCGATCAGGGTAAACCCTTTTTTATTCTTCAACATTTTGTTCATAGCTGCCTCCTTTGATCCGGTTCTTGTTTTGACGCCAGCTTATCCTTTTAACATAGCTGACTATATTACCAAAAGACTAGCAAAAAACATACTGTTTTTTTCATTTCACCATTTTGGTTTATTCTCTGGTCACCGGATTCATGACTTTCCTTTTTCTACGGGGGTTTTTATGATATTTGTATATGCAACCATTTCTACAAACACCCACCCTGTCCACCCTTATCCATAAAAAAATCGAGCAGCAGATCTGTATAACAGCCCCGCATGATGAATCATATCAGCCAGGAAAAAAAACGGGCGTTTCAGAAATTTTTTTTGCAAAAGTTTCTGAAACGCCCGTTTTTTTGTTTTTGGTACCGAAGAGAGGACTTGAACCTCCACGCCTTGCGGCACTAGATCCTAAGTCTAGCGTGTCTACCAATTCCACCACTTCGGCTTTGGATCTGGGGTTGAAAGGAGATGGTGCCGAAGGGGAGATTCGAACTCCCACAAGCGTACGCTCGCTAGTCCCTGAAACTAGTGCGTCTACCAATTCCGCCACTTCGGCACATCTAAGGACCGTTTTATCAGCCGCAATTTAAGATTGCGTTCAAACGATGGTTGGGATATATATATGTGTTTAAACTAATTGTCAAGAACATTTATATGGCTGTAAGGGAAAATATGCAACTTGTTGAATCCCTGGATCGGATCAGGGAACCTTTTCAAAATGCAGTGATCACCATCGGCAATTTTGATGGGGTTCACAGAGGACATCAGGCCCTGCTCAAACAGGTCATTTCCAAAGCAAAAAAAATATCCGGCACCTCTGTGGCCCTGACTTTTGAGCCCCATCCGTTGCGTGCCCTGGGAATTGCCACCCCCCCGCTCATCACCCGGCATGACCAGAAAATGGAACTGCTGGGGGCATCCGGCATCGATGTAGTGATCTGTCTGCCGTTTGACAATGATTTTGCCGCCATTTCAGCCCGGGATTTCATTGAAAAAATCCTGGTGGGCAAGATCGGGATGAAAGCGATCATCATCGGACCGGACTACACCTTCGGCAAGGACCGGACCGGCAATATCGACCTGCTCAGGGAAAAAGGCAGGACCCTGGGCTATGAGACCATCGTGGCGGACTGGATCAAGGACCCGGCCAGCAAGACCCACCGGATTTCCAGCACCCGGATCCGGCAGATCGTCATGGACGGTCAGGTGGAACAGGCCCGGCGGTTTCTGGGCCGGCACTACCAGATTCGGGGCAAAGTGGTTAAAGGCCGCAGCCGCGGAGGCAGTCAGCTGGGATTCCCCACGGCCAACATCAAACTGCATGATGAGCTGTGTCCCAAGTTCGGAGTATATGCCGTGACCGTGGAAACGGTTCACGGACCGTTCATGGGCGTGGCCAACATCGGATACTCACCCACGTTTGACGACCACATCTTTACCATCGAGGTTCATATCCTGGATTTTGATTATGATATTTACGGTACGAGAATCCGGGTGAACCTGGTGGCGCGGCTGCGGGATGAAAAAAAATTTGCCAATATCCGGGAACTGTCCGATCAAATCCGGAAAGATATCGAGAACGCAAAGGAAATATTGTTTAAAAATGACTCTGTTACAGATCGTCACATATCCTGAAAAATCTTTATCTTTGCCATCTGAAAAGGTGGATATCATCGATGACGAGGTGAGACAGCTGATCCAGGACATGGGAGAAACCATGTTCCATGAATCGGGCATCGGTCTGGCTGCTCCCCAGGTGGGCGTCAACAAGCGCATTCTGGTCTATGATGCCAAGGCACAGGATCCGGATGACGACGGGTTGGAACCAAAAATCGTTGCGTTGATCAACCCGGAGATCATCCAGGCCTCGGGCAGTCAACTTTCGGAAAACGAGGGATGTCTGAGCGTGGTGGACTTCAGGGCCGATGTCAAGCGGTACGAACAGGTGACGGTGCGGGCCCAGGACATGGACGGGCATCCTCTGGAATTTGACGCCCACGGCCTGATGGCGGTGATCATGCAGCACGAGATCGACCATCTGGACGGCATTCTGTTCATTGATCGCATCAGTACACTGAAACGGGCCATGTACCGGAAAAAGCGGCTCAAACAGCTCAAGGAAGAAGCAGCATCATGACCCGCATCGTTTTCATGGGGACCCCGGATTTTGCTGTACCGCCGCTCAAAGCCCTGTCTGCCCGGCCTGATTTTGAGATCTGCCGGGTCATCACCCAGCCGGACCGGCCCAAAGGCAGAGGCCGAAAACCCAGTCCCCCGCCGGTGAAAACAGCGGCTATAGAAATGGGACTGACCGTATCCCAGCCGGAAAAACTCAACACTGACGCCATGGTGGCGGAACTGAACTCACTGTCGCCGGATTATTATGTGGTAGCTGCATACGGCCAGATACTGTCCCAGCGGATTCTGGATATTCCGGCAAAATATCCCGTCAACATCCATGCCTCGCTGCTGCCCAGATACCGGGGGGCATCACCTATCCAGGCGGCCATCCGGAACCGGGATGACCGATCCGGTGTCACCACCATGGTCATGGTCAAGGAACTGGATGCCGGGGATATTCTGCTGGTCAAAGACACACCCATCCATCCGAAGGATACGGCCCAGGATCTGCATGACCGGCTGGCCGGCATCGGGGCCGACCTGATCGTCGACACCATCGATCAGGTCAATGCCGGGCGGTTGTTCCCGACACCCCAGGATCCTGGAAAAGCCACGTACGCACCCATGCTCAAAAAAGAGGACGGCCGTATCGACTGGAACCGATCCCATCTGGACGTGGTGGCCCATATCCATGCCATGAACCCCTGGCCCGGGGCATTCACGGAGTTATCGGGCCGGCGCATCAAACTGTTCACCGCCAAGGCAGGCAAAGCTGTGGCGACAGATCCGCCCGGCACCGTACGCGCCAAAGATGATGCGGGCATTCACGTGGCTGCGGGTAAAGGCACCGTCATCATCAAGGAATTGATGGGCAAGTCCGGGAAACGACTGACCGCGGATCAATTTCTGCGGGGCCATTCCCTGGCCCTGTCAGACCGGTTCGAGTGATCCATGACTTTTAACACAAGACAAGCCGCCCTGGAGATCCTGCTGCAGAGCGCGGACAAACGGACCACCCTGGACCGGACCCTGGATGCGGTGTCACCTGAACTGGCCCTTCTGTCCCAACCGGACAAAAACCTGTGTTATGCCATCGTGTTCGGGGTGCTGCGACACCGCAATTTTCTGGATCACATCATCCGGTCTTTCAGCAGAATTCCGTTGGACCGCATGGACCTGCCGGTGTTAACCGTGCTTCGCATGGCCCTGTTTCAGCTGCGGTTTCTGGATCGAATCCCGGATTTTGCCGCCATTGACACCAGTGTGACCCTGATCAAGGCCAGAAAGGGCCGGAAAACCGCCGGATTCGTGAACGGGGTGTTGCGCAACGCAGTCCGGCAGTTCCACACCCTGTCACTGCCGGACCCGCACACCGATCTGATGGGCCATATCACCATTGTCCATTCCATTCCCGAATGGCTGGCAAAGCGCTGGCTGGACCGCTACGGGCCGGATCAGATCCTTGAGCTGTGCCGGACCATCAACCAGGTGCCGCCGTTGACCCTTCGGACCAACACCCTGAAAATCACCCGGTCCGCGTTGAGCGATACGTTCGCTGCTGCCGGATACCCGGTACAGCTGACCCCGTTGAGTCAGGAAGGAATTTCTGTCACGGAGCCCGGCACCCGCGTCGATGCACTGCCGGGCTATGACCAGGGGTTGTTTGCGGTGCAGGATGAAGCGGCCCAGCTGGTGTCTCTGATGCTGGATCCCCGGCCGGATCACTCTGTTTTGGACGCCTGTGCAGGTCTGGGCGGCAAAACCCTGCACATGGCCCAGATCATGGGCGGAAAGGGACAGATCACGGCCATGGACACGGACCCGGACAAATTGAAGCTGCTGGAAAAAGAGGCCAGGCGTCTGGGCGTCGCCAATATCCAGTGCCGGTCCCTGGATCTGATGAAAGCCGACCGGTCTTATTTTCCGGATTATTTTGACCGGGTTCTGGTGGATGCCCCCTGCACTGGCCTGGGCGTGCTGCGAAGGAACCCGGACACCAAGTGGAAGCGTTCGTTTCAGGATATCCAGCGCATGGCGGCCCGGCAGAAAAAACTGCTCAATGCCGCCGCCGGCCGGGTCAAACCCGGCGGCATCCTGGTGTATGCCGTGTGTTCCGGAGAACCTGAAGAAAATGAAAAGGTGATCACGGCATTTCTGAACAAACGCAAAGATTTTGAGCTGTCACCGATCCAGGACTGCTTTGGTCTGCCCATGGACCGATATTTCAAAACGTTTCCCAACGGCATGAACATGGACGGGTTCTTTGCGGCTCGCCTGAAACGGCTCGGCACGTGAAAAAGACCCTAATAATGGTTGATTGTCGGTACAATACCCTTTATGGTATGCATCTTTGAAAACAATTGAATGACACAGGAGGCTCCCCATGGCGCTCATTGCCCCTTCCATATTATCCGCTGATTTCACCTGCCTGGGCAAAGAGGTGGCAGCGGTTGAAACCGCCGGTGCAGACTGGATACACATCGATGTCATGGACGGCCGGTTTGTCCCCAATATCACATACGGCCCCATTATAGTGGAGGCCTGCAAACGGATCACCGCCCTGCCGCTGGATGTACATTTGATGATCGAGAAACCCGAGGCCATCATCCCTGCTTTTGCCAAAGCCGGGGCTGATTATATTTCCGTGCACACGGAAACCTGTCCGCATCTGCACCGGACCATTCAACAGATCAGGGAGCTCAAGGTGAAACCCGGTGTGGCCCTGAATCCGGCCACCCCATTGTCATCCATCGAATATATTGCGGATCAGCTGGATTTTGTTTTGATCATGAGCGTCAATCCGGGATTTGGTGGACAGAAGTTCATTGAATCCAGCATTGAAAAAATCACGGCATTGTCCGACCTGCTGGCAAGAAAAAACCCTTCCGCCATCATCCAGGTGGACGGCGGTGTCAATGCCGATACCATTGCATCCGTGGCCAGGGCCGGGGCCGGCTGTTTTGTGGCAGGTTCCGCTATTTTCAATACACCTGACTATCAAGACACCATTGCCGCACTGCGCAATGCCGCTGAAAGGTAACCCATGAACAAGTATATCATCACGGTGCTGACCAAGGACCGGCCCGGCATTATCGCCCACGTGACCCGAATTCTGTTTGAGCAGGACTGCAACCTTGAAAATGTCAATCAGATGGTTCTTCAGAACCAGTTTGCCGGCCTGTTTGTGGTGGAAGCACCGGCATCTCTGGACAAGGACCGGTTGCGCCGGACCCTGACCGAACAGTCTCTAGACCTGGGCCTGATCATTCATGTCAACCCCCTGGAAGAAACCGACGGCGCAGAAATGGACACGGACGGAGACATTTTTCTGGTCACCACCATCGGACCGGATCAGAAAGGTCTGGTGGCCCGGTTTTCCACCATCATGGCCGGACACCGGGCCAATATCGTCAATCTCAAAGCCGTATTCAAGGGCGGTTCCGATCCCAGAGACAATGTCATGTCCTACCAGATATGGGTCACCCCGGACATGGACACCTCAGCCTTGTTTGCGGATCTGCGGGAAAAGGCAAACGAACTGGGTCTGGATATCCGGATCCAGCACAGAAACATTTTTGACGCCATCAACAAAATATAGCCATTCATTTGCAAGGAACTTTCCATGTTTGAAGATCATGAAATCATCTCCACCATTGAAATGGTGAAAAACGAACACCTGGATGTCCGGGCCGTGACCCTGGGAATCAACCTGTTTGACTGTATCAGCCACGATCTTGATACTTTCAGGCACAATATCCGAAAAAAAATCACCGGCCATGCCGGCTCCCTGAAATCGGTATGCGATGACGTGGGAGAAAAATACGGGATCCAGGTGGTGAACAAGCGCATCTCCATCAGCCCCGTCGCCCTGGTGGGGGCCGCGTTTTCAGCCGATCAAATGGTGGAAATCGCCCATGAACTCAACGACATTGCCCAGAATGTGGGCATCGATTTTATCGGGGGGTTTTCCGCTTTGGTGGAAAAAGGCATGGCAACCGGGGACACCGCCCTGATCGAGGCACTGCCCCGGGCTTTGGCTGAAACCCAGCGGGTGTGCGCATCCGTGAACGTGGCCACCACCAAGGCCGGCATCAACATGGATGCGGTGCTGCTCATGGCCCGGGCCATCAAGCTGGCCGCGGCCCTCACCGCAGACCAGGACGGCCTGGCCTGTGCCAAGCTGTGCGTGTTCGCCAATATTCCCGAAGACATGCCGTTCATGGCCGGGGCCTATCTCGGGGTGGGTGTGGCCGATGCCGTGATCAATGTGGGGGTGTCCGGCCCGGGCGTGGTAAAACGGGCCATCGAACGGAACCTGGAAACCGGCCCCATGACCCTGGGCAATATTGCTGAAGTGATCAAACGCACGGCCTGCAAGGTCACCCGGGTGGGAGAACTCATCGGCCGGGAAGTGGCGAAAAACCTGAACGTCCGGTTCGGGGTGGTGGACCTGTCCCTGGCCCCGACCCCCACGGTGGGCGACAGTATCGGAGAGATCTTTCAGGCCCTGGGACTGAGCCAGATCGGGGTGCCCGGATCCACCGCAGCCCTGGCCATGCTCAATGATGCCGTGAAAAAAGGCGGGGCATTCGCCTCCTCCCATGTGGGCGGATTGAGCGGGGCGTTCATTCCGGTGAGCGAAGATCTCAACATTGCCCATGCCGCCCATCAGGGGTTTCTGAGCCTGGAAAAACTGGAGGCCATGACGTCGGTGTGTTCGGTGGGACTGGACATGGTGCCGGTGCCCGGAGATATTTCCGAGGAGTGTCTGGCCGGCATGATTGCCGATGAAATGGCCATCGGCATGATCAATGCCAAAACCACGGCCACCCGCATCATCCCGGTGCCGGGCAAAAAAGCCGGAGACAGCGTGCATTTCGGGGGGCTTCTGGGGGAAGCCAGAATCCTGGCCGTGCCCCATATGGCGGATGCCAGCATTTTTGTGCATCACGGCGGCCGGATCCCCGCACCCATCCACAGCCTGAAAAATTAAGCCCATGTCTGATTCAACGCCCCGGCAAGCAACCTCCGGTGATTACTCAACTGCGGACACTCCGGACACCACCCGGGTTCAGTACAGCATCGTTCTGGTTATCACCCTGGTGCATTTTACCGGTGATTTTTATTCCTCGTTTTTTTCACCGCTGCTGCCCGCGTTTGTGGACAAGCTGGGCCTGACCCTGACCCAGGTGGGGTTGCTCACCGGGCTGGTGCGCCTTTTGGCTTTCATGATCCAGCCGGTGGTGGGATATCTGTCCGACCGGTACGAGAGCCGGTGGTTCGTGTTTTCAGGCCTGTTTCTGGCCTTCTTCTGTATCCCGTTTTCAGGCATTGCCCCCAATTTTTACATCCTGCTGATGATCTTGTGCCTGGGGTCTTTCGGGTCTTCCATGTTCCATCCCGCCACCACCGGGATGGTGCCGTTGTACAGCGGGAACCGCACCGGGTTCTGTCTGTCCATTTACAACACCGGCGGCACCCTGGCCTTTGCCCTGGGTCCGGTGTTCATCACCTGGTATGTGGCCCATTTCGGTCTGGAAGCCATGCCCTGGACCGGGATTCTGGGACTGGTGGCGTTTTTGTTCTGCCTGAAATACCTGCCCCGGCCCAGAAGTGAAAACCTGTCGCATCTGGGATTTTTCAAATCCTTGAAAGACACCCTGGGGCATGTCTACAAGATCATTTTTCTCATCTGGCTGGTCATGTTTCTGCGGGCCGTCACCGGCCAGGCCTTCATGACCTTCATGCCCATTTATCTGGTGGATATGGGGCATCCGTTGCCCAGCGTGGGACTGATCGTGGCGTTTTTCATCGTGGCCGGCACCCTGAGCGGGCTGCTGGCCGGATATATGGCGGACCGCACGGGTTTCCGGAAAATCTTTTTTATATCCTATCTGTTCATGGCACCGGCGTTGGTGCTCTATCTCTACCTGCCCGGCCCGTGGGTGTTCATCGGCGCCTTTCTGGCCGGTTTTTTCGTGCTGGCGCCATTGCCTTTAGGCGTGGTCATGGCCCAGAAACTGGTGCCCCGGTCCCGGGCCATGGTATCGAGCCTGATGATGGGACTGGCCTATGGCCTGGGCGGAGCGGTCTCCCCTCTGGTGGGCGGGCTGGCCGATGTTTACGGCATCAAGGCCGTGCTGCTTGTCACTGCCTTCATTCCCGTGATCTGTCTGGGGGTCATTGCCCGATTTCCAAAGGTGGTGTGATCAGACATGGCACAGGTCGTCCTGGTCCAGCCGCCCATCCAAGATTATTATCTGACCCGCAAGCGCACCCTGCCCTACGGCCTGATGTCCATTGCCGCATCCCTGAGAGCCGCCGGGTTTGAGACGGCTGTCATCGACGGCCTGGCCACCCGGAAATCAAAGCCGTTGCCCCGGCCGGACCGGTTTGCCCATATGGATGAATTTTACGACCGGGCGGACCGGTCATTGTTTTGCCTGTTTCATTCATACCGGCATTTCGGGTACAACCTGGATCACATCGCTCTGGAGGTGGCAAAACACCGGCCGTTTCTGGTGGGCATCTCCTCGCTGTTTTCCGCATATCATGACATGGCCATGGCCACGGCGGCGGCCATCCGGCAACGCAATCCCGATGCGGTCATCGTCATGGGCGGACATCATCCCACCGTGTTCCCTGAAGAAGTGACAACTTCCCCGGACATCGACTTTGTGCTCAGGGGCGAAGGGGAAGACACCCTGCCGATGCTGTGCCGGGCCATTCAGGAGCACACACCGGTGTCACAGATTCCGGGCATCGCGTTTCAGGAGCCGCACCGGTTTCAGAATCCGGGCCAGCCGGTGATTCTGCCCCCTTACTGGACCCCGGATCTGTCCCTGCTCCCGGTGCCGGAACCCCTGGATGAGACCCATTACCGAAGAAAACATCAGGATGCCATCATGGTGATGTCCAGCCGGGGATGTCCCATGCCATGTTCCTATTGTGCAGTATCAGCAGCCTCCAGCCATGGCAGGTTCCGCAAACGGTCCGTGGCCCATGTGCTGGCGGAGATCCGGAATCAGGCGGATGGCCGGGATATCGGGTTTATCGATTTTGAAGATGAAAATATCAGTTTTGACCGGACCTGGTTTCTGGCGCTGCTGGACGGAATCTTACAGATGTTCGAGAACCGGGGTCCCGTGGAACTGCGGGCCATGAACGGGCTGTTTCCGCCGTCCCTGGACCGGGACTTGATCAAAGCCATG
>JBFLKI010000013.1:0-14175 GCA_040883135.1 Desulfotignum sp. | reverse complement strand
CGATCTGTTCAAATCCGCTCGGAAAATTGACGACAACCTGTTTGAAGAATTGGAAGAAATTCTGATCACCGCAGATTTAGGCATGGACATCACCCTGGACATGATGGATCGAATCCGAAAAAAGGCGGGCCGGCTGTCCACGGCAGACCAGCTCAAGGCGGTCCTCAAAGAAGAGATCACTGCGCTGTTTCCCTCGCCGGATGATTCGGAATCATCCCCTGCCCTGCCCCGGCCTCATGTGATCATGGTGGTGGGCGTTAACGGCACGGGCAAAACCACCACATTGGGCAAACTGGCGGCCCGATTCACTCAGGAAAATAAAAAAGTGATGATTGCCGCAGCAGATACGTTCAGGGCTGCAGCCATCGAACAGGTGGGCATCTGGGCGGATCGGGCCGGGGCAACCATTGTACGTCACAAGCAGGGCGCGGACCCGGCAGCCGTGGCCTATGACGGCGTGGAAGCAGCCATGGCCCGGGGGATGGATGTGCTTCTTATCGATACGGCCGGCCGGCTGCACACCCAGAAAAACCTGATGGAAGAACTGAAAAAAATCAAACGCACCGTCAACAAGAAAATGCCCGGCGCCCCTCATGAGGTGCTGATGGTGCTGGATGCCACCACTGGTCAGAATGCCATTTCCCAGGCAAAAATGTTCCATGAGGCGGTGACACTGACCCATCTGGCCCTCACCAAACTGGACGGCACGGCCAAAGGAGGTATCGTGGCCGCCGTCGCCGGAACCATGGGGGTGCCCATACAATATATCGGTGTGGGGGAAGGTATGGATGATCTTCAGACATTTGACGCGGTCCGGTTTGTGGATGCCCTGTTCGACTGAATCCCGATACAGAAAGGAAGGTTCGTGTTCGGTATAGAAAATTACACCGGATTTCTGGCTGCCGCCATTATTCTGAACCTGACACCCGGGGCGGACACCTTCTATATTCTGACACGCAGTATCGCCCAGGGTCCACGGGCCGGGCTGGTTTCCGTGGCCGGAATCATGTCCGGCTGCGTGGTACATGTCCTGGGGGCTGCCTTTGGCCTGTCTCTGATTCTGTCCACATCGGCGACAGCGTTTTTTCTGGTGAAATGGGCGGGCGCCCTTTATCTGATTTTTCTGGGCGTCAAGGCTCTGACCAGCCGAAACCCGGCATTTGAAACCCGTGACAACCGGTTTTCAAACAAAGACCTGATAACGATCTACAGACAGGGGATGATCACCAACATACTCAATCCCAAGGTGGGGTTGTTTTTTCTGTCTTTCCTGCCGCAGTTCATCAATCCGGAGCATGCGGCCGGCCCCCTGCCGTTCCTGGCCCTGGGCGGCACGTTTCTTGTCACCGGGACGCTCTGGTGCCTGGTTTTGACCCGGACCGCCACCCGGATGACCCGCATGCTTCGCGAAAATGCCGGTATCGGTATGTGGATGCAGAAATTATCCGGTATCATCTTCATTGGTTTCGGTGTGAGTCTGGCTTTCAATTCCCGGGGATAATTGTTGATCCACAATAAGAAATCCTCTGGGCTCCTGGACACTAACGGACTGAATGGGTGAAAAATTTTCTTCGCATCCGGTCAAAGTGATCGGTCAGCACCTTTCGCCGGAACGTGCCCATGGATGTTGTGTCTCTGTCATGAATCAAATCGGACAGATTCCCGATCTCTTCAACCATGCTGGCGACTTCCTCATTCCAGTCTCCTTTGTCCATGGCCCCATACCATAACCGGAAGGTCTGGGTGTAAAGCCGATCGGAAATTTCCTTTAAAACCGGATTGCCCGCAGCCTCATGAATCATGTTTCGAAGGTCTGCATCGACGGCCGCCAGGGCTTTGCGATCTTTGTTGTCAAACAGGGCCGCGCATCGTTCTTTGATCTTTTTGAGTCCGACCCGATGCGAATCGTCGAGTTGATTCGCCGCCAGCTGAATTTCCAGTACTTCACATTCAAACCGTACCTGGAACACATGCATGATTTTGTTGAATTCGATTTCCGTCACCATGCTGCCGGTTCTGGGAATAATCCGGACCAGCTGTTCCCATTCGAGGCGATTGAGCACATTGCGTACCGGGGATCTGCTGACCTCAAACTCCTGAGCAAGCATGTTTTCGTTGAGAATCTGACCGGGTTGATACTCCATGTACAGAATTCGGTCCCGCAGGATATTGAACATGTTTCGATTCATCGTCCACAGCCTCATTTGTTACAGTCATCATTTGTTTGAACCTGATTGCGGGCTGAAATAATTTTTACGCCCGGTCCAAATAAAAAAGCTTGACATGAAAATTCGCTCACTGGTATACCAGTAACAAGATTAATGATAAAAATAAAGGTATTTTTACAAAAATACAATTCTTTTCCACCCATAACATCTCACTGGAGGGCAATGACCGTTTACCGCATCCACAGGAAAACCCAGGCATGGTATGGAGAATCCATCGGCATCCTGATTCTGGACGCCGCGTATCCCTGCGTTCCCGGTAATGTGGGCAACGCCAGCACATTCCCTTTTCCAGTCCGGTATGAGAGGGTGACCGGAGCCTCCATCGACCGGCTGCTCAACCAGCAGGACCCCACGCTTGCCGAACCGTTTATTCAGGCGGCAAAAAATATTCAGGATCAAGGGGTCAAAGCCATTACCGGGGCCTGCGGATTCATGGCTCTGTTTCAGCGGGAAGTGACCGCTGCCGTGGACATCCCGGTCTTTCTTTCCAGCCTCCTGCAAATTCCATTGATCTATCAGATCACCCGAAAACCTGTCGGCATCATCACTGCCAACGCAAACAGCTTGAAAAAAACCCATTTTGATGCGGTCAACGTGACCCCGGACATCCCGGTGATCATTGCCGGCATGGAAGCCCAGCCGGAATTCTCCAGCGCCGTGCTCGAAGAAAAAGGCACCCTGGATTCAGATAAAATTCAGGAAGAGGTGGTAACTGTGGCCGAAAAAATGGTGAACGATCATCCGGACATCGGGGCAATGGTACTGGAATGCAGTGATCTGCCGCCTTACGCCCATGCCGTGCAGGCAGCGATAAATCGGCCGGTGTTTGACTTTTTCACCATGATTCAGTATATCCACACTAGCGTGGTAAGAACCCCTTTTACCGGGTTTATGTAACACAACCATATAATTTGTAAGGAGGAAGCGATGAAAAAAGGACGAATGCTCATTCAGGGACTGATGGTGCTGACAATCAGCGCAATGCTTGTAGCAGCAGCACCGATGCAGGCCAAAGCGGAAAAGACATTTAAATGGCAGCCGTCATCCTGGCTGTCTTCGGGCATCAGCTGGGATACCATCAACGACATCTCCCAAAAAGTGACCAAAAAAACCAACGGCCGCCTGGTCATGACCCCCAGCTCCCCGGGCGCTATCGTTCCGGTGCCGGAACAGCTGGAAGCCGTGAGCATGGGCATCATGAAAGCCACCTTTATCTGGCCGGGATATTTCCCCGGACAGCTGCCCGTGGCATTCATGCACGGGGATTGTTTTGCCGCCCCGCATACCATTGCCGAACTGCGGTACCTATACGAAGAATACGAAGACGGCAAAATCATGAAAATCCTGAGAGACGCTTATGCCGAACATGGCGTCTATCTGGTGGGCAACCTCTACTGGACCCTGGACAACCTGATGATCTCCAAGGTCCCCATCAAGGGTGTGGCTGACATTGCAGGAAAGAAATTTCGTTCCTCGGAACTGATCGCCCTGCAGTTGGCTGAACTGGGCGCCGGCACCATCTGGGTTCCCGGAGATGAAATCTATACCATGCTGTCCACCGGTGCCGTAGATGCCATCACCTTTTCCCATGCCGCTGACATGGTGGCCATGGGGTTCCATGAAGTGACCAAATACTGGATCAAATACCCGACTGCTGTCGGACCGGCTGCCGATGCCCTGATCGTGAACATGAAAGAATGGGAAGCACTGCCCCAGGATCTGAGAACCATTCTGGCCAGTGAGGTTGCCAACGGCACTTACAGAAACGCAACCGAAGCGGAAAAAGAGATTGCCAAAGCCTGGGATTTTGTCGAAAAACAGGGTATTGAGATCATTGAATGGCCCGAAGAAGATGCGGTCAAACTGGCCGGCACCGCCCGGAAAGTCATCCCTGAAAAATACATGAAAGACGAAGCATTCCACGAAATTTTCAAAACCGTTGAAAAATGGGCCATGGAAATGGGGTATTGGGCAAAATAGTGCGCCAATCGTAAAAATCGGCTTTCAAAAGCCCCGAAAACGATAAAGCCTTCCCTCGATTTGCCTGGGGAGGGCTTTATCGCTTCTGATGTGAATCGAACATGAAAAGAGGTAAAAAATGAGACGCGTCCTGGCATTCATCGACAGTGTCAGCGAATGGAGCGGGAAACTGGTCAGCTGGCTGATCATGTTCATCATGGTTTTCCTGCTCATTGAAGTGGCATTGCGGTTTTTATTCAACGCTCCGACCATCTGGATTCATGAACTGTGCATGCATCTGTTCGGATTCTTTTCTGTGCTTGCCGGGGCCTATGTTCTTTTACACAAACAACATGTAAGGATCGATATTATCTACCTGCAGTTTTCCCCGCGGGTCCGGGCGGCCATCGATGCGGTGACGTATATGATTTTTTTCATGTACATCGGGGCCATGTTTTATTACGGCACCATCCTTGCGATCCGGGCTGTCGAGTTGAACCAGACAGTATCACCATCTCCCTGGGGGTCACCGATATGGCCCCTGAAAATCGGGTTGCCGTTGGCGGCCTTGCTGCTGCTGCTCCAGGGCGTGGCCGATTTCATCCGAACGGTTAATTTCGCTGTGACCGGAAAGGAGATATCATGACTTTTGAATGGCTCCCCATTATCGTTCTCGTCTCCGGCCTGATGATCGGACTGATTTCCGGATTTCCCATGGCGTTTACCCTGGGCGGCAGCTCCATTGTGGCCTCCTGGATTTTCATCGGATTTGACAGTCTCCCCTATGTGGCCACCAATACATTCGGCATGATGACCAACGTCATTCTCATTGCCATGCCGTTGTTCATCTTCATGGCCTGTGTGCTGGAAAAGTCCGGGGTGACCCATGACCTGTATAATTTCATGCACCAGTTTTTGGGGTCCCTGAACGGGGGTCTGTCCATGGGAACCGTGGCCATCTGCGCCATTATCGCGGCCATGTCCGGGGTGAGTACCACCGGTGTGGTGACCATGGGGATTATCGCGTTGCCCATCATGCTCAAGATGCAGTACAACAAAAGCATCGCCATCGGACCGATTCTGGCCGGCGGGGCACTGGGCCTGCTCATTCCGCCCAGCGTGTCTCTGGTCATCTACGGCATGATCGCCCGGGTATCCATCGGCCGCTTGTTTGCAGGCGCCATCATTCCCGGATTGATCCTGGTGTTTCTGTACATGAGCTATATCGGAATCCGGTGTTATCTGAACCCCAGCCTGGGTCCGGCCCTGCCGAAGGAAGACCGGGTCCCCTTTCTCCAGAAGTTGAAACTGGCCAAGAGCCTGGTGCTGCCCATGCTGATCATTATCTCGGTACTGGGATCGATTTTCGCCGGACTGGCCTCTCCCACGGAAGCCGCGGCGGTCGGCGCCGGCGGTGCGGTTCTCAGTGCCGCCATCAACCGTCGCCTGACCTGGGACGTCCTCAAGGACGCCTGCTTCCGCACCATGTCCATCAACGGCATGATCATGTGGATTCTGTTCGGAGCCGCCTGCTTTACCAGTATCTTTTTCCGTACAGGTGGCCAGGGCCTGATCGGAGACATGATGCTGGGCCTGGAAAACAGAGCGGTCATTTTTGGTATCATCCTGATCACCCTGATTGTCCTGGGATTTTTTCTGGATGAAATCACTCAGATCATGATTACCGTGCCTGTGTTTCTGCCTATCGTGGTTCATCTCGGATATGACCCGGTCTGGTTCGGGGTCCTTTTCATGACCCAGGTGCAGATGGATTATCTGACCCCGCCCTTTGGATTCACCCTGTTTTACCTCAAGGGGGTGGCGCCGCCCGAGGTGAGCATGGCGGATATCTATAAATCGATACTGCCGTTTTTGTTCATGCAGCTGTTTGTGGTGCTGCTGATTCTGTTCTTTCCGCAGATTGTTATGTGGCTGCCGGAAGAGGTGTTCGCCCTTAGATAATCCGGCATCACGCAATTGACCCTGGTTTCATGAAAATCGGAACACTCACACTGGTTTCCAGGCAGCATCACCTGGAAACCAGTGTTTTTTTATTAAAAGGACTTATTTTATCATGAATTTTACCCACACCGTTACCACGGTCGACACCCACACCATGGGCGAGCCCACCCGGGTGGTCACATCCGGCATCGGCCACATTCCGGGAAAACAGATGATCGACAAAAAGCACTGGCTGTCCGAAAACAAAGACCATATCCGGCAAATGCTCATGCTGGAACCCCGAGGCCACCAGGACATGTTTGGCGCCATCCTTACCGAACCGGTCACAGAGAGTGCCCAGGCCGGTGTGATTTTCATGGACAGCGGCGGATATCTGGACATGTGCGGCCACGGCAGCATGGGGGCCGTGGTGGTGCTTCTGGAAACCGGAATGCTGTCTTCAGATGACCGGAAATCCGACACCGTCCAAACCCTGGCCCTGGATACGCCAGCCGGACTGATCCATGCCCGGGCTGTCATGGAAAATGGCCGGGTCTCCCGGGTGACCATTCAGAACAGGGAATCCTTTTTCTGTGAATCCATGGAAATCCAGCTGGACAGCATCGGTTCGATTCCGGTGGATATCTCCTACGGCGGCAACTATTTTGCCCTGGTCAATGCCGATCACCTGAAACTTCCGGTGATTCCGGCCCATATCGATGCGCTGAAAAAACTGGGCATGGCCATAAGAACGGCGGTGAACCGTCAGTTCTCCTTTTCACATCCGGTGTCAGGGCTTGCTGCCTCAGTCGCATTGACCGAAATTTACGAGAACACCGATCCCCCCCGCAACATCGTGGTGTTCGGGGCCGGACAGGTGGACCGATCCCCCTGCGGCACCGGCACCAGCGCAAAAATGGCATTTCTTCACCACAAAGGCCGGCTGAAGCCCGGTGACCCCTATGCCTATCAAAGTGTGTTCGGTACGGAGTTCACGGGAAAAATCGTGAAGGAAACAACTTTGGGAGACCGGCCCGCCATTGTACCGGAAATCACCGGAAAAGCCTGGATCACCGGATTTCACCAGTTTGTGGTGGATGACACCGATCCGTTTGGGTACGGCTTCAATTTTAACGACGCCGGCAAATAAAGACAGGGGGCTGGAACACGACAAAACTGATTCCAGGTGAGCTACCGATTAGATGCCTCACGCGGGCATGCCCGGATTCGATAACGGGTTTCAGACGCATCTTTTGACTGAAACCCGTTGAAAGACGCTTTGGACGGAACCGTTCATTCCTATAACCTGTATAAGAGTTCTTTTTAGGGAAACCCATGCCATTTTTTTCCATCCGAACCCGATTGATAGTTGCCCTCACCCTGATTCTGCTTTCCGGCTTTCTTATCACCAATATCATCTCATACCGGGCATCCAAGCGACAGATCCATTCCTCCATTGTCGAAACCAGCCTGCCACTGGCCCGGGACAACATCTATTCGGAAATCCAGCGGGATCTGATGCGACCGATTTTCGTGTCATCGCTGATGGCCAATGACACATTTCTCAAAGACTGGGTGACAGCCGGTGAAACACAGACGGATCAAATCATCCGATATTTGACGGAAATTCAGGAAAAATACGGATTTTTCTCCTCTTTTTTTGTGTCGGATATCACAGGGAACTATTATCATTTCAAGGGCATCCTCAAACAGGTCCATCCGGATGACGACCATGACGCCTGGTATTACCGGTTCAGGGAAAAAAAAGTGGAATATGACCTGGATGTGGATACCAATGAAGCGGAACAGAACCACCTGACCATTTTCATCAACCACCGTCTTACCTCTGATGCCGGCCGGTTTCTGGGCGTGGTGGGGGTGGGGCTGGACTTTGACCGGGTGGCATCGCTTCTGGATGACTATCGAACCAGATATCACCGAAGCATCTACATGGTCAGCCCGGACGGCATCATCCAGGTTCATACGGATCAGTCCAAAATTCTGACCACATCCATTTTTGACCAGCCGGGACTCGAAACGATCGCCGATGATATCATGGCAGCCGGCAATCAGCCCGCGTTCTTTGAATACGATACCCCCGACAGCCACATTCTTCTGACCAGCCGGTTCGTGGAGGAACTGGACTGGTACCTGCTGGTGGAGCAGGATGAAACCCTGGCCCTTAAATCGATTCAGACCACGTTTGTACAGAACTTTTTCATCGGCCTGGGCATCACACTCATCACAATTTTGATCGCCATCCTGGTGGTCAACTATTTTCAACATCAGCTGGAATTCATGGCCACCACGGATAAGATGACCAAAGCATACAACCGGCGGGAATTCGAACGGCGGTTTCATTTTCATACCGATGCCAATCGCAGAAAAAACATGGACCTGACCATCATTCTGTTTGACATTGACCGGTTGAAAGAACTCAACGACACTTTAGGCCATCTTGCCGGCGATCAGGTTATAACGAATATCGCTGACATTGCGGCGGCCACCATCCGGGACAATGACATGCTGGTCCGGTGGGGAGGAGATGAATTTGTCATTCTCATTACGGGAACAACGGACCAGGCGATTCCCATCGTCCGCCGACTTCTGGATGCGGTTCAAACCATTGATTTACCGAAAGGGCATTCCCAGGACGATATCCCCCGGATCTCCATTTCCTGCGGTGTGGCCGGTTATGCTCCCGAAGATACGCTGGACAGCCTGATGGCCCGGGCTGACAAGGCCATGTACCGGGCCAAGCATGAGGGGCGGAACCGCGTGGTTGTGGCAGACAGGCCGGACTGATATGAATCAGGATTCCAACAGGACTGTAAACCGGTCTTCATCCAGCACCGGGACACCCAGATCCCTTGCTTTGGCCAGTTTGGACCCGGCCTCTGTTCCCGCCACCAGAAAATCGGTTTTTTTTGATACACTGTTGGTCACTTTGGCGCCCAGGGCCAGCAGGCGTGATTTGGCTTCGGTCCGGGTCATGCCCGTCAGTGTGCCGGTGAGTACCATGGTTTTGCCGGCAAACATGTGATCCTTTTTTTCTTGGTGTTCCGCAAGGGAGTTGAAAATCTCCACCCCGCCTTGTTTGAGTTGAGAAATCAACGCCCTGTTTTCAGGACTGGCAAAAAAGCCGGCAATGGCCTCGGCGGTGATGGCCCCCATTCCGTGAATCGCTTCCAGGTCTTCTTTGGCGGCGGCCATCAGATCATCCAGGGTGGTGAAATGCTGGGCCAACAGCCGTGCCGCATGTTCGCCGGTGTGGTCGATGCCCAACGCAAAGATGAACCGGTGCAAAGGAATCCGCCGGGCATTGTCAATGGCTGTGACCAGGTTGAGGGCGGATTTTTCCGCCATCCGCTCCAAAGGGATCAACTTCTCCGGTTTCAATGTGAACAGATCGGCAAATGACGTGAGCAATCCTTCATCCACCAGCTGGTTCACCAGTTTTTTTCCCAGCCCTTCGATGTCAAATCCTTTTTTGGAGGCAAAATGACGGATCCGTTCCTTGCGCTGGGCCGGGCAGGCCGCATTGATGCACTTCACCGCCGCCTCTCCTTCCAAACGCTGGACACCCGAGCGGCACACCGGACAGTGCGAGGGCATGTCAAACATCTGTTCCGTGCCGGTACGGTCGGCCGGCAGGATGGTCACCACTTTGGGAATCACGTCCCCGGCCCGGGTGATCAGGGCGTTGTCACCGATGCGGATATCCTTTTTCCGGATCTCATCCATGTTGTGCAGCGTGGCCCGGGACACGGTCACGCCGCCCACCTGCACCGGTTCCAGCACCGCCACCGGCGTCAGGGTGCCGGTTCGGCCCACCTGGACCAGAATATCCCTGATCCGGGTGATTTTTTCGATGGCCGCAAATTTACAGGCAATGGCCCATCGCGGACTTTTGATCTTTTCGCCCAGCTGTTGCTGAAAATCCACGCGATCCACCTTGATCACCATGCCGTCGATTTCATAAGGCAGCTCCGGTCGCAAGTCTATCAGTTCCCGGTAAAATGCCAGGGCCTGATCAATTGTGATCTGTTTTTTTACCAGGGGATTCACTGGAAACCCCAATGCAGTCAGGGCATCGAGAAATTCGGACTGGGAATCAAATGTCAGTCCCTCAACCTGGCCCCTGCCGTAAACAAACAGATCCAGGGGCCGGGAAGCGGTGACAGCGGAATCCAGCTGCCGAAGTGATCCGGCGGCGGCATTTCTGGGGTTGGCAAATACCGGCTCTCCCCGGTTTTCGCGCTGCCGGTTCAGATCCTGAAATCCGGCCCGGGAGATGAACACCTCTCCCCGGACCTCCAGCAGATCCGGACAGGATGCCGCATCCGCCCGCAACCCTAAGGGCACCGACCGGATGGTGCGCACATTGTCCGTGACCACTTCTCCCACAAACCCGTCCCCACGGGTCACGGCCTGAACCAGGATCCCGTTTTCATACCGCAGCTCAATGGCCACCCCGTCCAGTTTGGGCTCAGCCGTGTACAAAAGATCGTCACTTCCGGTATTTTTCAGCACCCGGGCATGAAACTCCAAGATATTCTGGTCGGAAAAGGCATTATCCAGGCTGAGCATGGGAATGCTGTGTTTTGCATGGTCAAATGCCGGCAAAGGCGCTCCCCCCACCCGCTGGGTGGGGGAATCCGGGGTCTTGAGCTCAGGATTGGCAGTTTCCAGCCCAATGAGTTCCTGCATGAGCCGGTCATATTCGGCATCTGAAATTTTGGGATCATCCAGCACATGGTAATAATAATTGTGATCGGTCAACATCTGTTGAAGCTGCCTGACCCGATATTCAATGCGTGATTTCATCACCGGCCTCTCAGTTGTCGTTATCCGTGTTCAACCAGGGCCTCGGTGTATGACCCTCTGCCAGATGTCGGGCAAATCCCAGGATCGCTTCACAGGACTCCTGCCGGGCGGTTTTGAACCGGGACCGACGAAATCCCGGATCCCAGTTTCCGGCGGCCAGACTGTCGGACACCACCAGCAGGGCCGCCACATCGACGTTTTTAAATGCGGCCACGGAAAACAGGGCTGAGCATTCCATCTCCACGGCAACAGCCCCCTGGTCCTTGAACCAGGCGATCTTTTTCGGTGTTTCCCGGTAAATGGCATCCGTGGTCCACACCGGGCCCTGAATACAGGTCAATCCTCTTGTTTCAAGATATTTTGCCAGTTTTCCGGTAAGATCCGGATTTGGAAAGGTCTGAGGGGTGACGGGATCCAGGGCGGCATAGTGCCTGGATGTGCCCTCATCCACCAGCCCCCGGTCCGGAACGATCAAATCCCCCACCTGGATATCCCCCCGCAGACTGCCGCACCATCCCAGAATCAAAATCTGTCTGGTACCTTTGGCCACCAGGGATTCCATCATCATGGCGGCATAGGGAGACCCTACAAACGGCCCTGCAACGGCGATCCCATGGGAATCCGTGATGAGGCGGCTGACGAAAAAAGGAACGGTCCGATCCGATTCCGCATTCAAAATGGGCTGAATCAGTTTCAGGTCCGCTGCGGTAGAAACCATGACCGCCACCGGTCCCAGCGAAGGTGCCTGCCGGGTCCCTAATGGCGGAACCAGGGACTTTTCACTCAGGTCCAACCAGGCCGGACAACGCATCCTTTACCTCATCGATAATGTCATACAGCCACATGACATCTTCCACAGACAGCCGGCCGGCCTTGGATGGAGCCCGGTCCGTGCCGTCTTTTTTCTTCAGGATCCTGGGTCCGATCTGAAGTTTGGGCTCCCCGTCTCCGTACTGCTGGATGGAAATCAACAACCCGGTTTCCTCGTTTTTCCATTCCGTGATCTTCTGATCTTTCTCAGGGTCATAACCCGGCATATGTTTCTCCTTTGTTCTGGAACTTCTTATTTCTTAATGACACCCGCATCCTGTTGTCCGACTCATAAAATCAAAATTCCCTGTGGATCGATACGCGTATTCAACAGTTTGGCTTCCGGAACCGTATCCAGTATGGACTGCCAGGATTCCGTCAGGGAAGCAATCTCTTTGCGTCCGCCCACAGCCCACAGACATCCGCCGCCGCCGGCTCCTGTGAAACGGGCCCCGCAAAGATGGTCACAGGCTGCACCAAACAGTTTTTTTCCGGTATCATCCATCACATCCGGCGTCATGTCCTGACGAAGCCGTGTTTCACAGATCATCAGATCTGCGGCCTCAGAATAGGCTTTGTTTCGAATGGCAGTGTAAAACGCCCGGGTCAGGTCAATGATCCGGGCAAAAACGGTTCGGTTTTTCCCCTGCACAAATCCAGTGACCCATCGGCTGTTGATGTCTTTTGACACATGAGGTATGCCGCAGTAAGCCACCAGCATATGGGCGGCAAAATCCCGGCGGGCGGCTTCCGAATCAAATAGTGGAAACCGCTCAAACGCCGGCGCGTAATCCCCCATTTTCCACGCCCACAGATGGGCGCCGCCGAAAGCGGCCGCCGCCTGGTCCTGCACACCGCAGGGAACCCCTGCCACACTGGATTCAATATAATGCGCCAGCCATGCGATCTTTGCCGGATCCACCGGTTTGCCCAGGGCCGCATCAAACGCCGCCAGAATGGCGACCGCCGCACATGAAGATCCTCCCAGCGCACTTCGGGGCGGAGATTCGGAATCAATGTGAATATGCACCCCATGGGCATTGACATACTGGGCGCAGGCAAACATCAGCCCCATGGGATGATCGAACGGTGCGGTTCCCTGTTCGAATTCCGCTGTGTCGAATCCTTTTGATGACACCTTGATCCGGCCCCGACGGTACGGGGTCAAGGTGACGTTTGTGCGCAGATCCATGGCCATATTGACCCCTGCCGGGTTGAGATGGGCCAGGGGCAGATAAAAGGTGGAAATATCCAGGGTGCCGCCAAAATCCACCCGGCAGGGGACAGAGACCCTGACGGGATTGTTCTCCAAAATCCGACTTATGTCCATGTTTCCGTTCTCAGCCGTTTCAAAAACGTCAATGTCTTGAATTCCCGGGCCATGTGAAAAGCGATGAAAGATTCCAGCAGAACCTGCCCTTCTCTGACGGCAAAGCTGGAAAAACGAATCCGGTCCGCTTTTCCCACATCGGTATTGTTCATCCAGAACAGCTGTTTCAATGTCCCCTTGGAGACATCCAGGCCGTATCTCGAACCGTTCACGCAACAAGCGGGACAAACGATCTTCCCCTCCCTGAAATCAAACCGCAGCATTTTTGCAGGAATGTTGTCCAGATGATCATGGCAGATCCCGCACCTTTCAATATTGGGAGAAAATCCGGAAACACTCATAAACCGGATCTGAAACAGCAGACTCACCACTTCTTTAGGCATATCGGAACGGTCCAGCATGTCCAGTGAAAACAGCAGCAGCTCATACACTTTAGGCTGGGCTTTGCCCTCTTCCAGCCACAGGTAGACCATCTCCGCCCAGTAACTGGCATATGCGGTTTTATACACATCATACCGGATGTTGGCAAACCCGTTTTCCAGATCGGTCTGCACGAGCGTCAGCAATGCATCCTTGTTCTTCCGGGGAAGACGGCACTGAATATGGTTGAAGGAAAACAGATCCAGGGAACCGGAAAAGCGTTTCACGCTTTTTTTGGCATTTTTGGCCATCACGGTAATCTTGCCTCTGTCCTTTGTCATGAAGGTGATGATGAAATCATGATCCCCGTATTCAATCCGGCGCAAAAGAATCGCATCTGTCTTGAAATCCAACATGTCTGCTACAGCATGATCTTGATATGGGCGTTATTTTTCAAAGATTCGATCCACCGGGCAAATTTCTCTTCTGCCTGTTCCCGGTACAACTCATCCTGGATTTCTTTGCCGGCCTCCTCCAAAGTTTTTCCACCGGTTTCCAGAATATCTTCCACATAAATTATCTGAAAGCCCTGATTGGTGGAAATCATCCGGGAATACTCCCCTTTTTCCAACTGCTTTACAGCCGCCTTGATGCTGTCGCTGAAGGTTTGGATATCAAACACACCTAAGTCTCCGCCTTCAGCAGCATTGGGTGCCGAGG
>JBFLKI010000102.1:0-8918 GCA_040883135.1 Desulfotignum sp. | reverse complement strand
GAACTCATGGACAACCCGGATGTGAAATCCGCCTATTTCGGCATGTCATAATAAGGAGTACCCATGGTCGACACAATACCCCTTGAAAAAGAACTGTCCTATTCGCGGTTTGATCTGATGAGCGACACCTATCCGGACAATACCGCCGTGGTGTATCTCGGAGAAAAGTTCTCCTACCGGCGGCTGCATGATCTCACCGAACGGTTTGCCGGCGGGCTCCAGACGCTGGGCATTGATAAGGGGGACAAGGTGCTGCTGTATATTCCCAACTGCATCCAGTGGATTATCGCGTTTCTGGGTATCCAGAAGGCCGGTGCCGTGATGGTACCGGTATCCCCCATCTACACCTCCCATGAGATCGCCTACATGATCAATGATTCCGGGGCTGACACCATTATCTGCATGGACACCAATTTCGGGTATGTCCAGGAAACCTTTAAAAATACTGAACTGAAGCGGGCCATCGTTACCCAGCTGACCGAGCTGCTGCCGGTATGGAAGCGGGCCATGGGCGTGATCCTGGACAGGGTGCCTTCAGGCCGGGTGACGTTTGACGACCGGGTGCTGCCTTTCAAATCATTGCTCAAGGGCCCACCCATTTCGAAAAAACCGGACCTGGACCCATTGAACGATCTTTCCTATATCCTTTACACCGGCGGCACCACCGGGTTTCCCAAAGGGGTGCCGGGCAACCATACCGGTGCCACTTCCTACATCAACGACGTGACCTTTGATGTGGCCGGAGATCACCTCAAGGAGGGCAAAGATGTCTACATCGCCATTAACCCGCTGTTTCACATCATGGCCCTGGGGTTTTTCATGGCCATCGGCCTGAACCGGGGCAACATGGTGGTGCTCATGCCCCAGCCCCAGGTGGATGCCATTCTGGAATCGATCCAGCGGTACCGGGCCCGGTGGTTTCTGGGGGTGCCGGCATTGTACCGGATGATCCTGGAGAACGACCGCCTGGACCAGTATGACCTGTCGTCTCTCACATACTGCTTCTGCGGCGGGGATGTGCTGCCCGGCAAGGTGATGAACCGGTTCAAGGAGCTGTATGACCTGCCCATCTACCAGGTGTACGGCTCCACCGAAGCCGGACATGTGACCTACAGCAAAATCGGCACCGAACCGTCCTCCGGCTCCATCGGATATCCGCTGAAAAGCCGGGAGTGCATCGTGGTGGACCCGGTGACCCTGGAATGCGTGGATGACGGACAAAGCGGAGAATTGCTGGTGTCTTCCCCCCATGCCCTCAAAGAGTATTACGGCAAGCCCGAGGAAACTCAGCGCACCTATGTCAAAGTCAACGACAAGGTGTACTGCCGCATGGGGGATTTCGTGTCCTGCAAGCCGGACGGCGAGCTGGTGTACATGGAACGGTCCGCAGACATCATCAAACACAAAGGATACCGGGTGTCGGCCTCCGAGATCGAAGCCGTGCTCCAGGACCATCCCACGGTGATCAACGCCTGCGTCATCGGCGTGCCGGATGAAAAAACCGGAGAGCGCATCAAGGCAATTGTGGTGCTCAAGGAGGATGCCCGGGGGGTGGGCGGCGTGGAGCTGATCAAGTGGTGCGCCGACCGCCTGGCATCCTATAAGGTACCCGGTTATGTGGAATTCCGGGACATGCTGCCCAAATCCAAGGTGGGCAAACTCCTGCGGCGGGAGGTCAGAGACAGTGAGCTGCGTAAGATCACCGAAAAAACCCGGAGCTGACGCGATGACTCCGGTCATTTTTCATCGCCGGATTCCATGACCCCGTCAGGCCCCGTCACAGAACCGGGCCCTGAGAAATGCGGTCCTTTTTCCTGGGATACGTTCCTGGACCGCCACAGGAACCGGATTTTATCAGAATGGCGGCACCGGCTTCATGCGCAGGTTTCACCCCGGTATTCCCGACGGCCCGAAGAGGAGCTTTCCCGGACCACCTCCGATGCCTGCAATGCCTTCTGCCGGCTTCTGGCGGATAACGACTATGCCCGTATCAACCATTTCATCAGCGAGATCACACGGATCCGTCTGGAGGCCGGATTCCCTCTGGCTGACGTGCAAAAAGCATTTGAGCTGTTCAGAGAAATCGTGATTCCCATTTTGGTGGTGGAATCTCCAAGACCGCTGCTGTGCAGAAACATCGAAGCGGTCAACCAGGGCCTGGCCTATACCATCCACCGGTTTTCCAGCCATTTTCAGAAAATGCACGAAACCTATCTCAAGGACTACGCCCGGCACCTGGAAAAAGATGTGGCGGCCCGGACCGCGGAACTCAAGGAATCGGAACAGCAGTACCGGCGCCTGGTGGAGGAGATCCAGGATGGATACCTGGTGCTGAGCGGGGAAAGGATCGAATACGTGAACCCGGCGTTTTGCAGACTCCACGGTGTGACCCCGGACCAAGCGTTGCAGCAGTCGTTTCCCACTTTTGTGGCAGCTGAAAACCGGGACCGGGTCAGACAGATCATTACCGGCATGACTGCCGACGGAACAGAACCCGAAGCCTTTGAATACCTGCGCAGGACCCGTGACGGCACCTGCCTGCCCACGGAGATCAATTTCAAGCCTTCCTGGTTCAAAGGCCGGGCCCATCATCTGTGCATTGTCAGAGATATTACCCGGCGGGTGGAAATGGAAAAAAAGAGTCGGAAAATGGAGCGCATGGCCTATATCGGACACCTGACCGCTTCTTTGTCCCACGAAATCCGCAATCCGTTGTCATCGGTGAAAATGAACCTGCAGATCCTGGGCAAAAATCAGGCATTCACCGGCAATGACAAGCGGCGCCTGGCCATATCGGAACGGGAGATCCACCGCCTGGAAACCATCCTGCAGCAGCTGCTGGATTTTGCCAAGCCCATGACCCTGGACCTGGCCGAAACCGACCTCAACCAGGTGATAGAACGGTGTACCGAACTGCTGGAGGTCAAACTGACCCAGCAGAATATTTGCTGCACCATTCAGACGGACGCCGCCCTCCCATGCATCCTGGCGGACCGGTCCAGGCTGGAACAACTGGTGATCAACCTGCTGCTCAACGCGCTGGATTCCATAGGAGATGGCGGCACCCTCGTCATCTCTACCACTGTCCGGCACCTGGACACCGGTGTCTTTGCCGTCATCCGGGTCCAGGACGACGGCAAAGGCATTTCCGGCGAAGCCCTGCCTTACATTTTCGAACCCTTTTTTACCACCAAGACCATCGGCACGGGCCTGGGCCTGGCCAATGTCAAACAGATCGCCACAGCCCACCAGGGCCGGGTGGAGGTGGTGGATATCAAACCCCGGGGCACCGCCTTTGAGGTGCTGCTGCCGGTCAAACGACCCATACTTCAAGATTGACAGGCCATCCCGCGGTCTGATAGAATATGCCTTATCATTTAACCTGGCGAGGCGTATCCCGATACTCTCATGAAACAGATCGTTGTAATTTTGATGGTGCTGTCCCTGACCGGCATTCTGGAGGGAAGCGAAACAGCCCATCCGTTCCTGCCGCTGCCACTGAACTTGGGTCCTGAATCAGTCAAACCGCTGTGTGAGCTGACGGACAGACAGCTGCAGGATCAGCTTGAACAGCGGCTGAACCAGACACCGCTCTGGCGCAGGCTGATCCGCGAAAAGAAAATGACCGTAGGACTGGTGGATCTGACAGATCCGTCGGGAATACGCTTTGCCGGGGTGAACGGCAATGAGATGATCTATGCGGCCAGCCTTCCCAAGATCGCGATTCTTCTGGCCGCGTTTTACTGTTTTGAAAACCGGACCCTCGAACAGACACCCGAAATAACCAGGGACCTGCACCTCATGATCCGGACATCAGACAACCAGGCCGCCTCCCGAATGATCGAAAGAGTGGGCATGGAACGGATTCAACAGATACTGACCCTGAACGGGTATGAATTTTACGACGCGGCCCAGGGCGGGGGGCTCTGGGTCGGTAAGGAATATGCCAGAACCGGCAGGCGTTTGCCTGAACCGATCAAGGGATTGAGCCATGCCGCCACCGCCAGTCAGGTCTGCCGGTTTTACTACCAGCTGGCCATGGGAAAGCTGATCAGCCGGGAAAGAAGCCGGGAGATGCTTGAAGTTCTGGTGAATCCCGGAATTGAACACAAATTTGTCAGCGCCCTTAAACAAACCGTGCCCCAGGCCTTTGTTTTCCGGAAATCCGGCACCTGGAAAACATGGCATTCCGACTCGGTCCTGGTCTGGGGGCCTGAATGGCGGCGCTACATCGCCGTGGCCCTGATTGACAACCCGAACGGGGAAACCATTCTCCGGAAACTGATTCCCGCACTTGAAGCGGTTCTCACCGAGAGCCCCGCACACCGGCATGCGGCCCGCTCCTTATGATACGGCCCCATTCATCCGCGGGACAGCCATATCCGCTTTTGAACCTGTTTCAAAAACTGTTTGATATCCGGGAAGGCGAGAGGCACCGGACGGTGGGAATGTTTTTTTACCTGCTGCTGCTTATCGCCGCCCTGATGATGATCAAACCCGTGAGCACCGCCCTGTTTCTGACCCAGTTCGGCGCCCGGCAACTGCCGTTTGCCTATATCCTGACCGCCTTTTTTGCCGCCACCCTGTCATACGGGTATTCGGTCATGCTCAGGAAAACCGCTCTGGAAACCTTGATGAAATCAACATTGACCGGCGCAATTTTCCTGCTGCTGGTGTTCTGGGTCTTTATTCACTACCAGTGGGTTCAGGGCGTTTTTCTATATCTGTTTTTTGTCTGGACCGGTTTGGCGGCTCTGATCTGTGTTTCCCAGTTCTGGCTAGCCGCCGGACACTTCTTCAACCTGCGGGAAGCCAAGCGTCTGTTCGGTCCCATCGGATCCGGGGCGATCATCGGCGGCATTGCCGGCGGATATGTGACCCGGCTTCTGGCGCCCTCTCTGGGGGGCGACAATCTGATCCTGATCGGGGCGGTCTGCCTGTTTCTGTGTGTCAGGATCATGAATGTCATGTGGAAAACCTGCGGCCGTCCGGACCAGACCGTCCGGCCGGATTTGCGGTCTCTGCCGCCGGAGGCCGAACATTCGACCCTCATGCAGATCCTCAAATCAAGGCACCTGAGATACCTGTCCGTGATCCTGGCCCTCAGCGTCATTGTGGCAAGGCTGGTAGACTACCAGTTCAATGCCATCGTATCATCCGTGATCACCGACCAGGACCACCTGGCCGCATTTTTAGGGTTCTGGATGTCCAATCTCAATATCATCGCTCTGCTGGTGCAGCTGTTTTTGACTCGCCGGATCATCGAACTGGCCGGTGTCGGTTCCTCCCTGTTCTTTCTGCCGGCCGCCGTATGTCTCGGGGGGATCGTCACCTTGATTCATCCGGCGCTGTGGTCGGCGGTGGTGCTCAAGCTGAGTGAAGGCGGGTTCAAGAACTCTTTGAACAAATCCAGCATGGAACTGTTGTTTCTACCGGTTCCCCTGAAGATAAAAAACCAGGCCAAGGCGTTCATCGATGTATTTGTGGACAGCACTGCCGGGGCCATCGGCGGCGTGATACTGATCTTTCTGGTGTTTGCCGCAAAAATCTCCCCCGCCCAGATCAGCTGGATCCTGTTCATCCTTGTCGCGGCCTGGCTGGTACTGATTCATCACGTCAAAACCGCGTATATTCAGTCCTTTAAAGATAAGTTTGACCAGCTGGACGATACCGGGACCCGTCTGGCCGGACCGATTCCGGACAATGCACAGGTCATTGAAAAGATTGTCCAGGTACTGACCGGACCGGATGAAAAAGATATCCGAAAAATGCTCCAGATGATATCCGCATTCCACAGTGACAGGCTGACTGGCTGTTTTGTGCGGCTCCTGGGCCATGCCAGTCCCGATATCGCCGTTGAAGCGCTGAGGCAGCTGTATTTTTCAAAACAGATTGATGTGTCCCCCAAAGCCCGTGAACTGCTGAAGTCACATCATCTGACCCTGCAGTCCGAGGCGGTTCGATATCTGTTCCACCATGCTGAGGATCAGACCCTCAGTATGACATCGTTTCTGGAAAATCAGGACCACCGGATCAGAGATGCGGCCCTGCTGTGCCTGGTCAGGGAGGCCCGGAAAAACCGGACACTGAAAGCCCGGTTCGCACCGGACAGGCTGATCCAGGAACGCCTGGATGCGATTCCGGGCATCACAGACGCTGCCCGGGCACGGTCTGTCAAAAAAATCTGCATACAGGCCATCAGCCTGTCCGATATATATCCGTTGTATTCCTATCTGTATCTGTTCATGGAAGACCCGGATACCGAGGTGGTGACCGCGGCCATTCAAGGGGCGGGTCAGACCGGACATCCGCAGTTCATACGGGTTCTTCTCTCGTTTCTGGGCAGAAAACCCATACTGAAAAATACCGCCATGACCGCATTAAGCCACTATGGGACGCCGCTGCTGGATCAGCTTGGCGACCATCTGTCCAACCCCTATCTTCCCTATAATATTCGAAAACGCCTGCCGGAAGTGATTGCATCGTCGGGAAGCCAGAAAGCGGTGGATCTGCTGTCCCGCCATCTGGCCCAGACGGATCTGGGACTCAGGTACGAGGTGATCCGGGCCCTGAACAAATTGCGGATCCGGTCCGGCACCCTGTTTTTCGATCACATCCGGGTGGTGCCCAGGATCAGAAACGAAACCAAAGATTACATGGATATGCTCATGATCCTGTATGCCCAGAAGCGGATTGAATCTGATCCGTTAAGCACAAAAAACGGGGCGGATATCTCCCGGGCCAGGGAACAGCTGATACAGGGGCTTGAGGTCCGTCTGGATGCCAGCCTGGAAAGGGTGTTCCGGCTGTTGGGTCTCAAATATCCCCCCGTGGAAATGTACAGCGCCTACAAGGGCATCTGCAGCACAGACCGGGAAATCCGCATGAGCGCCATGGAATTTCTGGACAACATCCTGGACGGCCGTCTCAAGCATCTGGTCCTGCCGGTCATTGAAACCGCCAGGATGGCATCTGACAGCGCCCGTCATTCCCTTGAAGAAGAGATACCCGGAGAATACGACTCCTGCGTGGCCCTGCTCAACAGCCAGGATGATTTTTTAAAGGCCAAAACCCTTTATCTGCTGGCGTTTATGGACGACGACCGGTATATCCCCCATATGGCGGCACTGCTGGACAGCCCGGCCCGGAACGTCAGGGACATGGCCCGGTTTGCCCTCAGAAAATCGGGCCGGTTTGCACTTGGCCCGAAAAAAGCGGCACAAACCTATCCGATGCCTTTGGTCTAAGGCAGCGTCCTGAGTATCGTATCGATCTGGGTGGCCAGGGTCTGGTGGTCCACGGCTGAATTTTTTTTCAGTACGTTGGTCATCAGCGCGACCAGGTAGATCCGTGAATCCGTGTGCTCGACGATGGCCACCGAATTCATGACATTTTCCTGGTTGCCCATATATTTTCTGCAGGTAAACCCCGGTTCCGGCATACACCTATACAGGCTGCCGGATTTGAAATATACGGCAGCCCCCCCTAAGGCCGGGGAGGAGGCATACCGGATCCGCCGGGCCGTGGTGTACATCAGGCGCTTGATTTCCAGACTGGACCAGGGATCCACCAGCCGGCCCTGTTCCAGGGCCACCAGATATTTGAGCAGCCCCAGCGGTGTGGCCCGGCTGTCCCCTGTGCCGGGAATGCGTTTTTTTCCTTCACTGGTGAACAGGCTGCCCAGATGAAAATCCTGCCGGGACAGGCCGGCCCGGGACAAGGGTTCGTTTACCACTGCTTCGGCCAGATCGGACAGGGCTGTTTTTGAGATTGCGGCAAAAAAACCGTCTTCGGTTTCCCGGTCGGGCGGGTAGCTGGATCCGAAATGACGCATCAGAACAAGCTCCTTCCAAAGCACGCTGGCCGCGGCATTGGCGCTGGCGGAAATCATGTGATCCGCCCATTCATACAGGGAGAACCGGTCCTCAGTCCGGGCCGGCCGGCTGCTGTATTCACCGGTTTCCGGCACAAACACGGGAATATTGTGATGATCGGAGATGATCCAGGGCCCGGCCGTAACCATCCGGGTTTTCAGCAGGTGACGGCGCTTTTCCACATCATCGGGAAACAGCTGCTGCACCTGGGCAAACAGCCCGGCAGCCACGGCCAGCTTGCCGACACTGCCCACTGGAAATCTGCGGTCGGCCTGCTGCCATGCCATCCTGACCGGCCGGTCCGGTGAGATGTCCAGCACCACCAGGGAATAGCTCTCATCCCGGTTGGGAAACAGGGCCTGGATCTGCCGCTGCAAACCGGAATCGATCAGCGCACCGGTGTCTGACAGATCCAGGGGGGTCGATGTCAGGTGAAGCGTGATCTGTTCCGCGGCAAGCCGGGCACCCGGCGGCAGGTCCGAAGGTATTCCGGCCTGGCCGGACAGGGCCGGTGCCAGTCGTTTGAGCCGGCGGATCCCGGTGGTGTCATACCCGTCCACCGGGTAGGCTCCGGCAGATGTCAGAAACAGAAACAGGCTGATGCACAGGCAGGTGAATCCGGTCAATAAACCAGGAACTGGATGGGAACGGCGTTCTGTCACGGGGTCACCTCCTGATGCAGCAAAACGGTTTCCGGAGCCAGATTCATCCGGTCCAGCGTCTGCAGATAGGTCAGGATGCCGGCTTTCCTGTTTTCGACAAACGGACGGATCTGAAACAGGCGCAGGGATCCGTTGACAAATCCCAGTTCGATGTCATAGGGACCCTCTCCTTCGATCCCGGGCGTGCCCGGGATCGTCTGCCGGACCCGGCGGACAAGATCCCGGACGGCCTGCCGGTCATCGGGTGTCAGCACCGGCTGATCAAAATGAACCGCTGCCCTTTCCACCCCGCCGGCCGGCGGCAGCCGGGTGGCCCTGGGTTCCCTGGACGGGGAAAAAAGAATGTCCTGTCCCGTGCCGGTCATCAGATAGGTCTCAGCAG